>JBKPMS010000214.1:0-19329 GCA_046732275.1 Actinomycetota bacterium | reverse complement strand
CGCCGCTTCGGCTCAGCGGGTGCGCCAACGTGGATCGCAGCCTCGTCAAGCAGGTGCAGCAGAGCTCTGCCCTCACCGTCCAAGTGACGACGTCGAGCCCGGCCGGCGGCGTGCTGACCCGACCGCTCGGCTAGCGAGAGGCGTGAGGCATCTGAAGAGCCGGGCGATCGATGCCCGGCTCTTCCGCGTTGCCAGCTTCCAACCGTGTGAGCTCCAACTCGCGGATCACAACCCGGCCCACGAGCTCGCCAGGATATGAGCAGAAGCGCGAGCTCGACGAGCTCCCGGCCGTCGTCCCGACCCGGGCTCGACATCCCGCGCCGGTTGCGGCGGGGCCTCCGATAAAGTCTCATCATCCGCCTCGTTTCGACTCGCGGAGTAACTGATGCCAGAGGCCCGAATCGAGACGTTCCTCTACGACGCCGACGGCAACCGCACCGACGACGAGGCTTTGGCCGTGCGTGCTGAGACCGTGGAGGTCGACGCCGAGGGGAACGTGGTCGCGCGCCATGCGCATGATTCGCTCGGCTGGGAAGTCGATCCGATCTCGCTCGAAGGCGACGCGGGCGAGGCCGCGACTCGGCCAAAGCATGATGACGATTAGCTCGAAACCAGCTACTCGAGGCCGGCAATAGCGAATATCAACCCTCAGCTAAAGGATCGCGCCCGTTCGATGCGCTCGCTGGCGTCGTCCAAAGGAGCGAGCGCGGGAGCCAATGCCTGGAAGGCGGGCGGTGCGCTCATCCATGCCGTCGACGCGCTCGTCACTCGCGCAATCGACCGCGTGTTGCTCATCGACGAGCGCGTAACGTCTGCTGCCGAAGGGAAGAAGCTCCTTGCGGGTGAGGCCGATAGCGAGGCGCTCAGGGGTGACATCCAGAAGGTGATCGTGCTCGCAGTACCGATCATTCGCAGGCTCGCGCGCGGAGCTCGCTTCATGAAGGTGCCGTGGGTGATGATCGGATCCACTGCCGTCTCCATGGGTGTGGCTGTTCGGACCGGCGTGCGCGAGATTCAGGTGATCGCGTCGCTCGTGGCGCATCGCCTCGAGCATGCGACAGGCGCGCCCAGTGATCCCGTTCTCGTGAAGAAGCTGGCGATCGACCTGTACCTCCAACCGAAGCGACAACCAAGGCTCAGCGACGACAAGCTGCGACTCGCCCGACTGACACGCAAGTGGCTGTTGCTCGGCGCCTTCGGCCGGAAGACATCAAAGCGCGCCGGCAAAGCGCTCGACGCCGCGGAGCGGCTCGACATCGCGACCCTGGAGGCCGAATGGACAGCGATGCGCCACACCCCGGCGACGCGCTGATCGAATCCAAGCGACCTGTCTCCTGAGGGGTTCCTAATTGGACCGCTCCGTGCGATCCTCCGGGCATGCCGTCGGAGACGCCCGCCGAGCAGGCGGCACCCGACACCTCGCGCGATAGTGCAAGCGTCTTCGTCTCGTACGCCCGCGAGGACACAAGGGTCGTCGAGCGCTTGGCAACGGCATTGCGCGGCCACGGTCGAGAAGTGTGGATCGACACCGACGCCATCCGCGGCACCGAGGAGTGGGAGCGCGCGGTTGATGCCGGCATAGAGTCGTCCGACGCCGTCGCATTTGTTCTCAGCCCGGCGTTCGTCGACTCAGAGCAATGCGGCCGCGAGCTCGAGTATGCGGTACATAACGGCAAGCGACTCGTGCCCTTGCTGGCCCGGGCCGTCGACCCAGCCGATGTAGCACCTGAGCTTGCCCGTCTGAACTGGATCGCCGTCCGCGACGCCGACGGAGCAGAGGTGGCCGCGGTCGAAGAGGCACTCGACACAGACCTGGATTGGCTTCGGACGCACACCGACCTCCTGGTGCGAGCGGTCGCCTGGGAGGCGCGGAACGAGGACCGCGGTCTCTTGCTCCGCGGCCGTCCGCTCACGGACGCGGAACACTTCCTGGCGAGCGCGTCGGGTAAGGAGCCGCCTCCGGCACCGCTTCATGCGCGTTACGTGGTGGCCAGCCGTCGCGCCGCGACGCGACGTCAACGGGGCGCGATCGCCGCGGTCACGACGTTCCTCGTCGTTGCGCTGGCCCTGGCGGCTGTCGCGTATGTGCAGCGGAATCGGGCAGTGCACGAGTCGAATCTCGCCAAGTCGCGAGAGCTCGCGAGATCGAGTGGCGACGTCTCGAAAAGCGATCCCGACCTCGCGCGCCTGCTTGCCATCGCGGCGATGGAGAGAGCTCAAACGCCCGAGGCCATCGCTTCGCTCAGGGAAGCGGTCGCGCAGCCGGCTCTTCGGCTTCACACCGAGCCAAATGCGAAAGTGGTGGGACTCTCCCCGAACGGACGGCTCGTGGCGGTACACGGCCCCCGCCGTACGCTCGTGATTCGCGACCTTGCGTCCGGTCGTCGAGTCGCGTCCCGTCCCATGAGCGAGCCATGGACGCTCGCCTTTGCCCATGAACGGGCGGCGCTCGCGTTCGCGACTTCCACTGGAACAGGTTTCCTTTGGGACCTCGAGCACAAGCGTTCCGAGCCCTTGAAGGGACAGATCCGCGCCGTCGCGTTCAGCAATGACGACTCCAAGCTGCTGATCGTCCAGGGCGCCGGACCGGTCGACATCGTCGATGCTCGTTCAGGGGGACGGCCCGTCGTCCTGCCGGCGAAGGCCGGAGACGCGCACGCGTTTTCAGACGTTGCGACAGCGGCGTTCGCACCGCGCGGCGACCTGGTCGTGACGTGGAACGAACACTCGCCGGCCGCCCAGGTCTGGGATGCGCGGACGGGTGCACTCCGATCGACCCTTCCCCATGGCGCGGATATCACCGCCGCCGCCATTTCGAGCGACAGAAAACTCGCGCTGACTGCAGGACGTGACATGACCGTTCGCTTCTGGGATCCGCTGACCGGAAGCAAGCGCGGGCCGACCATCGACGTTCCACCGGCAGACGACGATGCCTTCGACATCGATATCGCCGCGGCCTCCTTCCCTCCGCGGGGGGCGGCGTTCGTCACGACCCTCACTCAGGACCACGTCCAGGTGTGGCGCACCAGCGACGCGAAGCTCATGCTCAACCGGCCCAACGGGTTCGGTCATACCGCATTCGGTCCGACAGCGCCCTACCTCGTGACCAGCTCGGGCATCCGAGACTGGGTTCACGACCGCAGGGTCGTCGAGCCGCCGATGGGCGTGACGCTCTTCCGCAGAGACGGGTCGTTCGACTCGGTGCAGCAGCTCGGAGACCAGTCCACTCGGGTTTGGTCAGGACAGACCGAGACGGCTCTCGTCGATCTGCCGCGGAAGGCTGCCGAGGTGTCGTCGGCGAACGGTCGTGTCGCCGTCGGGTACACGGACGGAACGGCGGAGGTGCGGGAGGCGGCGAGCGGTCGCGTAGTGCTGCATGTTCCCGGAACCCGGCGCGAGCCCGTCGCTGTCGAGCTGTCACCAGACGGCCGGACGCTCGCGGTTGCCAGGCGCGCCGGCGTCGAGCTCTTCGACGTGGGACGGATGGAGCGGCGTCGGCTCGGTGCATCTGTCATTGCGGCAGTCGGCTTCAGCGCCGACGGCAGTCGCCTTCTCGTCTTCACGAATAAAGGAGCGGGCTTGTTCGAGGTGATCGACACCGCCACGAGTCACCGGATTGGGAAGACCTTTCCGCCTCGAACCGTCCTCATCGACTCGTGCGGGCTCTCCCCCGACGGGCGCCTATTCGTTCAGCCCACCGCGGACAACACCGTCAACGTCTTACGCGTCGCCGACGGCCACCGTGTCGGCCGGCCGTTCCGCGGCTACATCAATTCGGTGGCGGACGTCGCAGTCTCGCCTGATAACAAACTGGTTGCAACAGGCGGCTTCGACGGCCTCACGGTCATCTGGAACCTGGACACCGGACGCCGAGTCGCGACGTTGCGGGCACATCAGGGTCCCGTGGCGCACGTCGCCTTCAGCCCCGACGGTCGGTGGCTGCTCACGCGCAGCAGCGACGGCTCCTTGCGGGTCTGGGAGGCGCGGACCGGCGCGCCTGTGGAGACGTGGAGCGATCTCCCCAGAGGTCTTCCGAGGCCGAGTGAGGTCGACGCGCCGCCCATCCCGGATGTCGGGCTCGACTTCTCCGCCTCCAGCGATGCCCTCCTCCGCGCGGACGCCGATTTCGTGTACCGCATCCCGTGTCCGGCGTGCGCGGAGCCGGACGAGCTGCTGGCCCGAGCGAAGAGCGACGTTCGTCGTTCGCTGACGAGCGCCGAGAGACGCCAATACCTTCACGAAGGCGGATAGACCGCAAGACGAGAAGCGCCCCGCGGGGCGGGGCGCTTCGTCTGTCGGATGTAGAGAGGAAGGACTACGCGCTGGCGGGAGCCGGAGCTGCCTCGGGCGCCTTCTCCTTCACGGTCGGCTCATGGTCGAGGCGAGGCAGCCACTCGAGCCAGCTGGGGAGGTACCAGTTGGCGTCGCCGAGCAGCTTCATCGTCGCCGGCAGCAGCACCGCGCGGACGATCGTCGCGTCGATCAGCACGGCGGCGGCAAGGCCGACGCCCATTTCCTTCATGTCGAGGATCGGCATCAGCGCGAACACCGCGAACGCACCCACCATGACGAGCGCGGCGCTCGTGACGACGCCGGCGGTCGTGGTGATCCCGTGCGCGACGGCGTCTTCCGTCTTCATTCCGCGGTCGTAGGCCTCGCGGACCCGGCTCAGGATGAACACGTGGTAGTCCATCGAGAGCCCGAAGAGGATGACGAACATGAAGATCGGCAGCCATGACGCGATCCCGCCGTTGCCCTGGAAGCCGAGCAGGCTCTCCCCCCAGCCCCACTGGAAGACCGCGATCAGCACGCCGTAGGCCGCGCCGACGGAGAGGAGGTTGAGCAGGACGGCCTTCGCCGCGATCACGATCGAGCGGAAGGTCACCAGCAGGAGCCCGAACGCGAACACGAGCACGAAGCCGAACACGATCGGGGCCTTCTGCTTCAGCAGCGAGTTCTGATCGACCGATTCCGCCGTGAGGCCGGTGACCGCGAACTCGGCGTCCCCGACCTGGCCGACGGTCGAGGGCAGGATGTCGTTGCGGAGCGTCTCGAGCGCCGAGTTCGACGTCTTGTCAGTGCCCTCACCGACGAGCGGGATGTCGACCCGTGCGACGGTGTGGGACGGATTCACTTCGACGTCGATCGACCCGGTGCTGAGATGGGCGGCCTCGACCTTAGTCTTCAAAGCGGCGATCGCCTGCTGGGTCGCGGGCGAGTCGATGTTGGCCTTGATCGCTACCTCGGTCATCTGGGCCTCGCCGTTGCCGAACGCGTCGCCGATCTTCTTGATCGTCTCCACGGTGGGAGCGCTGTTCGGCAGGGCGTTCAGACCGCTCTGCGCCGTGTGGAGGTTCAGGACTGGCAGCGCCATCACGAGCAGCGCACCGCCTGCGACGGCTGCTGCGATGCCCGGCCGGCGCATCGCTGGAGCAAGGATCCTCTTCCAGAAGCGGTTCTCGCCGCTGTCGCGCCGCAACCGGTGCAGGTAGGGGATCTTCCCTTTCTCGACACGGTCGCCGAGCTTCGACAGGAGTGCCGGCAAGACCGTCAGCGAGCCGAGCATCGCGACGCCGACAACCATCATCGTCGCGATTCCGAAGCCGAGGTACGACTTGTCGCCGGCGAACATCATCCCTGCCATCGCGATCATCACGGTGAGGCCGGAGATGAGAACCGAGCGCCCTGAGGTCGCGGCCGCCGCTTCGAGTGCGGCCCTCGATCCCTTGCCGGCGGCTCGCTCCTCGCGCTCACGCTTGAGATAGAAGAGCGAGTAGTCGACGCCGACCGCGAGCCCGATGAGCAGGATCACGGCGCTGACGTTGTTGTCCATCGGAACCAGATGGCTCGGCAGCGCGACGAGCCCGACCGTCGCGATGACGCCCGAGAGCGCCAGCAGAAGCGGGACGCCGACTGCAACCAACGCGCCGAAGACGAGGAGCAGGACGATGATCGTGATTGGGATCGATCGCTCGCCCGCCGTCTTCAGCTGATCGCTGAACATCTTCTCGATCGCCTTCTCGGAGCTGACAGCACCAGCTTCGCCGACGTAGAACGCCGGGTGGCGGTCGCCTACTTTGGTAACGGCTGTTTCGATCGAGTCGATCTTCGTCTTGGCGTGGTCGTACCTGCCTTTCATCTCCCAGGTGACCATGGCGGTGCGGCTGTCCTTCGAGACCTGGTCACGGTTGGCCGGGACGAGCGGCGACTTGACGTTCGTGACCTCGGAGTTGCCTTCGACGGCCGCGATGACGTCATTGACGGTCGCGCGAAACTGCGGATCGCTGACTGTCTTGCTCGAGCTCTGAACGAGCACGATCTCGGTGAGGGCGTCCGACTTGGGGAAGCCGTCCCTCAGAATCTGGTCGGCCCTGTGCGACTGGCCGGTGCCGGCGTCGTCGTCCTTGATGTTCTTCGTGCCGACGGTGTTTCCGATGTAGAACGCCGCGATCACGAACACGAGCCACCCGAAGACCGCGGTCTTCCAATGGCTCGCGCTCCAGCGGCCCATGCGGGCCGCGATGTTGTTCGAACGCTGAAGTGGGGACATTTGAAAACCGCTCCTTTGTGGCTATGCGTAGATGGGGTCGCTTTGAACTCGCACACCGGCGAGGAAGTGAACGCCGCTGCTCGCGGCGTACGCGTAGGGGTGATGGAAGACGTCCATTGCCTCGTCGCTCGAGACTTCGAGCTCGAAGTCGTCGCCGCTCCTACCGTCGAAGACCGCCACCTTGAGGCGGTCCGTCTCCGGATCCCAGAGCAACGCCACGTCGAGACCGTCGGTGGAACGGAAGTCCAGCTCGCGTGTCAGCTTGCTCGCCATTTGTGCCTCCTCAGTCCGTTGCATCACGAGGGCAGCGTCCCACCGAGCGCTCACAGCCGAAATGCGGCGCACCTGTGTCTCGCCGTCGGAGGGCAGGCGTGTCGTCAGGCGGTCGGCCCGCGTCGGACGTGGCCAGCAGGCATCACGCGGGTGCGATCTACCGAACCCCCGACATGCGGAGGCCGCCGGGAGGACGGCGGCCTTCACGATGAGAGGGAGTCAGCTAGGCGGCAGCGGGGGGCTGCACTATGTAGGCGAAGGCCAGCTGCCACTGCACACGGACGATGCTGCGGCGCTCCCGCGCCGGCCCGTTCGCGGATGCTCCGCCAGCGAGGCTGCGAAGCTCTGTGGTCAGCTTCTCGACGTCCATGGCAAGAGGATCCTCGTCGAGGACGTGCCGCACGAGGGGGTGCGCTGGTGTCCTATGGTGCGGTTGTCCCGAAGAGTGGAGGGCGGCCTGTTCCCGCCGCGTCGTCACATCCCGGCGACCGGCCACGCCTCGACGACGAGCCCCGGGCTCGCCGGCACGTCCCGCGCGACCGCCACGGCCTCGTCCCGGCCGGCGCATTCGATGACGTAGAAGCTGCCGAGCTGCTCCTTCGTCTCGGTGAAGGGACCGTCGGTCACGAGCTGCTTCCCGCTGCTGCCGCGCCGGACGTTGAAGGCGCCGGCAGCGCCGTCCAGCGGCTCGCCCTGAACGAGCGCACCGCGCTCGCGCAGCAGCGCATGAAAGCGCATGTGCTCCTCGACGATGGAGCGGCGCTCCTCCGCGCTCAGCTCCCGCTCCGCCGATTCGTCGCCGTAGAGCAACAAGAGGTACTTCATCTCGTGCCTCCTCGGTTGGTGTCGTTCCGTAGACGAACGGCGCACGACATTCTCGACAGCGGGGGGGCGAGTTAGCGGGAGGGTCCCGTGTCCACGGCGGCGTCCGGCCGGTACGGAGCCCCGGGACATGCTCGCCACAGGCCGAGATGGTGGGCACGCGCTCGTCGCGCGATGAGATCCAGTCGCCGCGCAAATCGTCCGCGCCGCCCCAAATAGAAGTACGGCGCTGCAGCACCGACCGCAACGAGCCGCACGTTCACGTTGAGGCCGTCGCGGACGCGAATCACGTAGCGAAGCAGCCGCCCGTACTGGTCGACGCGGTCGGTCGCGGGCTCGACGAGCAGCCGCACGAGCGTGCCCGGCGGCAGTAGCCGTCTGGTGCTCGCGGATGCCTGCGGGCCGTAGCACTCCGAACCGAAGTACACCTCGGGCGTGTCGATCTGGACGAGGCGGACTCGCCGGCCGTTCGTGAGAGCGACCGTGTCGCCGTCCGCGACATGGTCGATCCGCGCGACTGTCGCCGAGCCCGCGTCGCTGGACGCCGATGCGGTGGATCCGGCGACGGTCGCGAGCGCCACGAGGATGACGATCGTCGCGACTCTTCTGGGCATGTCCACAATGTACGGCCGAGAACGCACGAGATCCTCCGCAGAAAGGGGGATTCGCGCGAGTCGGCCGAGGCAGTCTCAGAGCTTCGGGCGATGCCATTCGACGATCGCGGTTGCATCCACGCCAGGCGGCAGCGTGCCGTACGTGAGGTCGCGATCATGGCCGAGTCGGGAACGGCAGAACGCGTCCGCGGCCGCTCGATCCGCGTAGCGGACCATCAGGGACGCCTGCAGCGCGAGGCCCATCCGCTCGACGAGCCGCCGTGCTCTCGGCTCCAGCCCGTCCGGGTCACGCAGCTCACGTTCGAGCGCATCCACCCAGTGGTCGAGCAGAGGCTCGGCGCCCCCGGCCGCGCGGCATTCCGCCAGGAACGCGTCGAGTGTCTCCGGCGCTCGGCGCAGCGCGCGGAGCACGTCGAGGCAGATGACGTTGCCGGACCCTTCCCAGATCGACTGCAGCGGCTGCTGCCGGTACAGCCGCGGCAGGCCCGACTCCTCGACGTAGCCGTTGCCGCCGAGGCACTCGAGTGCTTCCGCGGCGTGGGCCGGCCCTCGCTTGCAGACCCAATATTTGGCGACCGCCGTCGCGACACGGGCCAGGGCGGCTTCGTCGCGGTCGAAGGCGCCTGCAAGCCGAAGCGCGGTGAGCGTCGCCGCCTCCGACTCGAGACAGAGATCGGCGAGGACATTCCGCATCACCGGCTGGTCCACGAGTAGCTTCCCGAACGCGGACCGGTGAGCGGCATGGTGCGTTGCCTGCTCCACCGCCGTGCGCATCGCGGCCGCCGTCCCGAGCACGCAGTCGAGCCGCGTGTGGTTGACCATCGTGATGATCGTCTGCACGCCTCGCCCTTCTTCGCCGACGAGCTGCGCCCACGCGCCGTCGAGCTCGATCTCGCTCGAGGCATTGGAGCGGTCGCCGAGCTTATCCTTGAGCCGCTGAATCCGGAATCCGTTCCGCGTCCCGTCGGGAAGCATTCGCGGCAGGAGGAAGCACGACAGGCCCTCGTCGGCCTGCGCCAGCACGAGGAATGCGTCGCACATCGGCGCGGAGCAGAACCACTTGTGGCCTACGAGCTCGTACCCACCGTCCGCCGTAGGTCTCGCGGTCGTGGTGTTGGCGCGGACGTCGGAGCCGCCTTGCTTCTCCGTCATCGCCATGCCGCACAACGCTCCGCGTTTCTCGGACATTGGCCGCAAGCCAGGGTCGTACTCCAGCGACGTGAGTGCGGGCTCCCACTCCTCCGCGAGCTCGGGCGCGGTGCGAAGGGCACGGACCGCTGCGTGCGTCATCGAGATGGGACACCCGTGCCCCGCCTCGACCTGTGCCGCCAAGAAGAAGAGAACGGCGCGCGCTACCTGCGCGCCCCGCCGAGGCTCACGCCACGAAAGGGCGTGGAGGCCCTGCTCGATGCTCATTCGCATCAGGGAGTGCCACGCGGGATGAAACTCGACCTCGTCGATCCTGTTCCCGAAGCGGTCGTGACTTCGGAGTCGAGGCGGATGCTCGTTCGCGAGCCGACCCCACTCGAGCGGCTCGCTAGTGAGGAGCACACCGAAGTCGGTCGCTCGCTCGGCCGCCCAGGCGGCGCCCTCTCGCTCCACCGCCTCCACGAGCGCTGCGTTCTGGAGAAAAAGGTTGTACCCGACGAGCGGCGGCGGCTGATTCAGAGCTTCGCGAGTCGCCGTTGTCGCCATGATGCCGGCCCGTCAGCTCGGCCGAGGCGCGCGGTCGAGGTCGGCCAGGCGGGCGATGTTGGCGGTCTCCTCGGGATCTGGTTCGTCTACAGCGAGCCACGCGTCGACGATCTGCGTAGCCGTCTCCGGCTCGGTCCGCTTGAGGCTCATCACCAGCACGTTTGCGTCGTTCCAGCGGCGTGCTCCTTCGGCGATCCACGGCTCCCACGCGAGAGCAGCACGGACGCCGGGCACCTTGTTCGCCGCCATCGACGTCCCCGTGCCCGTCCAGCAGAACAGCATCCCCTGGTCGGCGTTGCCGGCTGCCACCGTCTCTGCGACGCGGCGGGCCACGTCTGGCCACTGATCGCGCTCGAGGACGGTCACGTCGTGGCCGCGTTCACGCAGCTCGTCGACGACGACGTCCACGACGCGTCCCTCATCGTCCGCTCCGACCACGATCTTCATCCCGCTTAGCATGCCTCAGGTGGGCCTCTCCGTCGTCGACCTCGAGTCTCCGTCGGTCGTCGAGGACGTGCGGCGCGCATGCGAGGAGATCGGGTTTCTCGTGATCGCGGGCCACGGCGTCGATCCGGAGCTCGTCGCGGAGGTGGCGTCGCTCTCGCGAGCTTTCTTCGACCTGCCGACCGAGGAGAAGCTCCGCTTTCGGGATGGTGACCTCCATCCTGATCGTCCCGTCTACCGACCGATGCGGAGTGAGAGCCTGGGGGCGACTTCCGGGGTGGAGCGGCACGCGGACTTGAAGGAGTCACTCGACTACGGGCCGACGCTTCCCGGCGCCGGCTGGCCGGAGGAGCCGCCGGGGCTCGAGGGCGCTCTCCGCGCGTACCTGGCTGCGATGAACGACCTCGGAACTCGCCTCCGGCATGTTTTCGGGCGCGCACTCGGCCGTCCGGCCGAGTTCTTCGAGCCGCTGTTCGACGAGCGCGCGTCGAGCTTGCGGATCATCAACTACCCGGAGGTCGAATCGCGCCCAGACGACGGTCAGCTTCGCGCGGGTGCGCACCGCGACTACGGCTTCCTGACGATCCTCCGCAGCGAGAACGTCGCCGGCGGTCTCGAGGTGCAGACGCGCGGAGGTCGCTGGATTCCGGTGGCGACGCCGTCCGACACCTTCGTCGTGAACCTCGGGGACATGCTCGAGGAATGGACGAGCGGGCGGTGGGTCTCGACGCTCCATCGTGTGGCAGTTCCGCCGGCGAACACGGCCGCTACGCGCCGTCAGTCACTCGTCTTCTTCCACAACCCGCGCGAAGACGCGTACATCGACGCCCTCGGCACCACGTCCGGTGAATACATTCTTGCGAAGGCCGCCCAGGCCTTCGCGTAACGACACGGCTGGCGCGCCTAGCTCCGTTCGTCAGCGCCGCATACGCTTCGCTCGAACGTGAGTCGCTCGGCGAAAGCGGGCAGCCTCGCCCTGGGCCTGGTCGGCCTGCTGATCGTCGTTGCCTTTGCCGCCCGCGGAGGCCATCCCTCCGGCAACGGGGAGTTCGTCTCACGTGCCGTGCCCGCGACGCTCCAGGACAGCCTGGTGACGCTGCTGGTGATTGCCTATGTAGTCGCGGTCGTGGCCGTCATCGTTCTGTTTTTCAAGCGGCGGCCGCTGTCTGCTCCACGCGAGTCTCGCTGGCTTCGCAACTACCTCACCGTCCTGGCGGTCATGCTGCTCGCGACGCTCTTCGGGTACTGGGCGATCAGGCACGGACACCTGCGCCACAGCGACGCGAAGCCGGCCCCGGTGAAAGGGCAGCCGCGGTCGAGCGGAGGCCTCAGGCAGCTTCCGCCGGGCGCGACCAGACCGGCTCATTTCCAGTGGCCGCTGGCACTCGGCCTGGTCGGGCTCGTGATCGTCGGCGGCGTCCTCGTCTACATCCGGGAGCGTCGCGCGCCGTCGCCGCGGGGGACCGCTGCCGGGGTCGAGGTTGAACTCGCGCACGCCGTCGAGACGACGATCGACGACCTCCGTCGCGAGCGCGACGCTCGCCGTGCCGTGATCGCTGCGTACGCCAAGATGGAGCGCGTCTTCGCGACGCACGGGCTGGGGCGCCTGCCGGCGGAGGCGCCGCTTGAATACGTGGCACGCGTGCTGCGAACGTTGCACGTGCGCGAGAGCGCCGTGCAGAGCCTGACGCGACTGTTCGAGTACGCGAAGTTCAGCAGCCACGACATCGACACGACGCTGAAGGAAGAGGCAATCGCTGCGCTGGTCGCCGTGAGCGAGGACTTGCAGGTCCAGGAGAATGCGGCGGCATGAGGACGGTTGTGACGCGAGCCGTCAAGGTGGCAGTTGCACTGACGCTCGCGTTGGGGATCGCCGCGTTCGTCACCAGCGGCCTGCAGACCATCCTCCTCGACGTCTACCTCGTCGCAATCGGTGGTGTCTTCCTGCTCGCGCTCGTGCGGACAACGCGGGTGCAGGCGCCGGCAGAACGGAGCTCGCGCTTCGAGCGTGCGCTCGCGCAGATGCGGCGGCGTCCGCCGGATACCGACGAGCTGCCGATCGCACGCGACGTCGACCTCTCCGTCCTCAGCGCGTTCCATCTTCACGTCCGCCTGCGCCCCGTACTGCAGATGATCGCCGCGCATCGCCTCAGAATGCGCTACGGGGTCGACCTCGAGAGCGAAGCGAGCCGAGCGCGGGAGCTCGTCCCGGCAGCGACGTGGGAGCTCGTGCGACCGGAGCGTCCGCCGCCCGAAGACCGGCTTGCCGCCGGACCGCCGGTGTCGCAGCTCGCGCTCGTCGTCGACGAGCTGGAGAAGCTCTGACGATGCTGCCCGTCGCCGGGGTCGCCGCCCGGAGCGAGGGCGTCCTCGCAGAGGTCGAGCGTGCGGTGGTCGGTAAGCGCGACGCGCTCGAGGTCGTCTTGCTCGGCTTCCTGGCCGACGGGCACGTGCTGATCGAGGACTTCCCCGGACTGGCGAAGACGCTGATCGCACGTTCCTTCGCGCAGGTCTTCGACATGGACTTCGCCCGGATCCAGTTCACGCCCGATCTGATGCCGTCCGATGTAACCGGTTCGTCCGTGTTCGACCAGCGCACCGGAGGCTTTGACTTTCGGCCGGGCCCGATCTTCACGAACCTGTTGCTCGGCGACGAGATCAACCGGGCGCCGCCGAAGACGCAGGCGGCTCTCCTCGAGGCGATGCAGGAGCGGCAGGTCACGGTCGAGGGTCACACGACGGTGCTGGAGCGGCCGTTCCTCGTCATCGCGACGCAGAACCCGATCGAGTACGAGGGGACGTATCCGTTGCCGGAGGCCCAGCTCGATCGCTTCCTCGTTCGCGTCAGCGTCGGCTATCCGGCCCGCGACGACGAATGGGCGATGCTCGAACGGCGGCTCGAGCGGGCGGCGGACGAGATTCGTCTCGATGCCGTCACGGACCGACAAGGTCTCGTCGAGATGCAGGACGCGATCGAGCAGGTACACGTCGCGGAGCCGTTGGGCACGTACATCGTCGACCTCGTCTCGGCGACACGGGCGAGCCGCCGCATTCAGGTCGGCGCGAGCCCGCGCGGGTCGCTCGCACTGCTGAAGCTCTCGCGCTGCAAGGCCGCGCTGGAGGGGCGCGACTTCGTCGTTCCGGAAGACGTGAAGGCCGTCGCCGTGCCGGCGCTCGCGCACCGGCTCATGCTCCGGCCCGAGCTCTGGGTCCAGCGTGTCCAGCCGGAGGATGTCGTTCGTGAAGCGCTCGCGACCGTTCCGACGCCTGCGGCGGAGGATCTCCAGGCCGGTTCCACGTGACGCGGGCGGCCTCGCCGAAGCTCGTCGCGTACGCAGGCCTCGCGGCGCTCGGTCTCCTGGCCGCCCTCGCGGCGCGTCTCCCGGAGCTCGTCGTCCTTGCCGCCCCGTTCGCGGTTGTGGCCGCAGTCGGTCAGCTTTCCGTGCGCAGGCCGCAGCTGCGTGCGCGCGTCGAGTTGGAGCGCGACCGCGTCCTCGAGGGTGAGGAGATCGTCGTCACAGTGACCGTCGACTCCACCGTCGGCGAGGAGCGGGTGGAGCTTCTCCTCGAGCTTCCGCCGGAGCTGGAGACGCCCACGGGCGAGAACCCAAGGGCGATTCATGTGCCGGACGACGCGCGGCGGGAGCTGACATTCCCGATCAGCTGCTCGCGTTGGGGAGGTTTCGGCGTGGGCCGCCTCTTCGTCCGTACACAGGACCTCTTCGGCTTGTTCGTGCACGAGGACGTCCTCGACGAGCGGGTTCCGCTCAAGGTGTTTCCGCGGGACGAGGCGATCAGAAACATTCTTCGCCCACTCGAGACGCAGGTCTACACCGGCAATCACGTGGCCGCGCAAAGGGGCGAGGGGATCGAGTTCGCCGACCTGCGTCCGTTCGTCCCGGGCGACCGGGTCCGCCATGTGAACTGGCGCGCGAGCGCGCGGCGCAGCCAGCTCTGGGTGAATGAGTTCCACCCGGAGCGAAACGCGGATCTCGTCGTCTTCGTCGACGCTTTTGCGGAGGCGCGGCGCGGCGGGCAGAGCACGCTGGATCGTCAAGTGCGTGCGGCCGCGAGCATCGTTGCCCGTTATCTCGGTCAGCGGGACCGCGTCGGCTTCGTGAGCTTCGGCGGCTTCCTGAACTGGCTGCTCCCGTCGTCCGGGACGCGGCAGCTGTACCGAATCGTCGACGCGATGCTCGACACGCAGATCGTCCTCAGCTACGCGTGGAAGGAAGTCGACGTCATCCCACCGCGGACGCTGCCGCCGCACGCCCTCGTCGTCGCGCTCACGCCGCTGCTCGACGACCGCTCGACGGGCGCCCTCCTCGATCTGCGCGGGCGCGGGTTCGACCTCGTGATCGTGGAGATCTCGCCGCTCTCATTCCTGCCGCCGCCGCGAGGCCCGGCCGAGGAGCTGGGTCTGCGGCTCTTGCGCCTCCGGCGCGACGCCGTGCGCGGCCGGTTCGAGCGTGCCGGCGTTCCGGTTGCGGTGTGGAACGACGAGTCGTCCTTGGCCGAGGCGCTCGAGGAGGTGAGCGCATACCGGCGTCACGCACGAGTCGCCCGCGCCTGATCACGGCGGCCTCCTCACTTGCCTTGCTCGCGGCCGTCGTCGCGTATGCGGCGGCCGACGCGCCGCGTCTGTCGCAGCTCGTCTGGGGCGTCGGCGCCGCGGGAGTGGCTCTCGCGGTAATCGGCCTGGTCCGGCCTTGGCCGTTGGTGGTCGCGGCTGCGATTGCCGTGGTCGGAGCTGCCTATGCCGTCGCCTTCGCAGTCGGCCCCCGGACGGTCGACGAGTGGGCGCCGCTCGTGGCCGCAGGCCTCTTCCTCGCGGCGGAGCTCGGCTTCTGGTCGATCGAGCCATCGGCGGCTCGGCGGGAGCGGGCGATCGTCGTCCGCCGACTCCTGTTCCTCGCCGTGGCGGCGCTCGGCGTGGCGCTCATCGGCAGTGTGCTGCTGTACGTCGCCTCGAGTGCGAGCGGCGGCATCGGCCTCGAGTCGCTCGGTGTGGCGGCCGCGGTTGCGGCGTTGTCGATCGTCGCCCTCCTGGCGCGGCGCGCGCGGGAATCGAGCTAGTCCCTGGCCGGCGCGGACTTACTCCTCGCCGAGGGCGTCTGCCAGCAGTCCGCATGCGTACGCGCGCCAGGCGAGGTCGGGGTCTCGGAGGCGCGCCCGCGTTGCCTCGTCCGCCTCCAGTTGCTCGACGGCGGCCGCGAGCGCAGCCCGCCGCTCCTCGGACTGCAGGTCCCGGGCCAGCTCGAGCACCGCCGGATCGTCGAGGGTCGGCTCGCGCTGGAGGTCGCCGCCGGCGGCATAGACGAGGAGCGCGCGCCGGATCGCAGCGTTCAGCTCCTCCTCCGTGACCGGGACCTGCCGACCTGCGACGTAGGCGTGCACGACGAGGTCGACGTCGGCGTCCTCGTTACCCGTCGTCTGGACACTCACCTTCGCAACAGCCGAGCTTGAACCGGCAGCGAACGCACTGCCAGGTTCCGTGTCGCCATTCCATCTCCGCGCCGCAGCGAAGACACAACTCCACGAGGCGCTCGGTCACGTTCTGACTGTACGGCGGGCGCCGGTCAGACGCTGTGCTCGTCGGCGATTGCGAGCGCCTCGTCGAGGATCGCGATTCCCTCGTCGATCTCCTCGCGGGTGATCGTCAACGGCGGGCAGACCATGATCACGTTCCAGTGCGTCATGAGATAAAGGCCGCGCTCGAGCGCGGCTTTCCAGACGCGAGCCATCGGCGCAAACGCTTCGCCCGTCCCATTGAAGGGGACCAACGGCTCGCGCGTCTCACGATCCTTGACGAGCTCGATGCCCCAGAAGCAGCCGAGGCCGCGGACGTCGCCGATCGACGGATGCTTCTCCTGGAGGCCGTGGAGGTGGTCCGCGAAGACGCCGCCCATCTCGGCGGCGTTCTCGACGATCCCTTCTTCCTTGAACGCTTCGATCGAGGCGACCGCGGACGCGCACGCGAGCGGGTGGCCCGAGTACGTGAGGCCGCCGGCGAAGTACTTGTCGCGCACCCAGTCGGCGATCGGTCCCCGCACGATCATCGCCCCGAGCGGCACGTAGCCCGAGTTGATGCCTTTGGCGACCGTGAGGATGTCCGGGACCACGTCCCAGTTGTCGACCGCGAACCACTTGCCGGTGCGCCCGAACCCGGCCATCACCTCGTCGGTGATCAACACGATTCCGTGGCGGTCGCACACTTCCCGGATCGACCGGAGATAACCGTCGGGCGGGACGATGATCCCGTTCGTGCCGACGATCGTCTCGAGGATGACGGCTGCGACCGTGTCGGGGCCCTCGTACTGCAGGATCTCCTCGAGATGGGGCGCGCCGGAGCACACGGGGCAAGGATCGGGATGGCCCGCCGGGCAGCGGTAGGTATACGGGTCGAGCATGCGCACCACGCCAGGGATGCCAGGCTCGGCCGGCCAGCGCCGCGGATCACCGGTGAGCGTGATCGCACCCGCCGTCGCACCGTGGTACGAGCGGTAGCGCGCGATCACCTTGTTCCGGCCGGTGTACCAACGTGCGAGCTTGATCGCGTTCTCGTTCGCCTCGGCACCGCCGTTCGTGAAGAACGACATCTGCAGGTCGCCCGGCGTGATCTCGGCCAGCATCCGTGCGAGCGTCGAGCGCGGTTCGGTCGCCATCGGCGGACCGATCGTGCAAAGCCGCTCCGCTTGCTCCTTGATCGCGGCGACCACCTTCGGGTGCTGGTGGCCGATGGAGACGTTGACGAGCTGCGAGGCGAAGTCGAGGTAGCGGTTGCCGTCGTAGTCCCAGAAGTACCGCCCGTCGCCACCCGCGACCGGGATTGGATCGAGCGCGTCCTGTACCGACCACGAGTGGAGGACGTACTGCTTGGCGTCGGCAACGACTTGCCGGCCGAGCTCCGTGTTGGACTCGACGATCGCCACGACCGGAGCTTACCGCGGGATCAGCTTCCGAACGATGAGGGGATCTTGTCCGGGGGCGGTCCGATGACGATCGCAATCGCCTTCTTATCCTCGAGCTTGATGTGGCGCGGGTCGCCCGTATAGCGGTCGCCGTCCACATAGACGGCGATCGGCGCCTTCGGCTTGCAGTAGCCGCCGACGCAGCTGTCGTCGAGCCGGACTTTCCACTCGGTGAAGAACTCTCCGAGCGTGTTGAACTGGTCCTGCTTCGCCTCTGTATGGAGAACGCCGCTCTCATCGTGCGTGTGGAGTGGTGAGATGCACGGCACCGCGCAGGGCGGCGCGATACCGCCGTACGCCGTCGAGCCGTCCTGCAGCTTCCCGCTGTGCACGGCGGGGTTGTCGATGTCGATGCCGATTCCGGCGGGTACGACGACAGCCTTCCCGTTGACGAAGACGAAGAGACGGGAATGCACGTGGAGGAACACGAACTCGTGCGTCTCCGGAATCAGTCCGGCCTTGCGCGTCAGCGCCATCGGATTGGGCGGCGCCGGCCATGGCACGCCGCCCGTCGCAGGCGTCGGTGCCGCGCCCGTTGTCTGCGCCGTCGAGCCACTATTTCCCCCGCAGGCGGCGACCACGAGGAGCAATGCGGCCGCAGCCCAGCGCTTCATCGGCTCGAGCCTATCCGCGGTACGCTGGAGCACGTCACGTGAGGAGGGCGAGATGACCGAGCTAGCAACGCCGACTGTCGAGAGAGAGCAAGAGGTCAAGCGGATCAGCCACTGGATCGGCGGCCGGATCGTCGAGGGCGAGTCGGGCCGAAACGGGCCTGTTTACAACCCGGCACTAGGTGTCCGGACGGGCGCCGTCGACTTTGCGACACCGGAGGAAGTCGACCGCGCCGTACGGGCTGCCGCCGAAGCCTTCCCGGCGTGGCGCGCGGTCTCCCTCTCCAGGCGGACGGCCATCTTCTTCCGGATTCGTGATCTCGTCGACCAGCGTCGTGAGGAGATCGGTCGGATCCTGACGGCGGAGCACGGCAAGGTGCTCTCCGATGCCATGGGCGAGGTCGCGCGCGGGCTCGAGGTGATCGAGTACTGCTGCGGGATTCCGGAGCTCCTCAAGGGCGGCTTCTCCGAGCAGGCGTCGACCGGCATCGACGTGTACTCGATCCGCCAGCCGCTCGGTGTCGTCGCCGGCATCACGCCGTTCAACTTCCCGGCGATGGTTCCGATGTGGATGTGGGCACCCGCGCTCGCCTGCGGCAACACGTTCGTCCTCAAGCCTTCGGAGAAGGATCCGTCGGCTTCGCTGTACGTCGCAGAGCTGCTGCAGGAGGCTGGCGTGCCGGCCGGCGTCTTCAACGTCGTGCACGGCGACAAGGTCGCGGTCGATGCGGTGCTCGAGCATCCCGGCATCGAGGCGGTGTCGTTCGTCGGCTCGACCCCGATCGCGCGCTACGTCTACGAGAAGGGCACGAGCACCGGCAAGCGTGTGCAGGCACTCGGCGGTGCAAAGAACCACATGATCGTCCTGCCGGATGCCGACATCGACATGGCGGCCGATGCGGCTGTCAGCGCTGCCTACGGCTCGGCGGGCGAACGCTGCATGGCGATCTCGCAGGTCGTTGCCGTCGGAGATGCCGGCGACCGGCTCGTGCAGGCAATCCGGGAGCGGCTGCCGAAGATCAAGGTCGGGGACGGCCTCGAGCCGGATGTCGAGATGGGACCGCTCGTGACGCGTGAGCATCGCGACAAGGTTGCGTCGTACATCGACGGCGCGCGGGATCAGGGGGCGGATGTCGTCGAGGATGGGCGGGAGAGCGCGCCGGACGGCGACGGCTTCTTCCTCGGCGTGTCTCTCCTCGACAAGGTGACGCCGCAGATGGACGCGTACAAGGACGAGATCTTCGGGCCCGTGCTCGGGGTGACCCGCGTCGACACGTACAACGAGGCCGTCGAGCTCGTCAACGAGAACCCGTACGGCAACGGGACGGCGATCTTCACGCGTGACGGCG
>JBKPMS010000213.1:0-36804 GCA_046732275.1 Actinomycetota bacterium | reverse complement strand
GGTCGGGGATCATCAGAGTTCCGAGCACGAGAAAGAACAGGACATCCCGGCCGGGGAAGCGCAACCGCGCGAACGCGTAGCCTCCGAGAGCAGCCAGGAACACGCTCGACAACGTGACCGCTCCGGCGAGAATCGCGCTGTTCGCCATGTAACGCCCGAAGTGGTAGTTCGTCAGCGCCGCTCGATAGCCCGCGATCGTCCACGTGTGCGGCAGCAGCGAGAAATGCGCAGTTTCGGGAAGCGGCTTGAACGACGTCGACAGGCTCCACAGAAACGGGACGAAGAAGATCAACGCGACCCGAACATCGCCGTGTAGGCGATGACTCGTTGAGTGCGTTCGGAGCGGGAACGCCCGGGGATCCCGGCAGGGGCGGCCGTCCCGACGGCGACCGGCTCGCCTGCGGCGAGCTCCTCGACGGCCGCGAGGGGCGGCGCGACGGGCTGCTCTGCCATCAGGCTGCCTCTCTCATGCTGCCTCCTGGCGGCCGAAGAACGCCCACTGGATGATCGTGAGAGCAAAAGATGACGACGAAGAGGACGACGCCCATCGCAGCCGCGAGGCCGAGCTGTGCGTCCTTGATCGCAGTGTTGCAGATGTCGAGCACGACCGTGTAGGTCGAGTACGCAGGACCACCCGTGCCGCGCGACACGATGTAGGCCTGGTCGAAGATCTTCATCGCGCCGATGATCGAGACGAAGGCGACGAAGAAATGCCCGGGCTTCAGGAGCGGGAACGTGATCTTCCAGAACGTCCGCCACGGTCCGGCCCCGTCGATCGCCGCAGCCTCGTAGACGTCGGTCGGAATCGCCTGCAGAGCCGCGAGGTAGAAGAGCATCATCGTCCCGGAAGTCGTCCAGACGTTGATCGCGGTGATCGCCGGCAGCGCCGTCTTCGTGTCGAAGAACCAGTGCGTGTGCAGGCCGAAGATCTTGTTGAAAAGCCCGTTGACGTTCAGCAGGTAGAGCGCGATTGCGACGATCGCAGCCGACGACGCGAGCGCCGGGAAGTAGAACGCGCCGCGAAAGAAGGTGCGGAAGCGGATCCTCTGGTTGACGACGACGGCCAGCAGCAGGCCTAGCGCCATCTGTGCGGGGACGACCCAAAGCGTGTACTTGAGGGTGTTCTCGATCGCCCGGCGGAACAGCGCGTCGTGCCACAGCTCGCTGTAGTTCTTCCAGCCGACGTTCTCGAGCGGGCCGAGGATGCCCCAGTCGAAGCGGCTGATGTAGACCGCGTACCCCATCGGGTAGATGAAGAACAGGAGAAAGACGGCCATGGGCACGAAGATGAACGCGTAGCCGACAAGCGCCTCGCGACGTGCGCCCGGACGCGCCGTCCTGCTGAAGACCCGCCGTTTCGGCACTGCGACCGCCACTCCACCCTCCCTGAAAGCGGTGCTCCCCCGCACTACAGGCGGGGGAGCACCCTAGAGGCTCAGCCCAGTGCGTCTCGGGCAGCCGAGTCGATCTTGGAGAGCATGTTGTCCAAACTCTCCTTCCCCTGGAAGTACGCCTGCAGCTCGTTGTTCGCCGTGTCGATCACCTTCGAGAAGCGCGGCGCGAACTGCCACGGATGGGCATAGCCCGCCTGCTTCAGGAACGCGCTCCGCCCCTTCGGCACGGGCACGTCCTTCCGCGACGGCAACGCAACACCCTGCTGCGTCCAGAGCCGCATCCCCGTCTTCCCGGTGAGGTACGACAGCAGCGTCCAGGCCGCCTTCTTGTTGCTCGTGTTCGTCCCGATGGAGTACGAGACCGTGAACCCGAGGTTGCCGTTGACCTTCCCCTTCGGCATCGGGCTGATCGTGTACTTCACGTTCGGGAAGTCCTGAGACATGGCGGCAACGAGCCAGTTGCCTTCGAAGATGATCGCTGCCTTCTCCTTGCCGAGCGCCTCACCGCACCAACCGACGCCGAGCTTGTCGTGCGTGGACGCAAGGGCCGGCGTCCTGGAAGCCGTGGTAGTAGTTGATCGCGCCTCGGACTGCAGCCGACTTGACCGTGGGCGCCGTCTTCTTAGCGTTCAGGAACGAGCCCTTGTTCTGGTAGACGAAGGCAAGCAGCCGTGCCCAGTCGGGGTCGAGACAGAGTGGAGCCCCGCCCGGAACGGCGTTTGCAGCCTTGAGCTTCTGCGCCGCGGTCCGAAGCTGAGCCCACGTCTTCGGCGGCTTGACGCCGGCCTTTGCCAGCATCGCGTTGTTCGTCTCCATCGCGAGCGGCGACCAGTCCTTCGGCAAGCCGTAGAGCTTGCCCTTGTACCGGAACGCATTCAGGAGGCGCGGAAAGTACGCCTTCGTGTGTAGTGGTTCTGCTTGATCAGACTGTCGAGCGGCTGGAGCACCCCCTGCGACTCCCAGTCGGGGGCCACGTTCGAGTCGACGTAGAACACGTCGGGCGGCCTTCTCGCAGCGAACCTCGCGAGCATCGCCGCGGGGTAGTCCCCGTTGATCGGCGCGTAGTTGACCGTGTAGTTCGGGTGCGTTCGCTCGAACCCCCTGATCGTGGTTCTGAGCGCCGCTGTCTCAGTCGGCGACGACGACCACCCCGTGAGCGTGACAGTCGTCTTCGCGGCCTTCTTCGACCCTCCGACCTTCGCCTGCGCACCGACGATCAGCACGGCGCCCAGGACGGCGAAGATCGCAAGCGTCAGCAGCCTTCGCATGCTGTTCCTCCTCTCTCAACCCAACGAGACTCCAGAGGGGCCGACCCCTGGAACAGCGGGAAGAAGCGTGGGCCGCACCACGCGAAACCGCCAGGTCAGCGGCTCGTCTCCCCATACCGGCCAGGAGATACCCAAAACCGGCCGTGCGGAAAAACGACCTACGAAACCGCCGCAGCCTCGAGGATTGCCTCCCACGCACGGCGGACGTCCTCCTCGGCCGTCCGCTCGTTGCCAACGGCGAGGCGGATGACGTACCGGCCGTTGAGACGGGTATGCGAGAGAAAGGCCTCGCCGCTTGCGTTGACGCGGTCGACGATCGCCTCGTTCTCCTCGTCGGCGCCGACCCGGCGGAAGCAGACCACGGAGAAGTTCCGCGGCGCGCAGAGCTCCCAGCCGGGCTCGTCCCGTAGCCAGCTCTCGAAGAGGTCGGCCAGGCGGATCGCCTCCCTGATCCGAGACTGGAGCCCGTTGCGGCCGTAGCAGCGCAGCACCGCCCAGAGCTTGAGCGAGCGGAAGCGGCGGCCGAGCGCGGGGCCGTAGTCCGACAGGCTGTCGGCCTCGTCGCTCGTCCGAAGGTACTCCGGCACGAGGCTGAAGGCGGCCCGCAGCGCCTCGGGCTTGCACGTCCACAGGAGAGAGCAGTCCATCGGCGTGAAGAGCCACTTGTGCGCGTTCACGACCACGGAGTCGGCCCGGTCGACGCCTTGCTGTGACCAGCGGAGCTCCGGGCAGACCCAGGCGGACCCTGCATACGCGGCGTCGACATGGAGCCAGACGCCGCGTTCAGCACATGCATCTGCAAGCGCAGGAACTGGATCGACGGAGGTCGTAGACGTCGTCCCGACCGTTGCCACCACGGCGGCCGCGTCGGTCAGCTCCGCCGCGTCTGCCTGCATCCGGAAGGCCTGGTCCACAGGCACCTTGCGCGTCTCGAGCCCGAGCAGCCGTGCCGCGCGCTCGACCGACGAGTGGGCTTCCTCCGAGCACACGACCACATGGCCGCCTGTCGCCTCGCGTGCTGCTGCGAGGGCCGCGATCGTCGACACCGACGCCGTGTCCTCGATGTGGCCATGCCACTCGCTCGGCAGGCCGAGCAGCTGCGCCGTCCAGTCGAGCGTGAGCGCCTCCAGCTCGGTCGATGCGGGCGATGTGCGCCAGATGAAGGCAACCGAGTTCAGCGTCGCCGCGAGCAGCTCGGCGAGGATTCCCGGCTCCGAGGCGCTGACGGCGAAGTAGGCGAAGAAGCGCGGGCTCTGCCAGTGCGTCAGACCGGGGACGATGATCTCGTCCAGGTCGCGGAGGACGTCGGCGAAGCTCTCGGGCTGCTCCGGCGGCGAGGCCGGCAGCCGCGACCGGATGTCGCCCGGCTCGACCTGCGCGAGCACCGGGAAGTCACCGACGCCGTCGAGATAGCGCGCGGCCCAGTCCAGCGCGGCTTCGCCGTTCTCCCGGAAGCTCACTTCTTCCGGAGCTTGCGGATCTCGGCCCAGCTCCGCGTGTTCAGGACCTGCACCTTCGTCAGCCAGGCGCGCCGGGCCTGGGCAACGCCCATCTCCATGTGCTGCAGTGCGCTCAACTGGTGCGCGTCCGTGTTGATCGCGATCTTGACGCCGGCCTCGGCTGCGAGCCGCGCCTGCGTGTCGCGGAGGTCGAGTCGGTTCGGCTGGGAGTTGATCTCCAGGAACGTGCCGGTCTCGGCCGCCTTCGCAATCGCCCGCTCGACGTCGACGTCGGCCGGGGGTCGGATGTTGATCTTGCGTGCAGTCAGGTGGCCGATCATGTCGACATGCGGGTTGTCCATCGCGGCGAGAACGCGCTCCGTCGGATTCCGGTCGAATGCCGCGTGCAGCGAGGCGATCACCCAATCGCGCTCGGCGAGCACCTCGTCCGGCAGTGAGAGCGAGCCGTCGATGCGGATGTTCACCTCGATCCCCTTCAAAAGCCGGAAGGGCTTCAACCGCGCGTTGAGCAGGTCGATCTCGAGGTCTTGTTCGGCGAGCGTGCCGCGCGGGTGGTCGGTGACGGCGAGGAAGTCGTAACCGCGTCTCTTTGCGGCCAGCGCCATCTGGTCGAGACTGTCTCGTCCGTCCGACCACGTCGTGTGGCAGTGCAGGTCTCCTCGAACCTCGTCGAGCTCGACGAGCTTCGGCAGCTCGCCGAGGCGGGCGGCGGCGAGCTCGCCGGAGTTCTCACGCAGCTCGGGCGGGATGAACTGGTAGCCGAGCCGCTCGTAGACCTCGGCTTCCTCCGCGAACTTCAGCTCCTCGCCCGTCTCGACGACCGTGATCGAGTACTCCGAGACGGACAGGCCGTCCTTCACCGCGCGCTCTCGCAACGCGACGTTGTGGTCCGCCGCGCCGGTGAAGTGTTGGAGCAGGTTTCCATAGGACTCCGGCGGAACCACGCGCAGGTCGAAACGCAGTCCCTCGTTCGAGAGCACCGTCGCCTTCGTCGGTCCCTTGGCGACGACCTCGATCACCCACTTCAGCTTCGTGAAGTATTCGATCAACGCTTCCGGGTCGGTTGCAGTCGCGATGATGTCGAGGTCGCGGAACGTCTCCTTGCGGCGTCGCGCGCTTCCCGCCTCGGACACCTTCACCGCCGCAGGATGCTCTCGCAGTACCGACACGACGGCGAGCACGGCGCCCAGCCCGTCGCCGAGCAGTCGGCGGTCGGAAGGCTCCTGCTTCTTCTCCGCGAGCGCCTTGAGGATCCGTTCCTCCGTCTTCGCGCCCAGGCCCGCCAGGGTGCGAAGCTGCTCCCGCTCGGCCGCCTGCTTCAGCTCGTCGATCGTCGTGACGTTCAGCTCGCGCCAGATCCTCGCGGCGGTCTTCGGCCCGAGCCCGGGTAGCCGCATGAAGCCGACCACTTCGGGCGGGATCTGGTTCTTGCGCTTCGTGAGCGCGTGCATCTCGCCGTCCTCGACGACCTGGACGATCTTCTCCTCGATCGTCTTGCCGATCCCTTGCAGCTCCTTGGCACGGCCCGCCAGCGCGAGCTCGGCGATGGAGCCGGCGGTCTCGCGGATACGGGTGGCGGCACGACGGTAGGCGAGCACTCGGAAGGACGCCTCTCCCTCCAGCTCGAGCAGATCGGCGAGAAGCTCGAGCTGGTCCGCGACATCCACGTTCCGGGGCAGAGTCCTGCTCACCCGAACGAATATACGCAGGTGTCTCGCGTCGTCGTCTGCCTCCCGACCTACAACGAGCAGGAGAACATCGAGCCGATGCTGCGCGCGCTCGGCGGCAAGGGCGTGCGCGTGCTCGTCATCGACGACGCCTCTCCGGACGGGACGGGCGAGATCGCGGAGCGGCTGGCGGCCGAGCTCGACTACGTGGACGTGCTGCACCGGCCGACGAAGGATGGACTTGGCCCGGCGTACCTCGCCGGGTTCCAGCGTGCGCTTGCGCAGGGCGCCGAGCTCGTGCTCGAGATGGACTGCGACTTCTCCCACGACCTGAACGACGTGCCGCGGTTGATCGCGGCCGTTGAGGAAGGTGCGGATCTGGCGGTCGGCTCCCGTTACGTCCGCGGTGGGTCCGTGCGGAACTGGGGCGTCGTGCGCCGTTTCGTGTCCTCGGGCGGCTCGCTCTACGCCAGGCTCCTGCTCGGGGTCGACGTGCGGGACCTCACGGGCGGGTTCAAGTGCTACCGCCGACAGGTGCTGGAGACGATCGACCTGGGCGCGATCAGGTCGAAGGGCTACGCATTCCAGATCGAGACGACCTACCGCGCGTTGCGTGCAGGCTTCCGCGTCGTGGAGGTGCCGATCACGTTCGTCGACCGGGAGGTCGGCGGCTCGAAGATGTCGCGCGCAATCGTCGCGGAGGCCATCTGGAAAGTGCCGCTCCTCCGCATCGCAGCCCTCCGCGGCCGACTGTGAAGAACAGGCCCTTCGCAACGAAAGTGTGAAACTCCTTCCCCAGTCGTCGGCGCCGGCCCTGTCGGGGGACAGACCCTGGACGTGGCCAAACAGGCGGCTGCAAGGACCTGGTTCGGCAGGCCATTCGCCGCGAATGGCGGCTTTGCCGCCGTTCGCCGAGAACGCTCTCCGTCAGGGGGTCGATCGGTATTCGAAGTCACCACGACCGCGAAGCTGCCTTCAGTCGTCGAGCCACCCGCTACTGTGCGCGGTGTGTTCGACGTCACGGACGACACGTTCGAGCGGGACGTGCTTCAAGCCGACGTTCCGGTCGTGCTCGACTTCTGGGCGCCGTGGTGCGGGCCGTGCCGCGCGGTCGAGCCGATCCTCCACCAGCTCGAGGAGGAGACGCGGGGCCGCGTCGAGTTCGCACGGATCAACATCGACGAGCACCCGCTGACCGCGTCGCGCTACGACGTCCTCTCGATCCCGACCGCCATCCTCTTCGACGGCGGCGAGCCGAAGGCGACGCTGATCGGCGCGCGCCCGCGCTCTCACTACGAGCGTGCGCTAGCGGAAGTGCTCCCAGCCGCGTAGCTCGTACGGTTCGCCGGCTCGGGTGAAGGCGACTCCCTCGCCAGCCTCGCAGCGGCCGATCACGGTGAACCGGCCGGGCTCGTCCACGGCGGCGAGCAGCTCGAAGTCCTCGCCGAAGGCGACGTCCTCGACCGTTGCGCCCTCCGCGAGAGGCACGTGGTCGAGGTCGACGACGACGCGGGAGCGAGACCGCTCGGCAAGGTGCCCTGCGTCGACTGCGAGACCGTCGGAGAGATCGACCATCGCGTGCGCGTGACGCGCAAGCTCCTGGCCCTCCTTCAACCGCAGCGGCGGCCGTTCATATGTCCGGCGCCGGAAGGCCGCGCCGGCACGACCGAGCGGTCCCGTCACGACGATCCGATCGCCCGGCCGCGCTCCGGCGCGCCCGGGTACGCGTTCCGACCGCCCGACGGCGGTGATGCTGAGAACGACGGTCTCGGCTTCCGTCGTATCGCCGCCGACAACCGGAACCCCCGTCTCCGCGATCCCCTCGTAGAGCTCGAGCACGTCGTCCAGCCGCACGGCGCGCGGCGCCGCAAGCGTTACGACGAGCCCCTCGGCGCGCGCGCCGGAGGCGGCCAGATCGCTGAGGTTGACCGCCGCCGCGCGCCAGCCGAGATCACGCCAGGAGATCCAGTCGAAGCGGAAATGCACGCCCTCGACGAGCGCATCCTGCGTCACGACAACGCCGTCCGCGAGCTCCGCCGCGTCGTTCTGGATGTCGCGTACGAGCCCGCGTCGCTCGAGCTCGGCGAGCAGCCCTCGCTCGCCGACGTCAGAGAGCTGCATCGATCGCTGCTCGCAGGGCGGCCGCATCGGCCGCGGCGCGGATGACGGCGACGCCGGCCGCTCCTGCGCGGATGCAGTCGGCCGCATTCGACACGTCGATCCCGCCGATCGCGACGACCGGGACGCCGACACGCGCGCAGATCTCGCGGAGCCCATCCAGGCCGATCGGCGGGTCCGCGTCGACCTTCGACGGCGTGACCCACACCGGCCCGGCGCCGATGTAGTCGGCAGCGCCGTCCGCCGCCGCCGCCTCCTCGATGTTCGACGCCGAGAGCCCCAGCAGCAGACCCTGCCCGCGCGCACGGTCCGCACCCTCGTCGTCGCGCCCGAGGTGGACGCCGTCGGCACCGAGCAGGAGGGCCGCCTCGACGTCGTCGTTGACGACGAAAGCGATCCCGTGCCTAGCGCACAGGCTGCGCGTCGCCCGCCCGCGCTCGACGACGTCCGCGGTCGACGCGCCCTTCAGCCTCCACTGCACGACGGTCGCGCCGCCCTCGGCCGCAGCGCGGGCCGTCTCGAGGTCCGAGACGAGCGCGTGCAGCTTCACGTGATCTTCGCCCGCGAATCCAGTGTCTCCGGCACGAGCGCCGCGAGTGCGTCGTACAACCCGACGTGAAACGAGCCGGGGCCGCGCGCGCCACGGGCCGCCTCCTCGGCAGCGACTCCGAATGCGGCCAGCGCCTCCGCCGCAGCCTCGAGCGGGGCGGCGCGCTTGACGGCGAGGAAGCAGCCCGTGATCGCGCTCGACATGCACCCGGTGCCCGTCACCGTCGTCAGCAGCTCGTGACCGTTCGCCACCGACAGCACGCTCTCGCCGTCCGATACATGATCCACGGCGCCCGTCACGGAGGCGATGACGTCGAGGCTGCGGGCGGCGGCGCGCGCAAGCCCGGCCGGATCACTGCCGGCCCCAATCGACTCGACGCCGCGCACCTCGGCCTCGACGCCGACGAGGGTCGCGACCTCGCCCTGGTTCCCGCGCAAGACGGTCACGTCCACCTCGTCGAGGATCTGCCGCGCTGTCCCCGTGCGGTACGAGGTCGCGCCGGCGCCGACCGGGTCGAGCACGACGGGCACCCCGCCGGCATTCGCCGCCCTGCCTGCAGCGAGCATGGCTTCGACCCACGGCGGTGACAGAGTGCCGATGTTGAGGACGAGCGCACCCGCGAGGGCGACCATCTCCTCCACCTCCTCACGGGCATGTGCCATCACGGGCAGCGCGCCGAGCGCCAGCGTCACGTTCGCCGTCTCGTTCATGACGACGTAGTTCGTGATCTGATGGACGAGCGGCCTGCGCTCGCGCAAGAGGGCGAGAGTCCTCCCCGGGGAGACGGTCATGCCGCGCCTCTCAGATGGAGGACATCGACGGGCCCGTCCCCGGCGCCGATCTCGACGAGCCCGTGACGGACGGCCTCGGACGCAACGCGAGCCGCCTCGCGCGACGCGTCCTCGAGGGTCTGTCCCCTGGCCAGGGCCGCCGCGAGCGTGGCCGAATGGGTGCAGCCGGCGCCGTGGGTCGCGCGTACGTCGTGCCGCTCGACGCGAATCTCGACGTGACGCTCGCCGTCGAAGAGATGGTCCACGGGGTCCTCGCCGTGGCCGCCGGTGACGACGACCGCGGGCGCACCGCGATCGTGAATCCGCTCCGCCAGGTCACGCCGGGATCCACTCGTACCAGCAAGCACCTCCGCCTCCTTCAGGTTCGGCGTCACGACCGTGGCGAGCGGAAAGAGACGCCCGACGAGAATCTCGATTGCGTCGTCGCGCAGCAGCCTCGCGCCGGAGCTAGCGACCATGACGGGATCGACCACGAGCGGGACGCCGCGTCCCGCGAGAAAATCGGCCACGGCCTCGATCACGTCGCGCGAGAACAACATCCCGGTTTTCGCGGCATCGACGCCGATGTCGTCGAAGACGGCTTCTAGCTGCGTGCGTACGAATTCTGCGGGCGCCTCGTGCACGGCTGTGACGCCGACCGTGTTCTGGGCCGTCAGGGCGACGACTGCGCTCATGCCGTAGCAACCGGCCGCGGCAAACGCCTTCAGGTCGGCCTGAGCTCCCGCTCCGCCGCCGGAGTCCGACCCCGCGATCGTCAAACAACGTGGAACCAACGCAACTCCCTTCGCCGGTGCTAACCGGATCAGGTTCGACGGGTGTGATCTCAGCCCCCGAAAGGCACCCCGGTACGGCGAGGCTACCATCGCCGGGATGGCGGTCGAAGCGGCGTTGTGGGACGACCTGCTCGCAGGTGAAGAGGTCGCGCACACCGAGACGATTCCGCCCGCGGAGCCGCGCCTTGCTTCGCTTCCGGACGAGCTCCAGCCGAGCCTCCGCGAGCGGCTCCCGTTCGATTCGCTCTACGCGCACCAACGTGCTACATGGGACGCCGCGGCGCGTGGCGAGCACCTCATCCTCGCCACGGGCACAGCGTCCGGGAAATCGCTCGCCTTCAACCTCCCCGTGCTCGACGCGATCGCGAGCGAGCCGAAGACACGGGCGCTCTACCTCTACCCGACGAAAGCGCTGGCACAAGACCAGGCCCGCGCGCTCGCGGCGCTCAAGGCACCGAACGTCCGCGCCGCGATCTACGACGGCGACACCCCCTCGGAGCGCCGCTGGCAGATCCGCAAATGGGCGAACGTCATTCTCACGAACCCCGACATGCTCCATGTCGGAGTGCTGCCGCATCACGACCGGTGGGCAGACGTCCTGCACAACCTCCGTTACGTCGTCGTCGACGAGGCCCACGTCTACCGCGGCGTCTTCGGCTCGCACGTCGCGAACGTGCTGCGGCGCCTGCGCCGGCTCGCGCAGGTGTACGGCGCGGAGCCGCAGTTCCTGCTCGCATCCGCGACGATCGCCAATCCCGGAGACCTCGCCTCCGCCCTTGCGGGCGTCGCGTCCACCGTCATCGCCGACGACGCTGCGCCCCGCGCGGAGCGGACGGTGCTCCTGTGGAATCCGGAGCTCATCGACGCCGAGCTAGGGCTTCGCGCCAGCGCGCTCGGCGACGCGTCGCGTCTGATGGCGGCACTCGTGTCGCGCGGGCTGAGGACGATCTGCTTCGCCAAGAGCAGAAGGGCGGCGGAGCTCATCCACAAGTTCACGGTCGACCGAGTGGACAGCGAAACGGGGCACCGGCTCGCGCCGTACCGCGCCGGCTACACCCCGGCGCAGCGTCGGCAGATCGAGCGACGACTCGTCGAGGGCGAGCTGCTCGGAGTCTCCGCAACGGACGCCCTCGAGCTCGGGATCGACATCGGGCTGCTCGACTGTGCTATCTCGGTCGGCTTCCCGGGCACCGTCGCGTCGCTTCGCCAGCAGTGGGGACGTGCCGGCCGGCGAGCGCACGGGCTCGCCGTTCTCATCGCAAGCGAGGACGCCCTGGATCAGTACTTCATGCGCGAGCCCGAAACGCTGCTCGAGCGAAGCGTCGAAGCAGCCATCCTCGACCACGCCAATCCACGCGTGCTCGACGGCCACGTCCGCGCCGCCGCATTCGAAGCGCCGGTCGACGACGCCGATCGCGCGACCCTCGGCGACGAAGCGCTCGAGCGCGCCGCGCTTCTCCCTGACCTGAAGGAGACGAAGACCGGGTACGTCTGGGGCGGACGCGACTACCCCGCTGCCCGGATCGGACTGCGAAGCACGACACCCGATACGTTCGGGGTCGTCGAGGCCGGGAGCGGGACCATCCTCGGCATCGTCGAGCGGGAGCGCGCCTACAGCACCGTGCACGAGGGTGCGATCTACCTCCACCTCGGCGAGAGCTACCTTGTGCGCGAGCTCGACCTGCAGGCTCGCGCGGCGCTCGTCACGCCGTACCGCGGCGACTACTACACCCAGGCGAAGAAGGAGACGAACACGGCAATCGAGGAGGAGCTGCGGCGCGAGCGACGCTGCGGCCTCGAGCTGTCCTTCGGCCGGATCTCGGTCACCGAGCGGGTCGTCGCCTACCAGAAGAAGTCGATCCGCGACCAGTCGACGCTGGAGACGGTGGAGCTCGACCTGCCGGAGACGAGCTTCGAGACCGAAGCGATCTGGTACCTGCCGGAAGAAGAGCAGCTCGAAGGCCTTGACAAGATGCCGAAGCTCCTCGGGACGCTGCACGCGGCCGAACATTCGATGATCGCCCTGCTCCCCCTCTGGGCGATGTGCGACCGCTGGGACATCGGCGGCCTCTCGACCAACATCCACTTCCAGACCGGCCGCCCGACGGTGTTCATCTATGACGGCCATTCCGGCGGCGTCGGCATCACCGAGCGCGGCTTTGCGGCGTTCGAGGGATGGGTCGAGGACACCGCGCGAATGCTCGAAGGATGTCCGTGCACGGACGGCTGCCCGTCGTGCGTGCAAAGCCCGAAGTGCGGCAATCTCAACGAGATGCTCGACAAGGACGGGGCGCTGACCTTCCTCCGGCGGATGGTGGCGGCATCGACGTCCGCGAGCTGACAGACGCCGACGTCGAGCTCGTCGACGCCCATCTTCCGCTGTCACGCCTGGACGGTGCGCAGACGTACCTCGTGGCATGGGAGGGGGACAGGCCGGTCGGACATGCACATGTCGCGTGGAGCAACACGACGCTCGGCATTCCCGAGGTCCAGGATGTCTTCGTGGCCGAGCGCTTCCGCCGGCGCGGCGTCGCGTCCACGCTGACCCGCGCAGCGGAGCGGCTTGCGGCCGAGCGCGGCCACCGGAGCATCAGCCTCAGCTTCGGCGTCGCCAACGAGGCCGCGCAGCGGCTGTACGAAGGGCTCGGCTACCGGCGCGCCGATCTGGCGCCGCAGCGCATTCGCGGCACGATCCTCATCCGCGGCCGGCCCGTCGACATCGACGACACGCTTATCTACCTCGTCAAGGACCTCGATGTCGATTTCAGCCGCGCCCGTTCGTCGTAGTCTCGACACCGACGGAAGGAGGATGGCGTGAAGGTCATCGCGCTCATCTACGGCGACGAGAGGGTGTGGGAGTCCCTCTCCGAGGAGGAGGGCAAGGTCGTCGAGGCAAATCACCGCAAGTTCCAGGAGTTCGCCGGAAGCAAGATCGTCGGCGGCGAGGAGCTCGCTTCGACACGGTCGGCGACAACAGTACGTGTCCGAGACGGCCAGACACTCGTGTCGGACGGGCCGTTCGCGGAGACGAAGGAGCACCTCGGCGGCTTCTACCTCCTCGAGGTCGACAACCTGGACCAGGCGGAGAAACTCGCCGCACAGATCCCGGAAGCATCGCGGTGGGCCGTTGAAGTACGGGCGCAGTACCACGAGGACGCGGCATGAAGTATTTACTGCTCCTCAACAACGACACGGAGGACGCGCGCGCCTGGCACAGCCGTCCCGCAGCCGAAGCGCGGAAGCTCCGCGAAAAGGAGATTCCGCGCTGGAACGATCTGATGGTGTGGATGACCGAACACGGGATCGAGGCAACCGGCCGCGAGCTCGATGACCCCTCGAGGTCGCGCGTCGTTCGCGTCCGCGACGGCCAGACGGTTGTGACGGACGGCCCCTTCGCCGAGACGAAGGAGATCCTCGGCGGTTATTTCCTCGTGGAGTGCAAGGACCTCGACCAGGCGATCGAGCTTGCACAGCGCGTCCCCGTGGTCGACAGAGGGTCGGTGGAGATACGGCCGGTCGTGAAGCACTAGCGGTCGACGCCCTCTTCCGTGAGGAGTGTGGCCGTGCAGTCGCGATCCTCATCCGCGTCCTCGGTGACTTCGAGCTCGCCGAGGACGCGGTGCAGGACGCGTTCACGACCGCGCTCGAGCGGTGGCCGAGAGACGGTGTCCCGCGTCAGCCCGGGGCCTGGATCGTCACGACGGCGCGCAACCGCGCGATCGACCGGATCCGCCGAGAGCGGACGCTCGCACGCAAGACGGAGCTCCTCGCTCGGCTCGAGGAGCTCCGCACCCACGAGGAGGAGGACTTGAGCTCGATCCCCGACGACCGGCTCAGCCTCGTCTTCACGTGCTGCCATCCAGCCCTCGCGGTCGAGTCGCAGGTCGCGCTGACGTTGCGCGAGGTGGCCGGTCTGCAGACAGACGAGGTCGCGCGTGCGTTTCTCGTCCCGGAGACGACACTCGCGCAGCGACTCGTGCGCGCGAAGCGAAAGATCCGCGACGCCGGCATCCCATTTCGCGTGCCGCCGGACTACCTGCTGCCCGAACGCCTTCGCTCCGTTCTCGCGGTCCTCTACCTCGTCTTCAACGAGGGTTACTCGGCGACGAAGGGTGACGAGCTCGTGCGCCGCGACCTATGCGAAGAAGCGATCCGTCTCGCGAAGCTCCTCGCGGTGCTCATGCCGGACGAGGCGGAAGTGTTCGGGCTGCTCGCCCTGATGCTGCTCCAGGACTCGCGACGAGACGCGCGCACCGGTCCGGAGGGTGAGCTGATCCTGCTGGAGGCGCAAGACCGCTCGTTGTGGGACGCGGAACGGATTGACGAGGGCCTCCGGATGCTCGACCGCGGGGTCGAGCTGCGCTCTCCCGGCCCGTATCAACTGCAGGCGGCGGTCGCCGCCCTACATGCACGCGCGGCCACGCCCGACGAGACGGACTGGGAGGAGATCGCGGCCCTCTACGCAGAGCTCGAGCGGACGACGGCCTCTCCCGTCGTTGCTCTCAACCGCGCGGTCGCCGTCGCGATGCACGAGGGGTACGAGCGAGGGCTCGAGCTGATGGAGGACCTGCCGCTCGACGAGTACCACCTCTACCACGCCGCGCGCGCCGACCTGCTCAGGCGCCTCGAACGTCACGCGGAAGCGGCGGTTGCCTACCGGCGGGCACTCGAGCTGACGGAGAGCGAGCCCGAGCGGCGGTTCCTGTCCGGGCGGCTACGACAGGTCACCGACGGCTAGGTCGACCGCATCACGCGGCGTCCGGGCCTGCAGCACGCCGTCGACCTCCCAACCAGGCTCGAGAACGACGACCCTGCGGCCGAGCGTGAGCGCGAAGCCGATCTCCGCGAGCGTGCCGTAGCGGCCGCCTACCGCGATCACGGCGTCACCGCTCGCGGCGACGGCGAGGTTCCGCGCGTGGCCGATACCCGTGACGACGACGTGGTCGATCCACTCGTTGGCGTCGGCGCGAGTCTCCCCCGGGAGGATTCCGATCGTCGTCCCGCCCGCGGACTTTGCGCCGCGGGCAGCAGCCGCCATGACCTCCCCACGGCCGCCACAGACGAGCGTGCACCCGCGTTCCGCCAGTAGCCGCCCGACCTCCTCCGCGCGCTCCTCGTGCTCGGCGCCGCTTCCGATCACGGCGATCTGGACCCGCGCCATGGACGATCGCGCGAGCTAGCTGAGCGCCTTGAGTGCGTCCGTCAAGCGCTGCTTCGTCGTCAGCACGCCTTCGAACAGGTCACCGTGTTTGCGGATCCGCTCGAGGACAACCGGCATCGTGAACGACAGCGGATCGAGATCGTCATTGACCTCGCTCCAGCGAAGCGGCGTCGAGACGGGCGCGCCGGGACGCGGCCGCACCGAGTACGCGGAGGCGATCGTCTTGCCCTCGCCGTTCTGGTTGGCGTCGATGAGCACGCCTCGCCGCTTCGACTTGTTCCACTCGGTCGTGGCGAGCCCCCGATTCGTGCGCGCAATCGCGCCGGCGACGATCTCGGCGAACTGCCGCGTGTCGTCGTAGGTGTAGCGCCGCTCGATCGGCACGAGAACGTGCATTCCGTCGGCGCTCGACGTCTTCGGGAAGCCGACGAGCCCGAACGCGTCGAGCGCCTGCTTCACCAGCAGCGCGACCTGCACGGTCTCACGAAAGCCGACGTCCGGCGACGGGTCCAGATCGAAGAGAACGAAGTCCGGCCGGTCAGGCTTGTCGACACGTGAGTACCAGGCGTTCATGTCGATGCAGCCCATGTTCACCATCCAGAGCAGAGCGAGCTCGTCATTGACGAGCGGAAAGTTCACCCACTTCCTCCGCCGCGGCGACTCGCGCGTCGAGACGAGCGCCCGAAACGTCGGGATCCACTCGGGCATGTGCGAGGGCGCGTCCTTCTGGAAGAACTTCTTGCCCTCGATGCCGTCGGGCCACCGCACCATCGTGAACGGCCGCTCGCGCAGGTGCGGGACGAGGACCGGCGCGACCGCACGGTAGTACTCGAGCAGATCGCCCTTCGTGATCACCTCCTTCGGGAAGAAGACCTTGTCGAGGTTCGAGAGCTTCAGCTCGCGCGAGCCCTTTCGGACTCGATCCGTGAGAGGCTCCTCACGCCGGACCTCCTCGGCCGGCTTGTCCTCGCGGATGCCCTGGTACGACGGCGCGCGGAGCCGGCCGTCGTGCGTCCATTCCGCGAACTCCACCTCGACGACGAGGTTCGGGTCGACCCAGATCACGTCGCTCTTTCGGATCTTCGGCATCTTCGGCACCTCGCGGAACGGGCTCGTCGGACGGCGCATCGGGCGCAGGATGTCGAGCAGCTTGTCGATCTCCCTGCCGCTGAAGCCCGTGCCCACGTTCCCTGCGTACACGAGCTCGCCGCCCCGGTAGTAGGCGAGGACGAGCGAGCCGAAGCTCGACGCGCGCCGGCCGGTGCCTTTCGTGTAGCCGGCAACGATGAACTCCTGCTCGTGGTGCGTCTTGACCTTCAACCAGTCGTGCGTGCGCCTACCGACCGCGTAGCGCGAGTCGAGCCGCTTTGCGAGGACTCCTTCAAGCCCTTGCTGCTTCGCTGCTTCGTAGAGGGCGCGCCCGTCGTCGAAGGTCTCGGAAAGGCGAATCGTCTTGTTGCGGCGATCGAGGAGCGCCTCGAGCCGTTTGCGCCGGTCGACCAGCGGTCGATCGACGAGCGGCTCGCCTTCGACCTCGAGCACGTCGAACACGTAGTACACGATCGGCGTGTCCGCCTTGCCCTGCTGCATCGCCGAAAAGCTGGAGCGGCCCGAGTCGTCCAGGGCACAGACCTCTCCGTCGAGGACGCAGTCGGTCGTCCTCAACCCCTTCGGCAGCTCGCGCGCGACGTTTCCGAACCGAGCCGTCAGATCCTTCCCGTTACGACTCGTCAGCGTCGCCTCGCTGCCGGCGAGGGCAGTGATTGCCCGATACCCGTCCCACTTGACCTCGAAGGTCCAGCCGGCGCCGCGGGGCACCTCGGACGCCGGCGTCGCCAGCATCGGCCAGTACGTCCGATCGCTGCGGCGAGCCTCGGCTGCATCGTCCTCGCGCGCGCGCAGGATCAACCAGTTCTTCTCGTCACCGCTCAGGTGCGCGGGAATCAGCGCCCAGGTTCCGTCGAGTCGCTTGCCGTGGAGCCTGACCGTCAGTCCGCCGTTCTTCTTCTCGTCGAGGAGCTCATACGTCCCCGTGTCCCAGATCTCGACCGTCCCCGCTCCGTACTCGCCCTTGGGGATCTCGCCCTCGAATGTCGCGTAGTCGAGAGGATGGTCCTCGACGTGCACCGCCAGATGCTGCTGGCCGGGCTCGAGCGGCACGCCCTTGGGCACCGCCCAGCTCGCGAGAGTGCCGTTGCGCTCGAGCCGGAAGTCGTAGTGCAACCGGCGCGCGTCGTGCCGCTGCACGACGAAGATCGGGTCGTTCGTTTCGCGCTCGCGCGCGCCGAAAGGTTCAGGAGTCTTCTTCGGGTCGCGCTTGCGTTTGTACTCGCGTAGCTCGGCCAAGCCGAAGCTAGCTTGCCTTACGGGCGGGTTTCTTTGCAGAGCGCTTGCGAGCCCCCGTCTTCGTCTTCGACCTACCGGAGCGACGGCCGCCGCCCTGCTGCCGCTTCGTCCGCTCGACGGACTCCCGCAGCGCAGACATCAGATCGACGACCTCGGCCTCCTCCGGCTCCTCCGCGGGTGCGGAGATCTCGCCCGTCTCGGCCTTCTCGCGGAGGAGGTCGAGGAGCTCCTTGCGGTAGGTGTCGTCGTACTTCTGCGGATCGAACGAGTCGCTCAGGTTGTCGACGAGCGATCTCGCCATGTCCACCTCGGCCGACCGCAGCTTCCCGCCGGCGTCGACCGATTCCGGCTTCCTGATCTCGTCGGCGAAGTACATCGTCTCCAGCAGGATCACTCCGTTCCACGGCCGAAGGGCCGCGAGATGCTGCTTCTTCCGGATCACGACCTTGGCGATCCCGACCTTGGCGCTCTCCTCGAGCGCCCGAAGCAGAAGACGGTACGGCTTCTCGGCGCCGTCCTGGGGCAGCAGGTAGTACGCCTTGCGGAAGTAGATCGGGTCGATCTCCTCGATGTCGACGAAGTCGCAGATGTCGATCGAGTGCGTCAGCTCGATGTCGAGGCGGTCGAGATCGTCGTCGGTGAGCTCGACGAACCGGCCCTTCTCGATCTCGAAGCCGCGGACGATCTCGTCGGGATCCACATGTTCGCCCGTGTCCTTTCGGACCTTGTCGTAGCCGATCGGAGTCAGGTCGTCCTTGTGGAGGAAGTGGAACTTGAGCTCCTTCGACTCGGTCGCGGAGTACATCCGGACCGGCACGCTGACGAGGCCGAAGGAGATCGTCCCGCTCCAGATGGGTCGAGCCATGGCACGACGGTACCCGCGGCTGGGCGGGTTTCAACCTCGCCGCTCGCGGCAAAAGTACGGTTTACAAGGAGGACTCGTGTCCTCCGAAAAGCTTCTCTACCCAGCGGGGGGGTCGACTCTTCGGGCCGGTTTTCCGGCCCGAAGTCGTTCTTGGATCCGGGGATAAGGCTGTGGATGTTGTGGAGAGGCGAGGGCGGACCTCGCCGGAAACCTGCCGAAACCTCAGCGAACCTGAGAAGTATCCACAGGACGGGCCGTTGACTCAAGCGTAAACGCCGAGGGAGCGGAATCTCGCTCGCCGAGTGCGCTTGAGCTCGTCTCCCGACCTCGATTCGAGATCTTCGAGCGCGTCGCGCACTGCGTCCCCAAGTAGGCGGGCCGCCCCATCGCGGTCTGTGTGCGCACCACCCTCCGGCTCGGGGACGATCGCGTCGATCACCCCGAGCTCCAGGCAGTGGACGGCATCCGGCCTGAACGCCGCGGCGGCCTTCTTCGCCTCGCTCGCGTCGCGCCACAGAATTGCCGCTGCGCCTTCCGGGGAGATGACGGTGTAAATCGCGTTCTCCTGCATGAGAACACGATCGGCCAGGGCTATGGCAATCGCGCCGCCCGAGCCGCCCTCACCGATGACGCAGGCGACGACCGGGATCCCGAGGCGTGCCAGCTGCGCCTGTGACTGGGCGATCGCTCCACCTTGCCCGTGCTGCTCGGCGGCGACGCCCGGATACGCGCCGGGGATGTCGACGAGGCTGATCAGCGGAAAGTGGTGGCGATCGGCCAGCTCCATGAGCCGCATCGCCTTGCGGTACCCCTCCGGATAGGCCATCCCGAAGTTGCGGTGTGTCCGCTCCTTGATGTCCCTGCCCTTCTGATTTCCGATCACGGCGACGGTTCGGTGATCGAGCCGGCCGATCCCGATCACGACGGCCGGGTCGTCCCCGCGGCCGCGGTCGCCGTGGAGCTCTACCCAGTCGTCGAGCAGACGCTCGACGTAGTCGAGCGCGTAGGGGCGATCCTGGTGACGGGCGAGCTCGACCGAGCGCCAGATCTCCTCGTCGGTGGGAGCCTCCTGCGCGCGCTCGAGCTGGCGCTGCAGCTTCTCTAGCTCCCGCGACAGCTTCGCGCCGCCGAGGAGGTTGATACTGCGAAGGCGCGTGAGGCGCTCTCGCAGCCGGAGCTCGTGGTCAGTCGCCATTGCGTGCGAAGAGCCGCAGCAAGCGCGCGACGTACGCCCTCAGTTCTGGTCGGGGGACGATCGCGTCGAGGTGCCCGAACCGGAGGTTCTGCTCGGCGAGGCCGAAGTCCTCGGGAAGCTTCTCGCGAGTCGTCTGTTGGACGACGCGCGGCCCGGTGAACGCCAGGAGAGCACCGGGCTCGGCCACGATCACGTCACCGAGGCTCGCGAAGCTCGCCAGGACACCGGCCGTGGTCGGATGCGTCATCACGCTGATCATTGCCTGACCCGAGTCGTGCAGGTCCTCCACGGCGCACACCGTCTTCGGCAGCTGCATCAGCGACAGGATCCCCTCCTGCATGCGGGCGCCGCCCGACGCCGTGACCGAGACCAGCGGCACTCCACGCTGCCCGGCGCTGTCGCACGCACGCGAGAACTTTTCTCCGACGACGCTCCCCATCGAGCCGCCCATGAACGCGAAATCCATCACGGCGAGCTCGCACGGCGTTCCGTCGATCGACGCGTGCCCGATCACCATCGCCTCTCCGAGGCCCGTGTTCATCTCGGCCTCGGCAAGACGTTCGGTGTACGGACGGAGATCGAAGAAGTCGAGCGGATCTTCCGAGCGAAGGTCGGCCGCCTCCTCGGAGAACGAGTTGGCGTCGGCGAGCGAGGCGATTCGGGAGCGGGCCCGCATCGTGAAGTGGTTACCGCAGTGCGGACAGACCCAGAGCGCCGCGTCGAGCTCGTCGTCCCGGTAGTGCGAGTCGCACTCGGGACACGTGTTCGGGTGCTTCTTGTCCGGCGGCTCGGGGACGTTCCGGTGCTCGATGGAGACGTCGATCCGAGAGGACATTGATCGTCGAGTTTAGACTCGCGCGCTCCGCGCGCTGGTTGCACGGTTGCTAGAGACTGAGGGCCTCCGCCAACCTGGACATCGGCACGACGTTCGCGGGCTCGAAGCTGGCGCCGCTGAAGCCCGCTCCGAGGACGTTCGCACGCTCCCGGATGCCGGCGAGGATCCGCTCGGCGTCGGCGACGGAAAGACCACCCGGCTCCGGCATGAAGACCGACGCCTCCGACGGCTCGAGAACGTCGAGGTCGAAGGCGACGTACGTGTCGGCGGTGCCGTCGAGGGCTGCGTCGATCCCGTCTTCTCCGAGGTTGACGCCGTGCTCGCGGATGAACTCCTCCTCGGGAGGATCGAGGTTGCGCGCCCCGACGAGCGCGACATCCTCCGCGTTGACGGCGCCGGAGTCGATGAGCATCCGGAGCGGCGTCGCCCACAGGTTTCCGGTCGGAGAGCTCTCGACCGTGTTGAGGTCGCCGTGAGCGTCCAGCCAGATCAGCGAGAGGCGACCCTTTCGCGCGGCAAGACCTTCGACGGCGCCGACGTGGGCGTTGCAGCAGCCGCCGAGGACGAGCGGCCGCTCGGGAAGATCGGCCGCGAGCGCGAGGCTCTGTTCTTCGAGGGACTCCGCCTCGACGACGCCGGTCTCGGGATACGGCAGCTCGAGCCAGGCCGCCTCCGCCATCGCCTCTCCCTCCTCGCCCCACGCTTGCGGGACGCGGACGAGGCCCGAGTGGAACAAGCGTCCGCAGGAGTGGCATTCGTAGTCGCCACCGAGCGCGACCGCTGTGAACGTCTTGCAATCGGGGCACTTCGCACGGAGGCGACTCACACGAGCTCCTTCTCGAAGACGATGTCCTCGGTCAGGACGCGCATCCCCGCCTTCTCGTAGAGGCGCGTCGCCCCCGTCGGATTCTCCGCGTCGACGCCGAGGCCGACGTGCGTCTCGCCGCGGCGGTGGAACTCGACGAATGCGTGCTGAAGAAGCGCAAGACCCAGCCCGCGCTTACGCCACGGCGGCCGCACGCCGAGCATTCCGATCCAGCCGCCGCCGTACTTGTCGGGATCGCAGCGGATCGCGCCGGCGATCTCGTCGTCGTCGCGCGCGACGAACCAGAGCGACGTGTCCGTGTCGGGAGCCTCGAGACGCATTTGCTCCCAATCCTCGAAAGGCAGCGAGACGAAACCCCACTCCTCCTCGAAGGCCTCGTTCATCGCGGCGTGGAAGGCGCGGGCATCGTCCCGGCGGAACGCCGTCAGCTCGATGCCGTCCGGCATCGCCGCGGGCTCAGGCGGACGGTCGAACACGATGCGCATGTGGTAGTAACGACGCGCCTCGCGAAAGCCCAACGCGTCGAAAAGGGCCCGCGCGGCGCGGTTCTCGGCGAACATCCCCACCTTCAGCTTCCGGGAGCCATGCTCGCGTGCCCGCTCCTCGACCTTAGCCAGCAGCGCCCTTGAGATCCCGTGCGCCGTGACCTCGGGATGCACCGCCGCCCAGCAGTCGGTCTCGTCCTGGCGCTGCATCGTCGTCGCGAAGCCGACAGCCCTGCCGCCGGCTTCCTCCACGATCCAGGTACCGCCGTCGAAGTCGGAGCGGCGCCAGAAGTCGATCATCTCCTGCGGCCCCCACCGGGACTCCCCGCGAAGGTGTTTCTCCTCGGCGTGGACGAGGGCGGCGACGAGGTCCAGATCAGACTCCGCGCCGTCGCGGACGCGGAAGCCGTCAGGCAGCGACGAGCTCATCGAGTGTCTCGGGCAGACGTGAGAGGTCCGGCAGCTCCCGCGTCGGCGGCGGGTCGTGCTGCGCGCCGTAGCGGTTGATCCAGATGGAACGGAGACCCAGCTCCGTCGCAGGCACGATGTCGTGAAAGTGGCTCTGCGCGACGTGAACATGGCGGTCGCGGGGCGCACCCGTTTCATCGAAGAAGCGAAGCCAGTGGCGATGACCCGGCTTGTACGAGCCGATCTCGGACGCCACGATCGCGAGCTCGAAGGGGACACCGATCCGCGACAACGACGCCTCGATGAAGTCGCGGTCGGTGTTCGAGAGAGCTGCCAGCTTCCAGCCGCGGGCGCGTGCCTCCTCGAGCGCCGCCGGTACTTCCGAAAAGGGCGCCCAGGCGGGAAGAGCTTCGGCGAGAGCGTCCTCGTCGCCCTCTGATGCGCCCAGCTCCCGCATAGCCTCCGTCATGACTTCACGATACGAACGGTCGCCGCCCGCCTCCAACGCCGGCTCGACGTCGTGGTAGCGCTCGAGCTGCTCGTCGGCTCGTTCTTCGCCGAAGACGCGGGCGAGGACCGACCGAATCCCGCCGTTCCAGTCGATCAGCGTCCCGTAGCAGTCGAAGGTTGCCCAGCGGTCCCCGGCCACAGCGCGAGCTTAGAGGTCGCAGCGTAGGTCAGTCTTCGAAGCGCTCGAGGACGATGCAGGCGTTGTGGCCGCCGAACCCGAATGCGTTGGACACTGCGACCCGTACATCGGAGTCGCGCGCCTCGTTCGGGATGTAGTCGAGGTCGCACGCCGGATCCTCGACCTCCTGGTTGATCGTCGGTGGCAGCTTGCCGTCTCGGATCGCGAACGTCGAGAAGATCGCCTCCACGGCGCCGCCGGCGCCGAGACAGTGGCCCGTCGCGCCTTTTGTGGACGAGACGGGTGTCTTCCTCGCATTCTCCTCGCCGAGGGCGAGCTTGATGACACGCGTTTCCGCAGCATCGCCAAGGGGCGTCGACGTCCCGTGAGCGTTGATGTAGTCCACAGCACCGGGATCGACATCCGCGTCCGCCAATGCGTTCTTCATAGCCCGCGCCGGGTTCTGCCCGGTGGGGTCCGGCTCGGTGACATGAGTCGCATCCGATGACAGCCCGTAGCCGACGACCTCGGCGTAGATCTTGGCGCCGCGTCCACGCGCCCGCTCGAGCTCTTCGAGCACGAGGATGGCGCCCGCCTCGCCCATGACAAAACCGTCGCGCTTCGCGTCGAACGGCCGGCTTGCACGCTCCGGGTCGTCGTTCCGGCGTGAGAGCGCGCGCATCGCGCCGAAGCCGGCGATACCGACCTCGTTGATCGCGGACTCCGTGCCTCCGCAGAGCATCACGTCTGCGCGCCCGAGCCGGATGTCGTCGACGCCCTGCCCGATCGCCATGTTCGAGGCCGCGCACGCAGTGCATTCCGAGGACAGCGGCCCGCGCGTGCCGAGCTCCATGGACACCCACCCGGCGCCCATGTTCGGGATGATGCAGGGGATTGCGAACGGGTTGACCCGGTCCGGTCCGCGCTGGAGCAGCGTGTCGTAGCAGTCCTGGAACGACTTGATCCCGCCGATCCCGGTCGCGATCGAGGCGCCGATCCGGTCCGCGTCGGCCGCGATGTCGAGCCCCGCGTCGTCCTCGGCCTGGCGGGCTGCTGCGAGGATCAGCTGTGCGAAGCGGTCCATGCGCCGAGCCCGCTTCCGGTCGATGTACTGCGCCGGGTCGAAGTCCTTCACCTCGCAGGCGAAGTGGACGAAGTGGTCGCTCGAGTCGAACTGCGTGATCGGGCCTGCGCCGGACTCGCCCGCGAGCAGCTTCTGCCACGTCGTCTCGGCGTCGTTTCCGAGCGGCGTGACCGCCCCTACTCCCGTGATGACCACGCGCCTGCGTCCGTTGACCGACATCTCGTGCTCCACGCCCATCTACATCCCCAACCCGCCGTCGACGAGCAGCACCTCGCCCGTGATGAACGAGGCCTCGTCCGAGCAGAGGAACCGTACCGCCGCTGCGACGTCCTCCGGCGCTCCAAAGCGTCCGAGCGGTGTATTCGCCAGCATCAGGCCGCGCATGTCCTCGCTGATCGCCTGCGTGAGGCGAGTGTCGACGTAGCCCGGCGCAACCACATTGGCGCGCACGCCGCGCGTCCCGAGCTCGCGCGCAAGTGACTTCGTGAAGCCGATGATCCCCGCCTTCGACGCCGCATAGTTCGTCTGGCCCGGATTCCCGTGTACGCCGACCACGCTGGAGATGTTCACGATCGAGCCGGAACGCCGCCTCATCATCCCGCGAACGGCCGCCCGGCAGGTGTGGAAGACGCCGTTCAGGTTCGTGCCGATCACCTCGTGCCAGTCCTCGTCCGACATGCGGGCGATCAGGCCGTCTCGCGTCACTCCGGCGTTGTTCACGAGGATGTCGAGCTCACCCACCTCGCCGACGAGCTGCTTCGCGGCCGCAGGATCCGAGACGTCCGCTTGCACGGCGGTCGCGCCGGCTTCACGCGCGACGTCCTGCGCCTCGTCCTCGCCGGACCGGTAGGTCAGCGTCACGGTCGCGCCAGCGCCGGCGAGCTCCAGCGCGACGGCACGCCCGATTCCGCGCGAGCCGCCCGTGACGAGAGCGCTCTTCCCTTCCAGTGACGCAAAGGCGTCAGACAGCGGCGAGTGTCTCCTCGAGCTTCCTCAGGCTCTCCGGATTGGAGACGGAGATCGTCCTCGCATCCCGGTCGATCCGCTTGACGAGACCGGAGAGGACGTTGCCGGGACCGACCTCGACGAAGGTTTGTACACCCTCACGGACGAGAGCCTGCGCCGCCTGCGTGAATCGGACGGGCGCCGTCAGCTGCTCGACCAGCAGGGGCCCCATTCTCTTCGCGTTCTCGATGCGCGCAGTCACGGTCGACATGAACGGCGCGGTCGGCTCCGAGAACTTGGCCCGGTCGAGCGCCGGGCGAAGATGGTCGGCCGCTCGCGCGACGAGCGGGCTGTGGAACGCCCCGGAGACACGCAGCTTGACGGCACGACGCGCACCCTCCACCTGGGCCGCCTCGCAGGCTTCGTCGACGGCGCCGTTCGCACCGGAGACGACGATCTGGCCGGGACAGTTGTAGTTCGCCGGCCACACGTTGAGGATCCGCCGGCAAATGCGCTCGACGACCTCGTCGTCCAGCCCGAGGATTGCCGCCATCGAGCCCGGATTGCTCCTGGCCGCCTCCGCCATCGCGAGCCCACGTTCCCGTACGAGGCCGATCGCCTCCTCGACCTTGAGCGCTCCTGCCGCGGCAATGGCCGCGAACTCCCCGACGGAATGTCCGACGACGAAATCCGGCTTGATCCCCCGCTCTCGAATCGCCGCCAGCACTGCAAGGCTCGTCGCAACGAGCGCCGGCTGCTGAACCTCGGTTTCGACCAGCTCCGCCTCCGTCCCTTCGAAGCACAGTCGCTGCAGGTCGAGACCCGCGGCCATGCTCCCGCGTTCGAAGACCTCGCGCGCCTCGGGATGCGCGGCGGCGATCTCACGTCCCATGCCGGGCTCGAGCGACCCCTGACCGGGAAAGCAGAACGCGACGAGGCCGGCCTTCACGCCGTCCACTCCATCAGCGCAGAGCCCCACGTGAGGCCTGCTCCCATCCCGGTCATCAACACCAGATCTCCCTTCTTCAACAACCCGTCAGTCCTCGCGTCCGCCAAGGCCAGCGGGATCGAACCAGATGAGGTATTGCCGTATTTGTCAACGTTAACCACCATCTTGTCGGGAGGTATGCCGAGCTTCTCCCGAGCGTGGTTCATGATGCGCACGTTCGCCTGGTGCGGGATATACACGTCGACGTCCTCGACACCCATGCCACATTCCTCGAGCACGTCGCGCGCCGACGAGACGAGGACTCGCGTGGCGAACTTGAAGACCTCGCGGCCGTTCATCTGCACGAATCCGTTGCCTGACGAGTCGACATACTGTCGGGAGCCGCTTCCCGGGAGGGACAGGTGAATCCCGCCGCCGCCGTCGGCGCCGAGCTCGAAGCCCAGAAACCCCTGAGCGTCGACTCTTTCCAGCACGACTGCGCCCGCCCCGTCCCCGAAGAGGACGAGAGTCGAACGGTCGGTCCAGTCGAGGATTCGCGACAGGACGTCGCCGCCGACGACGAGCGCCCGCTCGGCGAGGCCCGCGGCGATCATCCCGTAGGCCTGCGCGACTCCGTACATGAAGCCCGTGCAGCCGGCGAGGAGGTCGTAGGCGGCGGCCTGCTCCGCTCCGAGCGAGTCGGCGAGGAGCGCGCTCGACGTCGGAAACATCATGTCGGGCGTGACGGTCGCGCACAGCAGCAGGTCGAGGTCGCGTCCGTCGACGCCGGCCTCCGCCAGCGCGGCATGGGCCGCGGGCAGAGCCAGATCGGTGAGCGCCTGCTCAGGCGCGGCAATCCGCCGCTCCCGGATGCCGGTGCGCTCCATGATCCACTCGTCGGTGGTGTCGACGATCGTCGAGAGCTCGTCGTTCGTGAGCACGCGGTCGGGCGCGTAGGCGCCGAGGCCCGTGATCGAGACCGGCTGCCCCTGGGCCTTGCCGATCATCTGTCTCTCTCGACCGCGAAGGTCAGGGCCGCACGGCAAGCAAGCTCGCCGTCGACCCGCGCCTCCGCCTTGCCGCGGCCGACCGGGCCGCGGATCCGCTCGAGCTCGCAGCGGAGCTCGAGCACGTCGCCCGGCTCGACGATCCGCTTGAAGCGGCAGTCGTCGATGCCCGCGAAGAGTGCCAGCTTGCCCCGGTTCTCCTCCTCGCTGAGAACAGCGACGGCGCCCGTCTGCGCGAGCGCCTCGACGACGAGGACGCCCGGCATCACCGGGCGGCCGGGGAAATGCCCGGCGAGGAACCACTCGTCATCGCGCACGGTCTTTCGCGCGGCGGCGCCCTCTCCCGGGTTGAGCTCGACCACCTCGTCGATGAGGAGGAACGGCTCGCGATGCGGGATGATCTCTTCGATCGCCTCCCGGCCAAAGGGCGGCGCGACGGTCATGCGCTGAGCTTCTGGCGCAGGTGATTCCGGCCCCGGTGGGCGTAGCACTTCGCCGTGCCGACCGGCATGTCTGCCACCGTCGAGATCTCCTCGAACGACAGGCCGAGTGCGTCCTTCAGCACGACGACGCGTGCCTGCTCGGGCGTGATCTCGGCGAGGCAGCGGTTCAGCTCGCTCCTGAGCTCGGCGCGATCCGCCTCGCCTGCCGGATCGGCGTCGGTCGCCGCACGGCGGTCCTCGAGCAGCGGCTCGCACGCGCGGGCTCGCTGTCTCACTGCGACGTCGCGGCACGCATTCACGGTGAGCCGGTAGAGCCAGGTCGAGAACTGCGCCTCGCCGCGGAACTGCTTCATCCGCACGCAGAGCTTGACGAGTGCTTCCTGTGACGCGTCGCGTGCGTCCTCCGGATCCCGGAGCAAATGGCGTGCGAGCTTCTCGACGCGCGGCGCGTGTCGCTCGCACAGCACCTCGAGTGCGCGTGCGTCGCCGTCTTTTGCTCTTTTCACGAGAACGGGATCGCTCAGCCGGGCGTAGACCAGTTGCCCTTCCGGACGGAAGGACTGGTGGATTTGACGGCGGCGGCCCCGAGGCAGTTGCATCTGTCCGCTTTAGTCTAGGAAGCCGTGGTCGATTCGCTCGCTCCGGAGCGTGTCGTGCCGCTCCTGACGGGACGCTTCGGGAGCGTGTACCGCTATGCGGAGAGCACGGCGTCGACGCAGCGGCTGCTCGAGCCGGGCGATCTCGAGGGGAGCGTCGCCGTTGCAGAGGAGCAGACAGAAGGCCGCGGCCGGCTCGGCCGCAGCTGGCATGCCCCGGCCGGCACGGCGCTCCTCTTCTCGACGCTCTTGCTCCCTGCGGTCGAGCCTTCGCGCCTGCCCGAGCTGTCCCTCGTCGCGGGAGCCGCGGTCGCCGAGGCGATCACCGACGTCTCAGGGCTGGAGCCGGAGATCAAGTTTCCCAACGATGTGCTCATCGGCGGCAGGAAGGTGGCCGGCATCCTCGCGGAGTCCAGCGAGGGGCGAGTCGTGCTCGGAATCGGTGTGAATGCCAATCAGGACGAGACGGAGCTCCCACCGGACGCGCAAACCGAGCCGACCTCGCTGCGGCTGGAGCTGGGTCGTCCCGTCGACCGCGCCGAGCTCTTGGCCGCGATCCTGGCCCGCCTGGAGGTCGCCTACGACCGCTGGGTCATGGATACCGCAGCGTCCGGCTGACGTTCCCGGCCGCGTCCTGCGCCACGATTCGAACGGTCCGGACTCGAGGCACGCGGTACGAAAACACACCCGCGCGAACCGATCGCGTCACGAGCTTGCCGTTCACGGTCAGCCGGACCACGGCTGCTTCGCTGACGCTGAACCGCAGCCGTCCCCACGACAGCACGCGTAACTGCGGCGCCACCGTGTCGACGCGGAACAGGAGCGGCCGCGTGATGGTGCCGACGTCACTCGATGTCGTCAGCAACGCCGCGTAGACGCCGTTCTTCGTCCCCACCGCGTTCCAGCTCACGCTCTGCGGACCGGGCTGAAGGTCTGCAGCGAAGAGCGAAGTGATCGTGCGCCCCGCCTGCGCGATGTCGAGCCGTACATTCGCGGCCCGAGCCAGCTCGAAGCTGAAGCCGATCTCGTCCTGCACCCCGTCGCCGTTCGGCGACACGGCGGCTGGCGACGCAGCGAACTTGCGCACGGCGCGGTCGAGGAGAACCGGCACTTTCGCGGTCACCGTTCTCCTGGCGTTCGCCGCCGTCAGGACAATCTCGTAGCGACCATCCGGGAGGTCCGTAGGCGCGAACGTGAAGGTGTTGACTCCGGCCTTGCGCAGTTGCGTGAAGAGCACGGAGAGCTCCTGTCCATCGGGTCCGTTCAGCACGGCCGTCACGGTTGCCGGAGCACTGAGCGTGTACGAGATCTGAGTGGAATCGGAGATGCCGTCGCCGTCGGGCGAGATCGCCTTCGGTTTGGCGGCGACCGTCTTCAGCGACAGCGCAATGGCCCGGGCGCCGATCGTCCCGCTTGCAGCCCGGACACCGTCGCCGGCTTCGATCGTCCACGAATACGAGGCACGCGGCGCGGCAGAGGAGTTCCAGGTCCAGTCGACCGATTGGCCGGATCCGCCTCCGCTCCCGGCAACGGCGCCCAGCGCGTCGTACACCGTCACGCTCCACGGCAGGGCCTGGGAGAGGCGGGCTCGGAAGCGTACGAGGCCACCCACAGCGCCGGTCACCGACGGTGCATACAGCTTCGGCAACCCCTGCTGTAACGCCTGTCGGGCAATCGCGCCGAGCTGGGAGTAGACTACCGCGCCGGGACACGAGGTCGGGCCCGTGTCGCGATGTCCCGAGACGGTGCGGAGCGTCACGGGTGCTCCCTGCGCGTAGCGCGGATTACCGCCTGACGCGTAGGTCAACGTCGACACGGGGTTGACGTGTGCGACGTCGAGGCGCCAGGCGAGCAGCTTCACGAGCGCTGCGCGCTCGGCCGCGGTGGGCCCGACGGATGCGTACGTCCCGATCAACGCGACACCCGTCGAGCCGGTATTGAACCCTTCGGCGTGCGCGCCGATCACGTTCCGCTCGACGCCGCCGTAGCGGCCCTCGAAGACCTGGCCGTAGCGGTCGACGAGAAAGTTGTAGCCGATGTCGTTCCAACCGTTTCCTTTGACGTGGTAGATCTCGATGCCGCGCACGATCGCCGCGGATTGCGAGCGTGAGTAGGAGTTCGGGCCGGCGGTGTGATGTACGACGGCGAACTGCACGCTCGGTGCGTACTGCGGCGCCGCGCGACGGATCGACTCGTTCGCCCCCCACGCGAGCCGCGTCAGAAGGGGCGGCGAGCCGGCAATCGAGAAGCGACGGAGCGGAATCCGTTCCTCGGGACTCCGCACGAAGTACGCGCGCAGCCTGTCGACGCGGCCGTGCAATCGGTAAGCGATCCGATCCGAGGGACCCGTCCAGAACGGATTGCCGAGCCGCCACCCGCGTGCGCGGACCGTCTCCGAGCTGCCGGCGTCCGGCAAGTCCTCGCCTTCAGGGGCGGCACGATGCCATCCGCTCCAGCGCCCGGTCGTCGACCGTGTCCTGAACTCGACGGTGCCGCTGCCCCGCCAGTGCAGCCCGACGAGATCGAAACGCACCGGCGCCGCAGCTGCGAGGGAACGCTCACCGTGCAACGGGACCTCCCGCATCGTGAGCGTCGCCTCTGCAAACGCAGTGGCCGGTGCGGCAAGGAAGAACGCGAATGCGGCGAGAATGAGCTTCATCGACGGCGGCGCCTCGGGCAAGCGTGCCTTACACGCAATTCGGTCTCAAGGATCTCGCGCCTTCCCTGATAGAATTCTTACGAGTTGAAGAGCGCCTGTTTGCGGGGACTTTTGCTCCTCGGAGCGCTTTTGGCGCTCGCAACACCAGCCGACGCCGCGACGCCGAAAGTGCTGGCGATTCACTTCGCACCCGACCTCGAGGTGAATCCCGTGACGCAGAACTGGGTCAATCACCACCTCGGCCGCGCCAAGAGCGACGGCTACAGCGCCGCGGTGATCGTCCTCGACACGCCGGGCGGCCTGTCGAGCTCGATGCGCAAGATCTACCAGAAGGAGCTTGCGTCCCCGATCCCTGTGATCGTGTACGTCGCGCCCGACGGTGCACGTGCTGCGTCGGCCGGTCTCTGGATCTCGGAAGCGGCAGACGTGCTGGCGATGGCGCCGCAAACGAACATCGGCGCGTCGACGCCGATCAGCGGAACGGGTTCGGATCTCCCGAAGGACCTGCGGAACAAGGCAGTCAACGACGCCGTCGCGTCGGTCGTGGCCCTGGCGAAGAGCCACGGTCGGAACGCGGTTTTTCCGGCACGCGCGGTTCGCAAAGGCGCAAGCATCGATGCCCCGGCCGCTCTGAACCGAGATGTGATCGACGAGATCGCGCCGACCCTCCCGGCGCTCCTGGACAAGCTCGAGGGGTTCAAGACGAAGCCGAAGGGTTACGTGCTCCATCTCGCCGGCGCACAGATCGACGACGTCAAGCCCGGCTTTCTCACGCGGTTGCTGAACACGCTCATCGATCCGAACATCCTCTCCCTGCTCTTCCTCGCAGGCATTGCCGGCATCGGCTACGAGATCTTCCATCCGGGCGTCGTCCTGCCCGGGGCTCTCGGAGCGGTGGCCCTGCTCACGGCGCTCTTCGGCTTCTCGGTGCTGCCCGTGAGCTGGGCCGGCGTGCTGCTGATCCTGCTCGCGGTCGCGCTGCTCGTGCTCGACCTGCACGTTGCGAGTCACGGCGCCCTGACGGTCGCGGGTCTCATCTGTCTTGCGGTCGGCTCGATCATGCTCTTCCAGAACGCGCCGTCCCCGTACCACACCTCGAAACCGCTGATCATCGGGTTCGCTTTAGCCCTCGGCTCGTTGTGGGCGTTTGCAATCGGCAAGGCGTGGCGGATCCGGCGGAAGCCGGTCGAAGTGGACCCGCAGCGGATCGCCGGCGCGGTGGGAGAAGTGCGTCGAGATGGGCTCGTGTTCGTCAACGGCGAGCTCTGGCAGGCGCGAGCCCAACACGGAGAGCAGCTTCGACCGGGCGAGCGTGTCCGCGTCGAATCATTGGACGGCCTCGTCCTCACCGTTACCCCCGAGGGCACATAGGATCGAGCCGTGAACGCCGCGATCATCATCGCCGCAGTCGTCCTCTTCCTCGTCGTCCTCTTCCTCTTTGCGGCGATCAAGGTTGCGCGCGAGTACGAGCGGGGGATCGTCTTCCGGCTCGGGCGGCTTCTGCCGAACCCGAAGGGGCCGGGCCTGTTCCTGCTGATTCCCGTCGTCGACCGGATGGTGAAGGTCGACCTGCGAACGATCACCCTGACGATTCCGCCGCAAGAGGTGATCACGAAGGACAACGTCCCGGTCCGCGTGAACGCCGTCTCCTACTTCCGAATCGTCGATCCGAAGGCGGCGATCGTCCAGATCGAGAACTTCATGGTCGCGACTTCTCAGATCGCCCAGACGACCCTCCGGTCGGTCCTGGGACAGCACGTCCTCGACGAGCTCCTCTCGGAGCGCGAGAAGATCAACTCGATCCTGCAGGGAATCATCGACGAGGCGACAGCGCCTTGGGGAATCAAGGTCTCGATCGTCGAAGTGAAGGACGTCGAGATTCCGAGCTCGATGCAACGCGCAATGGCACGGCAAGCCGAGGCAGAGCGAGAGCGGCGAGCCAAGATCATCAACTCCGAGGGCGAGTACCAGGCGGCCGAACGCCTGAAGGACGCCGCAGTCGTGATCGGCGAGCAGCCGGTCGCACTACAGCTGCGGTACCTGCAGACGCTGCTCGAGCTCGGCGCCTCTCAATCGACGACGATCGTCTTCCCCGCTCCGATCGACCTGATCCGGCCGTTCATCGACAAGGCCGACGGCCCGAGCGGCAACTGAGCGGCGAGCTACGTCGCGATCCCGAGTCGGGACGCGTGGCCGTCATCGCACCCGGTCGGGCGAAGCGGCCGGGAGCCTCCCGTCCTGCTCTGGAAGCTCCGGCCCCGGACGAGCTCGAGCACTGCCCTTTCTGCGCCGGTCACGAGGACATGACACCGCCGCAGACGCTGGTGTTGCCCGAAGAGGGCGAGTGGCGCGTGCGCGTCGTCCCGAACCTCTACCCCGCGCTCGAGCGGCAAGAGGTCGTCGTGCACAGCCGCAACCACATCCGCTCGCTGGCGGAGTGCAGCGAGGAGGAGCTCGGCCTGGTAGCCGAAGCCTGGCGCCGGCGAGCCGCGGACGTGCCGGGCTACGTCTTCCCGGTGGTCAACGAAGGCCGCGAGGCAGGAGCAAGCCTCCCGCACTCCCACTCGCAGCTGGCCTGGCTGGACCAGCCGCCGGCGCCTCGTGCGAGACCCCGAGGCGAGCCGTTCCTGGAACGGGACGGCCTCACAGCCACCTGCCCGTGGGCAAGCCGGCTGCCCTACGAAACGGTGATCGCTCCCGGCGAACCTGACCCAAGCGGGCTCGAGAGCCCTCTGCTTGCTCCTTCTCTGAAGCTACTCGCGGCCATCATCGGGCGGCTCCGCGAGCTCGAAGGCCCAGTTCCACTAAACGCGTGGCTGGAACACGACAGCGAGGACTGGCGCGTAGTCCTGTTCCCACGCCTAACGCTCCTGGCGGCCCTGGAGCTGGGCGCCGGGATCTTCATCAATGCGCTCCCCCCAGAGGAGGCAGCGAAGCGCTTGGGAACGGTCTAAGCCCCTTCGCCGCCGCCGTCGACCTGTGCGACGGCGGCCGCAACGGCCGTCCGTTAGGGCAATTCCGCGAAAATCATCATGCCAGCGAAGCGGGCGGATTTTCGCGGAATTTGCGGGCGGCGTCGATGGCAGCGCCGAGGTTGAGGCCTTTGTCCTTCGCCTGCTTGATCAACATGACGGTCTCGAGCGCGTCGATGTCGTAGATCCGCTGCTTCTTCCCTTTGGTCGGGATCTGGGCCTTGTTCGTCCAGTAATCGAGCTGCATTTTCGAGATGCCTGCGATCTGACAGACCTGGCCGAGGTACAGCTCCACCTTGTCGAGGTGCTCCGCGAGGTCGATGGGCTCCAGCAGGTCTACTTGACGACTGACTGCCATGTTCCGTTGTCTCCCTGTCCGCCGGGACCCCTCATTTGAAAGATATAGCGCTCTTGGTCGTCAATAGGAAGGGGCAGACGCTATTCGGACGGAGGCGATTCGTCGAGGTTCGCCTCGCCGGCCTTCTGTTCCGACTCGACAACAGGTGCGAGGCTCGATACGCGCTCGCCCGCACGCGGCCGCATCACGATGACCCCCTGAGTAGCCCGCCCCGACCGCTTGATGTCGTCGACGGACATCCGAATGACGGTGCCGCCGTCGGAGATCAGCATCACCTGGTACCCGTCGCGAACGACTCGGGCGCCGGCGAGCTGACCCTTTGCCTCCGTCAGCTGGACGGTCTTGACGCCGATACCGCCGCGACCCTTGACCGGGTAGTCGGAGACCCGGGTTCTCTTCCCGTAGCCGTTCTCCGTGACGACAAGCACGTCGGCATCGTCGTGCGCGATGTTCACCGCGATGACCTCGTCGTCGACGCGAAGGCGCATCCCCTGGACGCCGGACGCACCGCGTCCCATCGGGCGAACGCTCGTCTCATGGAAACGGATCGCCTGCCCCTTTCGCGACACCATGAGAATGTCGTCGTCCCCGGACGAGTGGCGGACGCCGACGAGCTCGTCGCTGTCGCGCATCTTGATGGCGATGATCCCGTCCGACCGTAGCGGCGTGTTGTAGGCGGACAGGCGCGTCTTCTTGACGACGCCCTTCTTCGTCGCGAAGACCAGGTACTCGGCCTCCTCGAAGTTCCGCGTCTGGATGACCGCGCGGACCTGCTCCTCCTGCCGGAACGGCAACAGGTTCTGAATCGCGCGGCCCTTCGACTGCCGCGACCCGAGCGGCAGCTCGTGGACCTTGAGCCGGTAGACCTTGCCGACGTTCGTGAAAAAGAGGATGTAGTCGTGCGTCGAGGCGACGAACAGGTGCTCGATGTAGTCGTCGTCTTTCAGATCCATCCCCATGACGCCGATGCCGCCGCGGCGCTGCTCGCGATACGCGGTCACGGGTAGCCGCTTGATGTAGTTCGAGCGGGTGATCGCGATGACCATGTCCTCCTCGGCGATCAGGTCCTCCAGCTCGAGCTCGTCCTCGGCTTGCACGATCTCGGTACGTCGGTCGTCAGCCTTGCCGTAGACGTCCTTCAGCTCGAGCAGCTCCTCCTTGACCACGCCGTCGATCCGGGCGGGATCGCCGAGGATCGCGCGGAGCTCGCCGATGCGCTCCTGGAGATCGTCGTACTCGGCCTGGATCTCCGTGCGCGCCAGCCTCGTCAAACGCGACAGGCGAAGGTCGAGGATCGCTTGTGCCTGAACCTCTGACAGGTCGAAGGTGCTCATGAGGCCGGTGCGCGCAGTGTCAGTGTCTGCGGCCGCGCGGATGAGGGCGATCACCTGGTCCAGCGAGTCGAGCGCCTTGAGGTAGCCCTCGAGGACATGCGCACGCTTCTCGGCCTGACGGAGCTCGTACTTCGACCGGCGCGTGACGACGTCGCGCTGGTAGTCGAGGTAGTGACGGATGAGCTCAAGCAGCGACAGCGTCCGCGGCACGCCGTCGACGAGCGCAACGGCGTTGTAGCCGAACGTCGTCTGCAACGGCGTCAGCTTGAAGAGCTTGTTCAGCGCCACCTGCGGGACAGCCTCGCGCTTGAGCTCCACGTAGATGCGCATCCCCTCCTTGTCGGAGTGATCCTGCAGCGCCTCGTCCGACATCGGAACCTCGGTGAGCGTCCCGTTCTTGACGAGGTCGGCGATCTTCTCGATCACGCCGCCTTCGCCGGCTTTCCGAACGCCGTACGGGAGCTCCGTGACGATGATCGCGCTCTTGCCGCCACGCAGTTGTTCGATGTGCGCGCGACCGCGCACGGTGATGCGTCCGCGGCCGGAGCGGTAGGCGTCGCGAATGCCGCCCCGTCCGACGATCGAGCCACCGGTCGGAAAATCGGGTCCCTTGACGAGCTGCGAGAGGCGCTCGACGTCGATCGCCGGGTCGTCGATCATCGCGATGATCCCGTTCACGACCTCACCGAGGTTGTGCGGCGGGATGTTCGTCGCCATGCCGACCGCGATGCCCGACGAGCCGTTGACGAGCAGGTTCGGGAAGCGAGACGGCAAGACGTCCGGCTCTCGCCGCGACTCGTCGTAGTTGGGCTTGAAGTCGACAGTGTCGGCGTCGATGTCACGAAGCAACTCGGTCGCCATTCGCGATAGCCGGCACTCCGTGTTGTGGCTCACGAACCCGTTGGTGATGAACGAGTGATCGCGGGAATCGACCCGAAGCGAGTAAACCGGCTGCACACCGGCGGGAGTCACCGACGCGACCTCCGCGTAGAAGAAGTCGGGCGAAACGAGCGGCTCCACGACAGACCGCACTTCCTCGCTTTGGATCCGCTCGAGGATCGCCGTCCCGCCGGTCTCCCAGCGCGAAACGTGATCCACGTTGTGCCGACGCAACCAGTCCTTGTCGACCCAACTCGAGCCGCACTCCATGCGAATGTAAGCAGCGATGTGAGGCACCCGATCATGGCTACGGAGGCTGGGGTGGGCAGGAAGTGAGTCGAGTAGCCGTTCGAGCTTGCGCTGCTTCACCCCGAGAAACCCAACGTTGTTTGCAAACAACCGCGCGTCCCGGCGGTTGCCGATAACGACCTTGAACTCGCCCTTCTCGTATCGGCAGAGCCGACTGACTACACCGAACTCGAGTAGCAGGAGTTGGACGTCGCGTGCGAGTTGTCTGCTGTATGTCGAATACGAGATCTGGATGCTCTTGCGCGACAATCGCGAGCAGGAGCCATCACCGGTATAGAGCGATCGCAGGAACCCCCGCTTGAATGGAGCACTTGACGCCCAAACGAGCTCCGGAATTCGCTTTTCGTGACTTGAAGCCGTTCCCAGCTCGGCAAGTACGCTGGTTCGAAAACGCGTCATATTCCACACGGCGAGGCGATGAATCGGGCGTCCAGAGACAACAGCCTCATGCACCCTGCGGCTGCCTCCGACAACGTCGTCATAGGCAACGACAACGTCGTTGAAGAACTCCGCGTAAGTA
>JBKPMS010000212.1:0-9903 GCA_046732275.1 Actinomycetota bacterium | reverse complement strand
ACATGCGAATGCTCGCCCGGCGCGAAGTGCTGTTCACGAATATCAGCGCGCTGATCGCAGGCTTCGCGATGTTCGGCGCTTTCGTCCTCGTCCCGAACTTCGTCGAGATGCCGCATGGTTTTCCGAGATCGGTGCAGCGAGTCGTCGACTACGGGTTCGACGCGAGCGCGACGAAGGCCGGCCTTTACCTGCTTCCGAGCTCGATCACGCTGCTGTTCGCCGGGCCGCTGACCGGGCTCATCGGCCGCCGAACCGGGTACAAGTGGCCGCTTTCGGCAGGCCTCTTCCTTGTCGCCGTGGCGGCCGGATCCCTGGCGAAGTGGCACGACGAGCCGTGGCACATCCTCGCCGCGATGGCGGTGCTCGGCGTCGGAGTGGGCTTCGCCTTTGCGGCGATGGCGACGTTGATCACCGAAGCCGTGCGCGCCTCCGAGACCGGCGTGGCCACCGGGATGAACACCGTCATGCGAACCGTCGGCGGCGTCATCGGCGGCCAGGTCGGAGCAGCCCTGCTCGCGGCGCACACGATCGCCGGCACCGAGGACGTCCCCTCCGTCGTCGGTTTCGAGCTCGCGTTCACGATCTGCGCGATCGCGGCGCTTGTCGGCGCGGGCGTGGCAGCCTTCGTGACGCCGCCCCGCCTCCGCCGACGCGAGCCACTGGTGGCGGCTGAGGCAGCCGACTAGCTCCCGACGGGCGCGCCGAAGTCTCAGGAACTTCTTAGCCCCGTCTTGGCTCGTTCTTACGGGGCGGGTGTTCCATCGTCGGCGACACGACGACGGAAAGGAGGTTCTCCGTGTTCCGACCGAAGCACACCGCCCTCCTCGCCACTGCTGTCACAGCCATGGCGCTCGGCGGCGCGGGAGTCGCGATTGCCGCCGGCGGCGGCGACGACTCCAACTCGTCGGACGCGGCCACTACAGCCACGACGACTACACAGTCGGGGTCGTCGCACTGCGACCACGACAACGACTCAACCGGCGCTTAGCACCTAGCGACAAGGGGACCGCCGGCGCACGACGCGCCGGCGGTCTCATCACGTCATGTGCTGGGCAAACGCAGAGTCGTGAGCACGAAGACCGCCTGTTGCGGGATGGTGATCTTGGCCACGCCCGCCGCGTCCGTAGCGACTAGGCGAGCCGGGGCCACGAGCCCGTCGCCGGCCTGGTTCCACACAGCGAGCTGGAGTGTCTTCGAAGGCGGTAGCCCCGCGATCGTGTACGAGACGAGCGTCGGTGAGACCGTGTTCAGCTGGGCACCCATGGTGTCGAGGCCGATGATCGTCTGCTGGCCGTTCTTGCCGAGGTAGGCCCCGATGAGGCGCGACGTCGCAGAAACCGAGTCCACCGCGGCGACACGCCACTCCCGCTTGACGGTCGTCGTCAGCAACTGGACGAGGTTGTAGAGGGGGTACAGGGGCCAGCCGTTTTGCGGGTCTCCGATGAAGTAGTACGCCTGCGAGCCGTTGTCGTACCGCCCGAAGTACGAGTCCCACTTGCTCGTCGCGACATAGCCGAGGTTGGCGGCGAGCACGTCGAACCACGCCTGCTGAAAGGCGCTGACGTTCGTCTGGCCGATCGCCGAGCCGTCGTCCCACACACCCGGGTCGACTTGCGGCGCTCCGTTGAACACCCGCTGGCCGCGGACGCCGTACTCTGTCACGTAGATCGGCTTCCGCGCCTGCTGCGGCAGCGCATTGACGATCGCCCGTACCTCCTTCAAGCGCAACACGAGCTTTTGCGTATCCCAGTAGTCCCAGAAGATGTGGACGGAATAGGCATTCAGGATGTCGTACATGCGCGTCGCCATGTACTGGAACCACGCGGCCTGGTTCGGTGCGCTAGCGTCCGGCCCGCGCACCAGATCCCCGCCCATGTAGCGCACCTGTCCGCGGATGCTCTGGATGTAGGGGTCGAGCTCGCGGTACTGCGTCTCGTACTGCTGCATGGTCATGCGAGTGCGGTTCGGCTCGTTCTGGAGCGTCAGCCAGCGTAGGTTCGTCACACCGCGGTTGCGGACGAGGTCCAGCAAGACGTTCGCGAACTTCTGGACGGTCCCGGCTGCGACGCTGAGCGTGCCGCCCTGCCAGGTGATGTTGATCGTCGTGCCGGTGCTCTGCGCGAACAGCACCGTCCGCACGAACGACTGCATCTTGTCTGGATCGGCAAACGCCTGCGGCGTGAAGAAGATCCGCGAGAACTGCGGGTGGAGCGCCCGCATCTTCTGTTCCATGACGAGGACGTTCGTGTCGTTGACGCCGACGGCGCGGCTGAGCGCCGAGTAGACGTGATGGTTGAACTGTCCGCCGTAGCCTCCGAAGTCCGGCACGACGACGGACGACCAGCGCGCGCGGAACTCGGCGACGTTCACCGTTGCGCGCCGAATGTTGTTCGAGATCACCGCCTCGACCGGCTTCGTCCCCGTCACGGCGGTGACGAGGCTCGTCTTTCCCGGCGCAGGAAGCGTCACCGGAAGCTTCACGACGAGCCGTCGTCCCGGCCGGACGGCGATGGTCGTCGACGCGAGCGGGAGGCTGTTCGCCGTGACCGTAATCCGTGCTCTCGCCGCGGCGCGGCGCGAACGCTCGATGACCGTCGCAACCACATAGAAGGGACGCCCAACGACGCTGACGCGATTCGTCTTGATGGACGTGATCGCAAGGTCGGGTCGCGGTGGCGCCGCACGCGCCTCGGCCGGACCGAGCACGAGAACGCCCGCGGCGCAGCAAACGGCGCAGAGAACCCCCCGGTGCACTCTCTTCGACCTCACCGACCCGGAGAGGTTAGTCACGTTTGGTAAGCGTGCTGTGAAGATTGGTGCGATGGGCATCCGCGTGCCGCGACGTGTGGAGTAGGCGGCGGCGTATCTTCGTCGTCATGGCACAGGTGAATCCCGAGCTCAAGGCCGTCAGCGACGCGGTGCTCGCGATCGGCGCCGAGCTTTCGGTCGAAGAGGTGCTTCAACGGCTCGTCGACAGCGCACGCACGCTGGCCGGCGCTCGTTACGCGGCCCTCGGCGTCCCGGATGACGACGGCGGCTTCAGCCAGTTCCTCACCTCGGGGATGAGCGACAAGCTGATCGCGTCGCTCGGCCCGCTCCCACGAACACACGGGATGCTCGGCGCAATGCTCGAGACGGCCGAGCCGTTCCGCACGCGAGACATCCACACGGATCCTCGTTTCAACGGCTGGTGGCCGCGCGGCCATCCCGACATGCACTCGTTCCTCGGCGTCCCGATCGTGACGCCGGAGGGGGTGATCGGCGCCTTTTACCTGACGGAGAAGGAGCGTGAAGCGGACTTCACGGCTGCCGACCAGGAGCTGATCCAGCTGCTTGCGGCGCACGCCGCGATCGCGATCACGAATGCCCGCCTGTACGAGCAGAGCCGCGAGCTCTCGATCCTGTCCGAGCGCAACCGGCTCGCGCTGGAACTGCACGACGCCGTCAGCCAGAAGCTCTTCAGCCTTGTCCTGAACGCAGAGGCCGCGGTGACCCTGCTGGACCGCGACACAGGCGAGGCGCGTGGACAGGTGCTGAAGCTCCAGGAGCTCGCGACCGAGGCGCTGGACGAGCTGCGGTCGTTGATCTTCGAGCTGCGACCGCCCGATCTGGAGCGCGATGGGCTCTGCGGCGCGCTGCGGAAGCACGTCGACGTGCTGCGCCGCCTCCAGCCGATGCAGATCGAGCTCGACGGCGACCTCGAGCTCGAACGCGACCTGCATCGCGACCCGGATGTCTTCCGCATCGCGCAGGAGGCGTTGCAGAACGCGTTGCGTCACGCCCGTGCAACGCAGATCGTCGTGCGCCTGCGCGCCGAAGACGGACGCCTGGTCCTCGACGTCGAAGACGACGGCGTCGGCTTCGATCCCGACGCGCCGGAGGCGCGGTCGCGACGGCTCGGGCTCACCTCGATGGAGGAACGCGCGCAGCGTCTCGGCGCGCGCCTCGAGGTGCGCTCAGCCGAAGGCGCCGGCACGACAGTCCACCTGGAGACTGCGCATGCCTGAACCGATCCGCGTACTGATCGTCGACGACCACGAGGTCGTTCGGGAGGGTTTGCGCAACTTCCTCGAGCTGCAGGACGGCATGGAGATCGCCGGCGAGGCGGGCGACGGCGAGGAAGGAGTCGCGCTCGCCGGCGAGTTGCAGCCCGACGTCGTCCTGATGGACCTCGTGATGCCGAAGGTCGGCGGTGTCGAAGCGATGCGGGCGCTTCGAGAGCGCGTGCCCGGCACCCGCGTGATCGTCCTGACGAGCTTTATCGACGACGAACACGTCCTCCCCGCGATGCGCGCGGGTGCTGCCGGATATCTCTTGAAGAACGTCCAGCCGCAGGAGCTTGCGCGCGCGATTCGCACCGCCGATGCCGGCGAGGCGTTGATCGATCCGGCGGTCGCCGCGCGCCTCGTCGATGCATTGGCCGAGAGCGAGCAGGACGACGGTTACGAACGCTTGACACCGCGCGAGCGGGAGGTGCTCGCCCTGATCGGGCGCGGCTTTTCGAACAAGCGGATCGCGCTCGAGCTAGGCGTCGCGGAGAAGACGGCGAAGACGCATGTCAGCAACCTGCTGGGAAAGCTCGGCCTCGCCGACCGGACACAGGCAGCGCTCTATGCCTCGCGCGTCGCCCGGAGGTCCTAGGACCAATTCCCGATAGCAGTTGGGCGGCTCCGCCTCGTACGGTGGCGGCATGCCGGTCGCAATCGTCACCGGAGCTTCGCGCGGTCTCGGCCTGGCGCTCACACGCGCGCTCGTCGAGCGCGGGTGGCGCGTCGCTGCTGATGCGCGAGGGAGGAGCGAGCTGCAACGCGTCTGGGCAGGGACCTGGAATGTCGTTCCGGTAGCCGGCGACATCGCCGACGCGAGGCATCGGCTCGCGCTCGTGGATGCGGCCGGCGACGAGATCGATCTCGTGGTCAACAACGCAAGCACGCTCGGCCCGAGCCCACTCCCTCCGCTCGCCGAGTATCCGCTGGACGAGCTCCGGCGCGTCTATGACGTGAACGTCACGGGACCGCTGGCGCTCGTCCAGCTCGCCCTGCCGCGCCTGCGCCACGAGGGCTGCATCCTCAACATCACGTCCGACGCGGGCGTCGAGCCATACGAAGGGTGGGGCGGCTACGGCTCCTCTAAGGCAGCACTCGACCAGATCACGGCAATCCTCGCGGCCGAGCATCCCGCGCTGCGGATCTATGCCGTCGACCCCGGCGACATGCGGACCCAGATGCAGCAGGACGCTTTCCCAGGTGAAGACATCTCGGATCGTCCCCCGCCGGAACACAGCGTTCCCGGTCTGCTGGAGCTAATCGAGGGCAGGCTGCCGAGCGGCCGCTACCGAGCTAACGACGTAGCGAGGGTCAGGGCGTGAGTGCGCTCCAGTTCGAGCTTCCGTCCCGCCTCGAAGCGCACGAGCCACCGGAGGCGCGCGGGCTCGAGCGTGACGACGTGCGACTGCTCGTCGCGGGCAAGCGGGACGCGCGGGTCGCGCATGCGCGCTTCGCAGACCTGCCGGCATTCCTGGCGGCCGGCGATCTCCTCGTGGTCAACACGTCGGGAACGCTGGCGGCGGCGCTGCCGGCGCGCCGGTCGTCGGACGGCCGGGAGCTCGAGCTCCGTCTGTCCACACCGGTCCCGCACCGGCCCCTCGAGCGCTGGTGGATCGTCGAGCTGCGCGCCTCCGCCGAGCCGTTTCTCGCCGGGTGTCAAGGCGACGAGCTCTTGCTACCCGGCGGCGGCGCCGCGAAGCTCGTCGCGCCGTTTGCGGGCGGTAGACGCCTGTGGCTGGCGCAACTCGACCTGGCCGAGCCGCTGGCCGACTACCTCGAGGCACACGGACATCCGATCCGGTACGGCTACGTCCCGCGCGAGTGGCCGCTCTCGATGTACCAGACCGTGTTCGCGGCCGAGCCCGGCAGCGCGGAGATGCCGAGCGCCGGACGACCATTCACCTTCGAGCTCGTGACGCGGCTCGTGGCAAGCGGCGTGCATGTCGCACCGGTGACACTCCACACGGGCGTGTCGTCACCGGAGCGCGGCGAGGCGCCGTACCCGGAGCGGTATCGCGTTCCTGCAGCCACCGCTCGTCTTGTGAATGCCGTGCGCGGTTGGGGCGGCCGGGTGATCGCAGTGGGAACGACGGTCGTTCGCGCGTTGGAGACTGTCGCGAACGCCGACGGCACCGTGTCGCCCGGCGAGGGGTGGACGAATCTCGTCGTCTGCGGCGAGTGCGACGTCCACGCGGTCGACGGGCTGATCACGGGCTGGCACGAGCCGGAAGCGACGCACCTGCAGATGCTGCGGGCGATCGCCGACCAGGACGTCCTCGACAAGTCGTACCGCGAGGCGCTGGCGCACGGCTATCTCTGGCACGAGTTCGGCGACAGCCATTTGATCCTTCCCTGATCGCCGCAACTCCTTAACCGGAACTACACGGCGAGAGAGCGGGTATCTTCGCGCGACACAACTTCGGGAAGGAGAGAAGACATGGCTGGAAAGCTCGTCCACTTCGAGATCCCGGCATCGGACACGAGCCGCGCGCAGGACTTCTACAAGAAGACGTTCGGCTGGCAGTTCCAGGACATGGAAGGCCCGGTCGAGTACCACATGACGCAGCTCGCGGAGACCATGGGCGGAGCGGTGTACCCCGGAGATCCGGGTGCCGTGAGGGTGTACTTCGACGTCGACGACATCAATGCCGGCGTCGCGACCGTCAAGGAGAACGGCGGCTCAGTGGACGATCCGCAGCCCGTCCCCGGAATGGGCTGGTTCGCCACCGGCTCCGACACGGAGGGGAATCCGATCGGCCTGTGGCAGACGGATCCGTCGGCCCAGATGCCGGAGGGTGCGCAGCAGTAAATCGAAGGTCGCCCGGCGCGGATTTCGGGCGGAAATCGTGACGCTTCTGCAACGGCGAGGGTCAGACCCTGGTTCGTAGAGACGTGGCCGGGCCTGTGGAACAAACGTTGCATTCTCGTAACAACCAGGGTCAGACCCTCGCCGTTCGGGACATGCGGTAGAGCCGCGCGCCTCGACGCCCGGGTCGGCTTACGCGGACGTCAGAGCGTCCAGGTGTCGCCTGCGTCGAGGAGCTCTGCGAGCTCCCCTTCCTTCTTCTCACGCGCGGCGCGGAGCTGCTCGGCCATCAGCTCGTCGTAGACCCCGCGTTCGACGTCTCTGAACACCCCGATCGGCGTCGCACCACACGTGTCGGCCGTGAGACGGCTCAGCGCGAATGCCAGGCTCGGCTCGGTGTGGTGCGCGTCATGCTTGAGCAGCCCCGACTCGTCGTCGACGTCGACCACCTCGACACTCCCGTCCGGCCTCTGCCGTACGCCTTTCTCGCGGTCCTCGCCGAACCTGATCGGCTCGCCGTGCTCCAGGTAGATGCGGTTCGTCTTGTCGTCCCGGACGAAGTCGAATGCGCCGTCGTTGTAGATATTGCAGTTCTGGAAGATCTCGACGAAGGCGCTTCCCTTGTGCGCAGCAGCCCGGCGCAGCACCTCCGTGAGGTGAGCTCGGTCGGTGTCGATCGCCCGCGCCACGAAGGTCGCCTCGGCGCCGATGGCGATGCTGAGCGGATTGAACGGCCAGTCGAGCGACCCCATCGGCGTCGACTTCGTTCTCGTTCCGATCGGGCTCGTCGGCGAGTACTGGCCCTTCGTCAGCCCGTAGATCTCGTTGTTGAAGAGCAGGATCTTGACGTTGACGTTCCGGCGCAGCGCGTGAATCAGGTGGTTGCCGCCGATCGACAGCGCATCGCCGTCACCCGTCACCACCCACACGCTCAGGTCGGGCCGCGACGTGGACAGGCCCGTCGCGATCGCAGGCGCGCGGCCATGGATGGAATGCATCCCGTACGTCTCCATGTAGTACGGGAACCGCGCGGCACAGCCGATCCCCGAGACGAAGACGATCTTCTCCTTCGGGAGATCGAGCTCCGGCATGAACGACTGGAGTGCCGCCAGGATCGCGTAGTCGCCGCAGCCCGGACACCAGCGGACCTCCTGGTCGGTCTTGTAGTCCTTCGCCGTGAGCTTCCCGTTCGTGGCCACCGACCTCGATGATAGACAGAGGACGCGGTACCGTCTGGCCGTGCCGATCGACCACGTGAACGTGCCGGTCAGCGACCTCGAGGCGAGCCGGACGTTCTACACCGCCGCCCTCGCGCCGTTTGGCTACAAGCTCGTCTACGACGGCGAATCGTCGCTCGGGTTCGGCCGAGGCGACGGCGGAGACGACGACGAGCCGTTCGCTGTCCGGCTCGGCGATCCACCCGATCGCGGGAGCCACGTCGCCTTCACGGCGACAGGCACCTCGCAGGTGGACGCGTTCCACGCCGAAGCCGTAGCGGCGGGAGGAAGTGACAACGGTCCGCCCGGCGAACGCCCGTACGGCGCCTACTACTACGCCGCGTTCGTCCTCGACCCCGACGGTCACAACATCGAGGCCGTCTACCACGGCCCGCGCCGATGAAGCACCTCGCCCTCGCCGTCCGCGATCAGGAGCGCTCCCGCCGCTTCTACGAGACGTACTTCGGCTTCGATGCCAGGCCCGCGCGGCGCTACGACGGCGACGTCCTCATGCTCTACGACGCCACCGGGTTCTCACTCGCACTCGGACCGACGGATCAAGACATCAGGCTGCCGGCGTTCCTGCACTTCGGCGTTCACCTCGACAGCCCCGACGACGTGCGTGCGTTCCGCGACCGCCTGCGCGCCGACGGCGTCCCGATCGTCGAGGAATGGGAGGAGCCCGAATATGTGAGCGTCAAGTGCCGAGACCCGGACGGGTACGTCGTGGAGGCCGCCTGGGAGCCGCACCTCTCCGGTTAGTGCCCGATTCCTTCGCCGACGACGAACACTCCCACAACGAAGAGCATGAACGGCAGCAAGGCCATCCCGATGCGGGGGAGGAGCGCAATGACACCCGCGACGGCGATCGCACACACCGCGACAAGGTAGATCCACCTTGCCGCGATGTTGCCGTCGTCGGAGAAGCGTCTCAGCGTCGGCAGGTAGTACGAGTCGAACGCGTAGTAGTGGCCGATCAGGTAAGCCGCGGCGGCAACCGGGATTAGCAGCGCCGGCCACCGGCGCACGGGGCCGCGCCGGAGCGCGGCACGGACGCCGAGACCCATGCCGACGACGAGCGCCAGGAACGCCGAGATCGTCACGACAGCCTGCCCCGGCGCGTCGTCACCCGGCCGGGACCCCAGCGAGATCCAGCCGAGCGCGACGGCGGCTTCGTAAGCCGCGGCCGAGAGGAGAACCACCACGACGGACCACGTGATGACGCCTCGCGTGCTGATCTCGCCGAGTCTAGGGAGTAGGCTCTACGGCGTGACCGTCCTGCGCGGAAGCTGCCTCTGCGGCGGCGTGAGGTTCGAGCTGACCGAGGCGCCGGAAACGCTTCGCTACTGCCACTGCGAGAGCTGCAAGAAGCTCTCGGGCGGGGCCGGCACGGTGAACGCGCGCGTTCCGGCCGCGGCGATCCGCATCCTGGAGGGCGAAGACTTGCTCCAGACGTTCGAGCCGGCCGGAGGGAGCGCGAAGACGTTCTGTCTTTCCTGCGGCTCGAATCTTTTCGGCGGCGGCTGGCCGGAGAGGCCCACCGCCAGCGTCCGCGCCAGCGCGATCGACGATCCAATCGACGCGAGGCCCTCGGCGCACATCTTCGTGAGGTCTGTTGCAGCCTGGGAGACGCTCCCGGACGACGGCCTCGACCGCTTCGACACGACGCAGAGCTAAGGGGTCAGCTCTTCAGGGCTACGGCGAGCTCGGCTTGCTGCTCGGCCTCATCGTTCCGGCCGAGCGCCAGGTAGATCTCCGCCAGCTCCTCGTGGAAGTAGAAGTCCGGCTCGCTGTTTGCGACGCACTGTTCGAGCAGCGGCGCCGCCTCTTCGGG
>JBKPMS010000211.1:0-10529 GCA_046732275.1 Actinomycetota bacterium | reverse complement strand
GTAAGGTCATGCAGGATCGCGATCAGAAGCGAGTGCCCAGGGTCAGTCGCTGCGGTGAGACGGGCAGGTCGGACGCAAGTCCGGCGGCGCCAGCATCTGTGACTCTCGGGCCATAGCCGTGCTGCCAGCGACGTGACGAGGGGTCCCGAGCTCGGAACAAGTGGCCCTGGCGCTGGGCGAAATCGGCCTGCTGTCGTGCGATCCGCTCGACGATTCCAGTGTCGCTCGACGGGACATATCGGCCGGCCGCGTCCGTCCTCCAGCGTTTTCCAGAACTCAACGAGCCCATCGACTCGGCACTGGAGCCAGTAGGCCGTTTCCAGAAGCGCCTGGGCGTGGTTGTCCTTTCCCTCGCGCCCGAGGGTGGATGTCGAGCGCGAGCGTGGCGAGGGCTGTGCTGGAGGCGGCCGCCTCCATAAGGTCGCTGGCCTTATCGAGTCGGCGGACCAAACGCGCCTGGCCTAACTGATGTCTGTCAGCACGGTCGGCGCGGTTTCGGCGAAAGACGGCACCGACCGAAAAATCACTCCTTGCCAATCCCGGTCAAGGATCGGTGAGGGCCCTCACCGGCGGGAGCGTGGGCGCGAACGGGCCTAGCTCTCCTTCCGAGAGGCGTCTCGCACCGCGACGGCTCCGGAGCCGTAGCGGCTGACCTTGCCTTCGTAGTGGACCTTCTGTCGGGGCAACCGGCCTTGTTCCGGGAACGACTTCATTGGCGACCGGCCTGCCGGTCGACGTTTCCTTCACCGACGCCCTGACCATACCGCCGTCTAAATTCCTTACCCGCCGACATACCGGTTCAGGTAGTGTGGTGATCTCCCACCGCTTGGTGGCTTGGTGCCCGGAGGAGGGCCCCCGGGGATGGTCCGCGCGATTTGCTACTCGGTGTTGCTTGCGCTCGTATTGTGCGGGGCGTTGGCTGGTGGTGCAAAGGCAGTGCCCCCACAGCGGTCGCTGGGCGAGGGTGCCTGGTGTTGGTTTGCCGACCCGCGAGGCGTCCACTACGAGGGGGCGCACAGGCAAACCTACATTGGCTGGGTCGCGGGGGACGGCGACATCAAGGTCGCGGCTTTCGACCACGATTCCGGTATCCCTACCACGGCCGTGCTGCATTCAAAGCTTCAGGTCGATGACCACAGCAACCCGGCTCTTCTTGTCTGGCCGGACGGGCGGGTCGAGGTGTTCTACGCCGGGCACAACGGCAATCGCATGTACTACCGGGTGACGAGGAACCCGGAGGACATCACCTCGTGGGAGCCGGAGGCAACGATGCCCACGAATACGTCTGGGCCCTATGGCTTTACCTATCCCAATCCGATCAGGCTCGGCGCCGAGGCCAAGACCTACCTGTTCTGGCGCGGAGGCAACTACAACCCGACGTTCGCGACCCGCCAGGACGGCCAGAGCGCTTGGTCGCCGGCGCAGAACCTGCTCATGGTCTCGGGCCAGCGGCCGTACGTGAAGTATGACTCCAAGGGCGGCGACACCATCGGCTTTGCCTTCACCAACGCGCATCCGGCCGAGGCCAGCGACGTCAATGTCTACTTCGCCTATTACAGAAACGGCGGCATCTATAAGGCGAACGGGTCGCGGATCGCCTCGCTGGGGACGGCGATCGCACCCAGCCAGGCGGACAAGGTCTTCGATAACGCGGACAAGCTCTGGGTCCACGACATGGTCTTTGACGCGCAGGGCAGGCCGGTGATCGTCTTTGCTGACTTCGTTTCGGCGACCGACCACCGTTATCGCTACGCCAGGTGGACGGGCAGCGGCTGGGTGTCATACGAGATCACTCCGGCCGGTGGGTCAATCAGCCTCGACGGGAAGCAGCCCTACTACTCGGGCGGGATCACCCTCGACCACGAAAACCCCAACACGGTCTACCTCTCGCGCGACGTCGGCGGGATCTTTGAGGTGGAGACCTGGACGACGCCGGATGGCGGCAAGAGCTGGTCTCGGTCGGCGGTGACCGCCAGCTCGAGCGCCAACAACTACCGCCCGATCTCGCCGCGGGGGCTGATCCCGTTCTCGAGCGACATGAGCGTCGTCTGGATGCGCGGCATCTACCAGAGCTACATCGCCTATAAGACCTCGATCACGGCGACCTCGGCCAACGGGGGCACCAAGCCGCCCGTCGCCGACGCCGAGTGGTCTCCGCATCAGGGTCGGGCTCCGCAGATGGTGTCGTTCGACGGCACCGGCTCAAGCGACCCGGACGGCACGGTGACCGCCTGGTCGTGGGACTTCGGCGACGGCACCAACGGCTCGGGTTCAACTGCGGTCCACACCTACACCCAGCCGGGCCGCTACTTCCCGAAGTTGACGGTCACCGACAACTCCGGTGCCAAGGGTGTGTTCGTTGGCGAGGTGGTGGTCGACCCCGGCTCCGCACCGACGGTCGCTACCGGTGGGGCGACGGCCATCACCTCGACGTCGGCAACCCTCAACGGCTCGCTGAACCCCCAAAACCAGGCGACGAGCTACCACTTCGAGTTCGGCACCACCAGCGGCTACGGCTCGGCAACCCCGAAACAAGCCCTCTCCGCGTCGGACAGCACAAGCCACGCCGTCTCCGCGAACGTCAGCGGACTCACTCCCGGTGCGAACTATCACTACCGCCTTGTTGCGACCAACTCCGCCGGGACGACGGCCGGGGACGACCGCACGTTTACCGCCACCCCGGCCCCCACCAGCAGGTACCGCGATGCCGTCGTCGGCACCAGCGGCCTGGCTGGCTACTGGCGGCTGGGAGAGCAGAGCGGCACCACCGCCGCAGATGAGACCAACACCGCCCCGGGGAGCTACCTGGGCGGCTACACGCTCGGCCAACCAGGCGCGCTCGCCGCAGACGCCAACACCTCGGCGGCCTTCGACGGCATCGGCGGCGAGATGAGCGCGCCCGGCCCCGCCCTGCCGGCCACCTCCGGGTCGCTGGAGGGCTGGTTCAACTGGCAAGGCGGCGTGGCGCTAATGCGCGATGGCACCACCGCCGGCGGCTGGATCCTGGCCTACGACAGCGGCGGGTCGCTGTATTACCGCCTCGGCGGGACATCCTTCAACACCGGCCTGACGACGGCCTCCGTCCGCAACGGCTGGCACCACTTCGTCGCCACCACAGACGGCACCGACGTCGCCTTTTACCTCGACGGGCAGCTCGAGCACACCGCCACCGGAGCAGGCACCGCAGCACCCACCCTGCCCTGGCACGTCATGCGAAACGGCAGCTACGCCCAGTACACCCAGGGCCAAGCCGACGAGGTCGCCATCTACAACGTCGCCCTCCCGGCGACGACCATCCAGCAGCACTACAACGCCGGCAAGAGCCCATAGCCGCAGGCGCCGGGGCAATGAGCATTGCGGCTCGAGCAGCGCGGCGTTGCGAACCGCTACTGCTGGCGGCGCGGTGCGTTGCGAGCGCCGACTCTCCACCCCGAGCTCTTTTCAGCCTGATCGCCCTCGAAACCCGTCGTTTGCGCTGCTGGCGGGGACCGATCTCGATTCGGCTTTGCCTTCCCTCGCCCTCCGATCGGCGACCGGGCCCGTGGCCGCAAGCACCGCGAGAAGGAATGTCAGCCGCATGGCGCTGACGCTACCGGCCTGAGAGGCGGCGCGCGGGCCGCTATGTGGCCGACGAAGAGGAGCGTTTGCTCGACGAGGGCGAGGAGGCCTGGTCATCACTCGCCCCAGGCAGCCCGTCACTCGCTGAGTCGACTGGGCAGCCCACTGTCCCGTGACAGGCCGTCGGCCCACGCCGACTTGGACGGCGCGTCGTGACGGACCTGGCGGAGGCTGCCTCGCTCCGTGGGGGACTTTGCCGCCGAGGACGTTGAACAGGGAACAGATCGTCCTTTGGCCCAAGGGCCGGAACGAAGCAGCGCGGCATGGAGTCGTTCGTCGTCGGAGTTCTCAACGTTTTCGCGAAGGTGTCGATCAGCCCCCATTCGAGCGGGCTGCCCGGCACCGACCAGGCCGAGAAGGTGATCTCGGGCCTGATGTTCTGGGGCCTGTTGGCCTGCGTGGCCGGCGTGATCATCGGCGAGCGCGGTGTGGGCGGTCTCCTCGCACGGCGGCAACCACCACTACGCCCAGCGCGGCAAGGCCAGCTTTTTGATCTCCGCCGTCGCCGCGGCGGTCATCGCCGCCGCACCCGCCGTGGTCAACTTCTTCCAGGGCGTGGGCAGCGGGGTCCACTAGCGATGGCCCGCGCTCGAGCGCCCTACCGCTGTCCTGCGGCGGCCGGTCGGCCCCACGCGGCAGGCCAGCGGGGGCGGTCAACGTCGCGCTGGCTCTTGGTCGCGCTTGCGGCGCCCGTGGTGGTCGTGGCCGTTTTTGCGCTGGGTCGGGCAAGCGTCGGCGGCGACTCGGCGACCAGCGCGCCCTCACCGCGGTCGGCGATCCCCGGCGTGGGACCCGCGCGCACCGTGCACGGCGTGCCCACGGGGTATGCGCACACACGCGCCGGCGCTCTCGCCGCGGCGCTGAACTACATCGGCGTTGTCGGCGACCCCGGCGTGCTGTTCGACCCCGCCGGCTCCACCGGGCCTTTAGCCATCGCCCATGACGAGCTGTCGGTTAAGTTGTCCTCTTCGCCCGCGTTGAGGCCATCGGGGATGCCAGCCGCCAACTCGGCCGGAACACGAGACTTGCGAAATGGAGGACCAGCAGTCGCGACGGAGGATGAGCTACGGCTCTCGCAATCACGCGGGAAGCGAGCGTGCCCCGATCGTGGTTTGAGGTGCTCGGAACTCGTCCGGAGCGCAAGCGATGCGTAGATCCAGTCGGACGCGTGCTTGCAGCGCGAGCCAGTAGTTCCTAGTCGGAGACCATGAAGTTGCGCCGGGCGGGCGCATCGTCGACGTTCAATACGGCCGGCCGCGAGCGCTGTGACCGCCTCGCCGGGGTGGAGCAGGGTCTTGGAGCGGATGCAGGCGTAGTCCGAGCACTCGCCGGCGACGCGGTCGCGCTCGGCGATGGCCACGCGCAGGCCGCCGTCGGCGAGCGCGCCCGCGCAGTGCTCACCGGCCGGGCCGGCGCCGATCAGGATCACACTCAGTCGGTCATGCGGCTCTGACCCCAGCATCCCGGCGATTCGCTCCGCGGGGATGGCGCGTGCCCCGGTCAGGCGCCGATCGGCACTCGGTAGACCGAGCCGGTCAGGTCGCCGGCGTAGACGTTGCCCTGGTCGACGTTGGTGGCGACGACGGGGGCCACGAAACCGGTCAGGAACGGCGTCGGCGTGCCGCCGCGGGCGGGCAGCGAAACGACCTCTGGCTGGCCCTTCAGCCCGCCGAACAGCGCGACGTAGAGCGTGTTGCCCTGCGCCCCGATCCCCATCGGCGATGCGTGCTTGGGGAGGGTGACGAGTGGCTTGGAGAACGTGCCGCAGCGCGTGCCGAGACCGAAGGAGCACGTCGGGAAGCCGAAGTCGGTGCCCTGACGCGCCACGACGATGGCGTCCAGAGGGATCCTGCCCTCGTCCTGGGAGAGCACCGACACGTAGGGGCTGCGGCGGCGGCCGACAAACGTCAGCTGCCAGGGCTGACGCATGCCGCGGGCCACGACCTTGAATCCCTTGCCGGTCGCCGTGATCGAGAAAACGGTGTACGGGTCCGGGAACGGCGAGGGCTTGACCTTGCCCTTCTTGTTCACGTCCTCGGCGAGCCCGGCGCCGCCGTAGAGCCGGCCGTCCGGCCCGAACGCCAGACCGTTGACCGAGCCGACCGTGTCGGCGGCGTTGAAGATCGTCTTCGACGACGCGAACGAGCTCCCGTTCCAGCCGCTGAAGGCAATGATCTTCCCGCCCTTCGGGCTCACCGTCGAGAGATAGAGCTTGCCGCCGTGGAAGACGATCCCGGCCACGCCGCTCGGCGTCCTGGGAACCCGCGCAAGCGCGCCGTCCGGCCCGATCGCGAACACGCCGCCACCCTTGCCCGAGTCCTCGTCGCCGAACGCGGCGACGAACACGGTGCCGGTGCCGTGGTCGAAGGCGAACGAGGTCGGCGTCGAGATCCCGGCGGCCAGCGTCGTGACGGGCTGGCCGTTGACGGCGGACGGGGGCGGGGGTGTCTGGGCACTCGCAACGGAAGTGAGGCCCAGCCCCGCGAGAAAGGTGAGGGTGGCAACGGTCTTTCGCATGCCGCGACCCTAACCGCTCTTTGGACGAAGACCGTCCGCCGCATCGCCGCTCCGATCGACGAGGCCTCAGCCGAGGCGAGCGACTGTGCGTGGTGGAAGCGGGCGGTGCCCGGCTGGCGATCCTGGGGTGCGAGGACCTGGCTCGGTTGCACACGTTCGCCGCAGCGCTTCACGCTCATGGGGTGTCGCTGCTCCTAGTGCCGGTGTTCGCTCGACCGACCAAGGACCGACGCTGGGAGCGTGCGCGGGCCGAGGTCTACAGGGACGCCATCGGCTCGATCGTCGTCGTCGCCAACAGCCTGGTGATCGCCGAGATCCTCCGCAGCCCTAAGACGCTGGCGCGAGGGCGCGGCCTGGCTGGAGCATGCGACCAGCCTCGAGCAGCGCGCCCTGATCGCTGGCGAAGCACACGAACCACGGCGCCGTGGGACGAGATCGATGAGGGCCGCCGGCGTGCGCGCGCGATGAGCGCGATCGCCAGGTCGCGAACTTCCGCGCGGACGTTGGCCATGAGCCGCGCGGCAAGGAGGAGTGGAAGTGTGGCTAGGTGAACAGGAGCTGGTTTAGGACCGCATGAGCGGCTTCTGGTGTGGGCCCGGCAGGTTGAGGCCGTCGTAGCTGCTCCCCGCCGCCATCGTGAGGCGGGGGGTGGCTCGACATGACAGGGCGCGAACTCAGAGGGGATGGGTGCGCGGCGCACATGCTTAAGCGCGACGCCGCTTCGGTCTAGGAGAGCACTGGGTAGGGCTTCCTGTGGTGGGCGCCGTATCGGCCTCTAGCTGCACTTGGAGCTGGTGGCGTCGGTAAAGGCCTTGACCGACGTTGCCAGAGTCGCTGCGTCGCCGGTGACGGTCGCAACCTCTGAGGGGGAAGGCGACGAGGCGATGTTCTGGACCGACGTCTTGAGCTTTTGCACCGACGAGTCGATCGCCGACGTCTCGCTGGCGAAATCGCTCTTGGCGGCGTTGACCACGGCGGTCGCAGCGCTCTCGATCTTCTTGAGCTGGGACTTCAAGGCATTCAGCCCGTTGCCAATGACATCGACGTTGCCGAGATCCTTCACCGACTGCTCGAGGTCGCTCGTTTTCGAACAGTAGTCGGGCTTGCTGCTCCCACAGGCGCCGAACGCAAGGACGGCGACCACAACCGCGAGGACGAACGAGAGCCTGCTGGCGCGGCCCCGGTCGCGGTAGGACACCGTAATCGGATTGCTCACACTCGCCTCTCTTCATCGCTGTACACGCGCGCCAGCGACCAGACGATGAACACGTCGATCGCGATCACGAGGATCGACCAGAACGGGTAGTAGGGGATGAAGAAAAAGTTGGCGATGGCGCTCAGGATGGCGACCGCCATGCCGAGGATGAGCGCCCATGACCGCGCGGCAAAGACGCCGAGCCCGACGAGGAACACGACGATCCCCAGGATCAGGTGGATCCAACCCCAACCTGTCGTGTCCAGGTTGAAGGTGTAGTTGCCGCGGACGACGAAGAAGTCGTCGTTGATGATCGCGGCGAGCCCTTCGATGGCCTGGAAGATGCCGATCATCACCAGCATCGCCCCGGCAAAGATGGCCCCGCCGGTGGCCCACGCTGTACCCGCACTCGGCCTGTGGTCAGGCGACGTCACGCTGCCTCCTCGTTGAGACTGGCACCGGAGCAACTGTCACACCCGATTCGGACGGATGTCCGACACTCATCCTGCCGTGTCCACCATGCCTGCGATCGAACAGAACGACTGTCATGAAGGTGTGGCTCGGCCGCGGCGGTTCGGTCGTTCTCGCGCCGCAGACGCGGCGCGTTTGGTTTAGCGCTTCCTGACCCGAGGAGGACCTCCGGGATTGGTCAGGCAGGGGATGCAACCCTGACGGCCGGCGCCCGCGGTCGCATACGCCTTGACGTGCACGCGACGCGCGCCATCGGTCCCGGCCGATCGCGCTCTCCCCGGGAAGCGTAGCCGCTAGCCTGGGCATCGGGAGCGCGAGACGCGTGGACATCGTCCGTGGGTCGCTGGTCCGAAACCAAGCCGCGCCCATCCCGGTCCGGCGCTTCCTCAGCTCCGGCCGCCGAAGAGCTGCAGGAAGAACAGGAAGATATTGAACACGTCGAGGAAGATGCTGGCGGCCAGCGGGATCGCCTCCTCCTTGCCCGCCCGCCGCAGGCGGTTGAAGTCCACCACGGTGTAGCCCGCGAAGATCAGCAGCCCGAGCACCGACCAGACCGTGTAGGCCGCCGGGATGCGGACGAAGATCAACACGATCCCAGCGACCATCAGCGCCAACAGCAGCCAGAACAGAATCCGGTAAAGGAACGAGAGGTCGCGCCGCAGCGCATAGCCGCCCGCCCCGAGCGCCGCGACCGACAGCGCGGTGGCCCCGAACGCTTGGCGCAGCGCGGTCGGGTCCGTCTGAGCGTAATAGTTGACCGTCGTCGCCACGCTCCAGCCGAGGAGCAGCCCGAACGCGAAGAGCAGGGCCAGCGCGAGGCTCGTGTGGCCGCGGGCGTTGGCGAGGTTGAGCCCGATCAGGCAGCCGATGGCGAGCAGCCACCCCACAAACCACGCCGCTCCGCCCGAGTCGCGGCCTAGCCAGACGCCAAGGGTCGCAAAGCCGACGGTCAGGGCGACGAACCCCATCACCCGGCCGAAGAGCGCCGGCGTGGATACGCGGGAGGGAGCGTATGCCCCGAAGGCGGAGGCGCTCATCAACGCAGATGAGAGCACACCACGCCCCGCGTGGCTGGGAGATCCTTCGCTCCCCACACCTCCGTGCAGCTTCGACATGCCTTCGCCGGCCAGGGTCAAGGCGAGAGTGATCATCGTGACCCCTAGCGCTATGGACGACGTCCAAGCGTCTCGCGCTCTCACGCTCGCGCTTCGCCCGGGCGGAGCACGCGTGAGCCGAGCAGTCGACCACACGCTCGGAGCTCGTCCGAGGCGAGAGTGGATTTGCGATCAAGCCGGATCAACGGCGCTGGGGTGAACGGACGCTGCCGCAGTTCTCAGGAAGCGAAAGCCCTCCAATAGCCGCTTGTGCTTCTGTTGCTCGTCCGTTCCGAGCGCGTCGTGAGATTCGACGGGGACGCCTGCTTTCACGCGTAATAGCGGCACTCGTACGCGCTGTCGAGGGCGGCCGCTACAGGCGCGGCGGAGGAATGATGCTCCGCGTGACTAGCGCCCGCGCGGTCCGCTACTGGCGTCTGCGCGGCTAGCCACCCGGGGTACGACGATCGTCGTGGGCGCACAACAATGGAGGCGCCATGTTCACGGTGGCCCGCGCGAGTCATTGGCCGTTGCGGCTGACGACGCGGTTGGTTGCCCTGCTGGGGGGCGGGTGCCTGGTGGTGGCGGCGGGTTCGCTGGCGCTGCCGGGCGTTCCGTCCGTCGATCCTTGGTCGTGGGTGGTGTTCGGTCGCGAGATCGTCGGTCCGGGGCCCGCGCTCAGCACGGTGTCTCCCACCGGGTGGAAGCCGCTGCCGGTGTTGTTCACCGCGCCGCTGGGGCTGTTCGGTGGTGCGGCTCCGAGCCTGTGGTTGGTGGTGGTGCGGTGCGCCGGGCTGGTGGCCATGGTGCTGGCGTTCCGCCTTGGTGCGCGCGCTGGCGGGGTGGTGGCCGGGGCGCTCTCGGCGCTGGCCCTGCTGGCCTGCTCGACGTGGCTGCGCTTTTTGTGGGCGGGAAACGTCGAGCCGCTGGTGGTGGCCCTGTTGCTGGGCGCGATCGAGCTGCACCTGCGCGACCGGCGCGACGCGGCGTTCGCGCTCGGCGCGTTAGCCTGCCTGGGCCGCCCGGAGGTCTGGCTCCTGGTTGGGGGATACGCCGCGTACCTGTGGCGCGCCGAGCGGCGCCGGTGGCCGCTCGTCGTAGGCGTGCCGACCATGCTCGCGCTGTGGATCGTGCCCGATTGGCTCGGGTCAGGCGATCTCCTGCATATCCTGCATGCTGCGCAGGGCAACGGCGAAGCGCGCGGCATCCAACGCAGTGCCGTCCCGGGGTACGAGCTGGTGCGGCGCGCGAGCGGGATGGCCCCCCTGCCGGTGTGGCTGGGCGCCGTCTCGGCAGTGTTTCTGCGGTGGCGTACCCACACTGTCCGTGCGCTGGTCTTCATCGTCGGTGCCTGGACGGTGCCCGCCGTGCTCGTGACCGAGCTGGGCTATCCGGCGGTCCCGCGCTACTTGGTCGAGCCGGTGGCGGCCTGCTGCGTGCTGGCGGGCATCGGCTTCGTCGCGCTGGTGCGGGTGGCGGGGAGTCGGCGCGGCCGCGCGGTGGTCGCCGCGGCGCTGTGCGCGGTCAGCGCCCCGTACCTCGTGGCGATCGGCGCCGCGCTGGCGGACCAGGCGAGCGAGGCAAAGTTCTGGACCACGCGGCAGTCGGGCCTGTGGGCGGCCGTGAACCGGGCG
>JBKPMS010000210.1:0-16174 GCA_046732275.1 Actinomycetota bacterium | reverse complement strand
ACGACGCTGGCGACCGGACGCTGACGCGCGTCGACCCGAGCAGCGGCGAGGCAGTCGTCGTCGGCGGCGGGCTGGCTCCATGCGGACTTACTGGCGACCCCTCGGGCGACGTCTGGGTCGCGAACTGCTACGACGCCGGTGGCGGCATTCCCCGTGCCAACGTCGTCCGAGTCGATGCCGCGTCGCTGCGATTCAAGAGCACGTGGCGGGTCCCGTCGCTCCCCGCGAGCGAGTCCTTCCGTGGGCTTGCCTACGGCGGCGGTTCGTTATGGGTGTCCGGCGGCAAGCGGTCCGAGATCTACCAGCTCGATCCGAGTACGGGGAGACGCGAGAAGTTTGCGCTAGCGACACACCCCTTCTGGATGGCGTGGGCCGACGGCTCCGGGGTCCTCTGGTGGTCGAACGATGAGTCAACGAAGCTCACACGACTGACGCCTGCAACGGGCGCGGTCACCTACTCGAACGCCCCGCAGGACAGCAACCCCTTCGCCGTGGCGGTGGCGGGGGACACTGTTTTCTCGGGCGACCTCAACAACCCGAGGGTCCTTCGCGTAAACGCGGTGAGTCGTGAAAAGTTGCCGCCGGCGGAGTTATCCGGCGTCTCCCGGGACCAAGCGTCGGTTGTTGGTGTCGCCGCGGCTTCGGGATACGTCTGGGCGGCGATGCCGGGGGCACAATCCGTCTGGAAGATCGACGCGAGGACGAGCACGGTGGAACGTATCCGGATGGCGTATTTCCCGGTGGGGGTGACCGCCTCGGGAGCCGACGTCTGGGTCACAGTTCGAGCGGTGCCGCCGTGAGCGCGCGCATGTACGCGCTGTGTCTCCCCGAACTGAAGGTCACCCGGATCGGTCTCGCGCAACCCCTGGCCCCCTCCGATCTGGCACATCGTCAGCAGGCCGACAGCAGACATCGGCGCCTGCAGCAGTACTACAAGGGGGCCTTCTGCCATCCCGCTCACACTCGTGGACGTCGCGTACCACTCCCCCACGATCTGCGCTGCCGCAGATTCGGACGCCGAAACGACCACGTGAACCTCGTCTAAGTCGACCGTGTAGCCGGGAGGGAGATGCAAGCTCGGGAATGCGATGCGCGCCGACGACGACGCTGTCGCGCCTTTAATTTTAAGGCCGCTCCGCCGCGAACGCGCGTGGCCAATCGCCAGCGGCCGCGAAGGGATAAGACGTGGCTACCGATTGGCTACCGACTCGGTCCGCGAATGACCGTTGAGGTCACGCGCTCGCGCCACCTCAGGCTGTTTCTCGTAGTGGGTCCGCCCCGGTCGCAGGCCGTTGCGATCTTTGCGAGTCGGAGGTCAGGCCTCCGCCTTTCGGCACGCGAACGAACGCTCGGTAGCGGGTAAGTAGATGAGAGACCTGCTCATCGGCGTGGTGTGAGACTCGCGCTGGCCGCTTTGCAGGGAAATCGTTAATGGAGCTAGCCGGACTCGAACCGGCGACCTCCTGGGTGCGATGCGTAGGTCCGCGCCCGGTGGCACCCGTTCGCTGAAACTGGCCAGTTTGCAGGGATTCTCTCGGATGCGGCCGAACCCGTCCGATCCCGAGCGAACCGTGAGCGTTGCCATTGTTGCGACGCGCCTACGCTCCGAACGCCTCGGCGAGCTTCGCCCCAAGCCTGGCCCCGCAAGCCCAGCAGTAAGGCGAAAGATCCGACCGGCGTCGGCTGCCGACCTGCATTTGCAGGCGTGCGCTCAAACTTCGACCTCGCCGTCCACTTTGAGGCTGACCGAGTCGCATCCCCTCTATGACGACCGTCGGTGCCGATCAAGCCGACTGGACGGTCGCCTCGAAGGAGAGTGACTCGCTCTCTCTCACGGTGATCTGAACGGCTTCCGTGCCGGCGCGTACGTCGTCGGCGATCTGGTTCCAGTCCTCGAGGCGGCCGGCTGGCAGCGAGATAGCAAGGTGAACGGGCGTGCGCATGCTCGCTCGCGCTTGCGCCTTCGCCTGCCGTGCCGCGGTGAGCGCGCCGGCCACGAGATCGAAGACAGTCGGCCGGGTATTACCAGCGGCACGCAGCTCGCTTGCCTCCGGCCACCGTTCACGGTGCACGGACGTCGGATGCCGCAGGCGCCAGACCTCCTCAGTGATGAAGGGCAGGAACGGCGCGAGCAGCTTGATCAGCGTTTCCTTGCCGATGTGGAGGGCACGGCGCGCCGAGAGCGCGCGTCCCTCACCCATCTCGCCGTAGAAGCGGTCCTTGACTAGCTCGAGGTAGTCGTCGGTGAACTCCCAGAACATCGCTTCGGTGGCCTCGAGAGCTCGCGTGTGGTCATACCGCTCGAAGGCCGCCGTCGCCTCCTCGACGCTGTCGGCCAAGCGATGAAGGAGCTCGCGATCGACGGGCTCAACTGGCGGACCTCCGTCGGTATCGCGTTGGTCGACGAAGCGCGCCGCGTTCGCCAGCTTCACGGCGAGCCGCTGGCCGACGAGCACCTGCCGGTTCGCGACGCGCCCGCCCTTTACCGGTTCAAGGGTCAGCGCCGTGTCGCTGCCAAGCCTGCTCTTGGCGGCCCAGTAGCGGACGGCGTCGGCGCCGTATTCGTCGATGAACTGCTCAGGCGTCGTCACGTTGCCCTTCGACTTCGACATCTTCTTTCGCCTGGGATCGACGACGAAGCCCGAGATCGCCGCATGGCGGAAGGGCAGCAAGCCGTGACCGAGCTCGGCCCGCAGCACGGTCGTGAACAGCCAGGTGCGGATGATGTCGTGCGCCTGCGGCCGGAGGTCGAAGGGGTAGACGCGGGAGAAGAGATCGGCGTCTTGGCGGCCGAGGCCGCCGGCGATCTCCGGCGTCAGGCTCGACGTCGCCCAGGTGTCGAGGACGTCGTCGTCGCCGACGAAACCGCCGCGTTGGCCGCGTTGGTCGGCGCCGAAGCCGGGTGGAGTATCGAGCGCGGGGTCGACCGGAAGCGCGTCGGCCGACGGGAGGAGCGGCTGCTCGTGGAGGACCGTTCCGTCCTCATCGACGGGATACCAGACGGGAAAGGGGACGCCGAAGTGGCGCTGGCGGCTGATGCACCAGTCGCCGGCCAGGCCCTCGACCCAGTGCTCGTAGCGATGCCGCATGTGCCGCGGATGCCAGTCGAGCTCGCGTCCGCGCTCGAGCAGGCGCTGCTTGAGCGGGAGCGTGCGAATGAACCACTGCTCGCTGACGAGGATCTCGATCGGCGTCGAGCCCTTCTCGTAGAACTTGACTGCGTGCCGCACTGGTCGCGGCTCGGTGGCCAGCGCGCCGGTGCCCGCGAGTAGCTCGATCGTCCGTTCGCGCGCGGCCTCGATCGTCTGTCCTCGCAACTCGTCGCCGACCGCGCCGTCGGGCGGGGCGAACCTTCCGTCGCTTGCGACTGCCGAGATCGTGGGCAGCGACAGCTCGCGCCACCAGATGATGTCCGTCGTGTCGCCGAACGTCGAGACCATGACCAGCCCGGTGCCCTTGGCAGGATCGGCAAGCCGGTGGGCGAGGACCGGCACCCGCCGCTCGTAGAGAGGCACCACTGCCTCCGAACCGATCACGTGCGAATGACGGCCGTCGTCGGGGTGGGCGACGACAGCAACACACGAGCCAAGCAGCTCCGGCCGCGTCGTTTCGATCTCGAGCGCACCGCCTGTGACGAGCGCACCGCCTGCGACGAGTGGGAAGCGGATGCGGCACCAAGCGCCGGACACCTCGCGCTCCTCGAGCTCCGCTTGGGCGACGGCCGTACCAAGACTGACGTCCCACAGCGTCGGTGCCTGCGCCCGATACACGTGACCGTCGCGCAGGAGCTCAAGGAAACTGCGTTGCGAGACGCGCTGGGCCTCAGGCGAGATGGTCGAGTAGCAATGAGCCCAGTCGATCGATAGCCCGAGCAGGCGCCAGAGCCGCTCGAAGGCGGCCTCGTCCCGCTCCGTCACAGCGAGGCAGAGCTCGATGAAGTTGCGCCGCGACACCCGTCGCGGCGGGTCAAAGGGTGCACCGGGAGCCGCCAGAACGGGCTCGTACGGCAGAGACGGGTCGCACCTGATTCCGAAGAGCGTCTCCACGCGGCGCTCGGTCGGCAGGCCGTTGTCGTCCCATCCCATCGGATAGAAGACCTCCTTGCCGCGCATCCGCTGGAAGCGGGCGACGAGATCGGTCTGCGTATAAGAGAAGGCACTGCCCATGTGCAGCGCGCCGGAGACGGTCGGCGGCGGCGTATCGATCGCGAAGACGGTGTCGCGTGTCTTCTCACGGTCGAAGCGATAGACGGCCTCTTCCTCCCAGAGACGCATCCACCGCTCCTCGAGGCCGATCAGTAACGAGGGCCGGCCAGGGAACCCTCCTCCCTGCTCCGGCGGCGCGCCACGAGGCCTAGATCGACCCCCTCGTCGCTTGCGGCTGTCCTTGCGTTCTGCCACCTTCGTCCTCCCAGGTCATCGCCGTATCGCGGCGCCGAAGGCAGGTAGACGACGGTCGCACCGCCTTCGACTGCGACCGGGTAGCTGCTTCGTACTAGGCGTTAAGCAGGAAAGACAGCAGCCCGCCGGTCGTGGCCTACGCCTACGACAACTTCAACGAGCCAGGCTACGGTCATCTCCACGGGCGCACGATAGCAGCGTCCGAATGTCGTTTCGACCCCCGCAGCTCGTGCGGGTCAGGCAACCGACCGCCAACCCGCCCTTAAGTCCCCCAAGGGTGTAACCGGCGGGGTTCATCGCCGTGACGAAGTCGTAGTCGTGCGGTGACTCGCGGTTCCTGTCCGCCGCCGTGCGACGTGCCCGCACTTGCCGCGGGCCACGTTCCGTCGCTCGTCCTCCAAGTGGATCTCCGGTGGCTCGCTCGCCGCGTAGCACGCGCCCGGGGTCTTCCCACACCTCCTCATCCGGAAAGACCTTCAGAGCCAGGACGAACCGCTGGCCGAGCAGTGGAGCTCGGAAGCACGAACACGGAGGGGACGCCGATGCAAGCGGAGAGGAGCAGCGAGTCGACGGGGCGCGTCCGGGTTGAGCGGGGCATCTACCGCCAGACGAATGGCAAGTACGCGGTCTGCGTGATGATCGACGGCAGACCGAGCCTGCGCACGGTCACGGGCGACCTCGAGCAAGCGCGGATCGAGCGCGAGCTCCTGCGCGAGGCCGCCCACAACGGCCTGCTGACGCTCTGGCCGCGGCTCACCTTCGGCGCGGTCGCCTGCCAGTGACTGGCGCGGTTCGAACGCCAGGTGGCCACGGGAGAGCGGCGCGAGCGAACGCTGGAGAACTACCGCTACTACCTCGACCGCCACCTCCTGCCCGAGCTCGGACGCAAGCGGATCCGCTCGCTTAGCCCAGGCGATATGGCGAGCCTCGTCGCAGCGCTGACCGCGAAGGGGCTGGCGCCGAAGACGGTCGCGAACGCGCTCGTCCCGCTCGGCGGCATCCTCCGCTTCGCCCGTCGACGCGGCTACATCCTCGACGACCCGCTGCGACGGCTAGAGAAAATCGAGCGACCCCGGCCCGCTCCCCGCCCCCAGCGCGTCCTCGGCCAGACAGAGATTGCAGAGCTCTTGCGCGCCTGCCTCCCGCGCTACCGGCCGCTGGTGGCGACCGCGCTCTACACCGGCATGCGCCTCTCCGAGCTGCTCGCGCTCACCTGGGCCGAGGTTGACTTCGAAGCCCGCATCGTCCGCGTCCGCGCCCAGCTCTCGCGTGCGCATGTGGGGGCTCCCGCCCGGCGGGTGGCACCGAAGAAGCGCGCCGCCGTCCGCGAGATCCCGCTCGCCCCGCAACTCGCGGCCGTCCTCGCTCGAGAGCGAGCCCGCGCCCGCTTCCCGGGCGTCGACGACTACGTCTTCGCCACCCGGCATGGGACGCCGCTCGCACAGCGAAACGTCGCCCGCACCGCCCTCGCCCACGCCGTCAGACGCGCCGGCCTCGACGGACAGGCCGGCCGCCGCTTCGCTTCCACGACCTGCGCCACACCTTCGCCAGCCACCTGATCGTCGACCTGCGCCTCGACGTCTGCCAGGTCAGCCGCATCCTCGGCCACGCGCGCACGGCGATCACCCTCGACGTCTATACCCACCTGTTCGAGCGGGCGCGCCACGCCGCCGACGTCCGCGCCGCCATGGCCGACAGCCGCTTCGCCAAGATCCTCGCCGAAGCCACCGCGGCCGAACCGTGGCTCACGGGAGACGCCGCAACCCGGTACCGGATAGGGCGGACTCCGCGAGCGAAACATCCGACTGGCCGGCTCCGCATCCGTTGCCAAACGCGCGAACGCCGAGCTACTTGACCCCGGCTTGACTAACGCGCTCCGTCCCCGGACGAGGCGTCATCGTCCCTCGGGATCCTGCGGATTTCCAGGGCTTTCGATGGAGCTAGCCGGACTCGAACCGGCGACCTCCTGGGTGCGATACGCCGCATCCCTATTCGCTGGCGCTTGTGCGGCTTGTTCAAGCGCTGTGAGGGCCTGTCACTTCTGTCGGGTTCTCTCAATTTGGTAGCACCATAAGTAGAACGTCGAAACGCACTCGAGGATGCCCACTCAGGCAGCCACTGGCGCGATCAGTTCGCGCGCGTGCCGGTTGCAGGATCTTTGGAGGTGATTGTCGTCCAGCTGAACCGGCGCAATACCCGGGGCGCCTCGCCAAGGCGTCACGTTCGCTTGAGGACGAAGCGAGCGTGCCAGCGTGCGATTGATTGTGCGGTCGGATCCTGGCGCGTCGACTTCGGCCAGCGGAAGACAGAGTGCGAGCCTGTTCCGAGGGACAGTTCGCCGATATCCGTGCCACGAGCTTGCGTTTGCGGATCGCACGTTGAAAGCGGCCGCGTGAAGCCCCTGCGAGGGTGAGCAGTCCCACTAGACGCGTTCCTTCGCGGCCGCCGATCCGTGGCGCGGTCACAAAGTCGCTTGAATCGTCATATAACAGCCATGAAGAACGTGGAGCGGTGCTCCGACACCGAGCTGCTACTCGCGGCGCGTACATCCTCTGAGCCGTTCGGCGTCTTCTACGAGCGGCACTTCGCTTCTGTCCTTGCCTTCTTTCGCCGCCGGGTCCCCGGCCCAGAGGAGGCATTTGATCTCGCCGCTGAGACCTTTGCCGCCGCACTCGCCTCAGTGCCACGGTTCCAGCCCGGACCAGAGCCACCGCGGGCTTGGTTGTTCGCGATCGCACGCCACAAGTTGAGCGAGGCGCTGCGCAGGAGCCGTATTCAGGATGAGGCGCGGCGTGCGCTCGCGATGCAGCCGATCCAGCTCGATGACGAGGCGATCCAGCTTCTCGAGACGACCGCAAGTGCCCCAGCCATCGAGCTGCTCGAGGGGTTAGCTGCCGAGCAGCGCGAGGCGATCGACGCCCACCACCTCGAGGAGCGCGGCTACACCGAGATCGCGGCTGACCTCCGCTGCTCGGAGAGCGTCATCCGCAAGCGCGTGAGTCGTGGTCTCGCTGCGCTGCACGACCAGCTTCGCGAAGGAGGGGCCTGATGAGTGATCCCATCGTCGATCTAAAGCGTGAGCTAGTGGCCGCCGCTGAGCGCCGACTGGAGCACCTTGCTGTGCGTACGGATCGCAGGCGGTTGCGCTGGCATCTGGGCCGAAACCGTCTGTTCCTGACTGCGTCGGCGCTGTCAGCCGTCGCTGCCGTGGCACTCCTGTTGACCGCCCCCTGGGACAACTCGCCAGGCTTCCTCGCGCGAGCAGAGGCGGCGCTCACGCCACCCGCCGGGACGATCCTGCACATGAAATGGGAATCTACGGACTACCCGACCGACCCTGCGTGCACAGTCGCGCGCGGTCCGAGCGAGATTTGGGTCGACCAAACGGAGCCGCACAGGTACCGCGCGCTCTTCGATCTCCCATCGGATACCGGAGGTGATCCGCGCGCGAACGTCTGCCTGAGGGGAACGCCGCTCGAAATCGGCGGCACGCTCACGTTCGGTGCGCAGGCCGAGTGGGCGCTCAAGTTTGTGCCGCCGAACAGGCTGAGCTTCAACCCGTACGCCCTCAATTTCCCATGGGACCCCGTGGCAGATCTTCGCCGGGCGATCAGCGCGGGACACGCGCACGATGAAGGCAAGACCCGGCTCGATGGGCGCATAGTCGAACGGATCCGCATCGATCCCCCCTCCCCCTGTCCCGAACCCCACCCCTGTCCGCAGGCGGCCTACTTCTACGTTGACCCCGAGACCTTCTCTCCGGTCCAAGCGGACGGGTTCGCAACAGTCGCCCCAGGCGGTGTCCGTGCCGTGCGATACCGCAGCGTCACGCGCTACCTGACCTTCGAATACCTGCCACGAACCGCCGCCAACCTCGCGCTCACCGACATCCACGCACAGCACCCAAACGCGGTCGGACCGTAGCCGCACCGACGGTCGCGGCCGAGGAGAGGAGCAAAGATCAAAGCCATCGCAAGCGCGCCATCGCCGCCAGCGGGATCGGCCGGCGATGTTCACTCACAACATCGCTCGCGCTCGGCGTCGTGCGCGTCCACTTGCACCGCACAATCCACGTTCCCGAGGACGAGATCTGCTTCTTCGTCTTCGTCGCCCAGTCGGGTCGAGAGGCCGCGCTGGTGGCACAGCAGGCCGCGCTCGAGCCCTTCCGCGTCGTCGTGACCGTCTCGTCCGGAAAGGACTGCAAAATGCACGCCCCATTCAGCTCGCGTTTCCTGAGCGCATCAGACGGAGCCTCGGGAGATACCGACCGCAAGGGAAGAGCGATGAAGCTCACCCGCACGCGTCGGCGCCGGCTCCTCGTAGTCGTCGCGGTCGCGACCTCTATCGCAGCGGCCGCAGCGATTGCGCTCGGTAGTCCCGGTTCCGGCGCAGCGCAGTCGGAACAACACCCGGACCAGGTTCTGGACTGGAACCAGATCTTCATCGACACGCTCATTGCGACGAACACGCGGAATTCGTCGAGTCAGCGCCTCGGAGCCATCGTCCACACAGCCATCTTCGATGCCTACAACGGGATCGAGCGCCGCTACACGCCGATTTTCGTTCAGAACGTCGACGGCAACGGACAGCGCCTCGTTCCTGCCGGAGCGTCGCGCCGGGCAGCGGTCATTGCTGCAGCGTATAAGGCGCTGGTGGCCCTGTTTCCCTCTCGGGAGCAACCGCTGAGTGATAGTTACGCGGCTTCGCTCGCAGCGCTCAGCGACGATGGCGAAGACGGCGGACAGTCACGGGAGCGCGGGATCGCATGGGGCACGTACGTCGCGCAGGCTGTACTCGCCTGGCGCGCGGCAGACGGCTTCAACGCGAGCTACCCGCCGTTCACCGGCGGAACCGCGGTCGGCCAGTGGCGGCCGATCCCGCCCGACACGATGATGAGCGCCCAAGGGTTGGCATTCACGGCGCCGTTCGTCGTCGAGAGCAACACGCAGTTCCGGCCGTCCCCGCCGCGAACGCTCGCGAGCGATGCGTACACCGAGGACTTCAATGCGGTAAAGGCGCTCGGACGCCGAACCGGTTCGACACGTACGGAAGCGCAGACGGCGCTCGCGCCCTTCTGGGAGGGCAACGCCAGTGTCCATTGGAATCAGGCAGCGAACCAGATTGCGCGCGCCAACCATCTGTCGATGTCGGACAGCAATCGGCTCCTCGCCGTTCTGAACATCGCCATGGCCGACACGGCATTCACCATCTGGAGCGCGAAGCGACACTATGGCGCCGATCCGACCCAAGTGACCTGGCGGCCACTCACGGCGATCACGCTGGCGGATACGGACGGCAATCCGGCTACGGTGCCCGATCCAGACTGGTTGCCGCTCGTCGCTACCCCGTCCCATCCGGAATATCCGGCGGGCCATCCGGCCCTCAATGGCGCCGCTGCAACCGTACTCCTGAATCAGATTGCCGACGGCCAGACATTCACGCTGACGACGTCAGGCCTACCCAGTCAGATTTACAGCAGCATCTCGCAGGCACGCACCGACGGAAATAACGCCCGAGTCTGGGGCGGCATGCACTACCCCAGCACTGTCGCAATCAGCGACGCCATGGGCAATGCGATCGCCAACTACGTCAACGCGACCTCAATGCAGTTGCTGCGAGACCAGCCCTAACGGCACGACGCTCCCCAAAATGAAACGTCACGTACGCGCGAGTACCACAGAGCCAGTTTTTCAACGGCTCTGTGGTACTGGGCCGGTGCTCTAAACGACTGGAGCTCTCCGTTGGTAGGAGCAACCGGTAGACGTCACGCAAAAGTGCCTGCAGCGACGGATCTGCGGCTGGTCGCACACAGGCGGCTCGTGATGGAGCTAGCCGGACTCGAACCGGCGACCTCCTGGGTGCGATCCAGGCGCTCTCCCAGCTGAGCTATAGCCCCGCGGTCGGTGCAGTGTAGCCGCCGCGATTACCCGGCTCCGCCGCGCCGGCGAGCCCGGTAGAGCGACTGGGCCACCCGATCGGCGCACAGACCGCAGCAGAAACGCCGCGTCCGGTTCTTCGAGCGGTCGACGAAGACGCAACAGCAAGGGGCGCCGGCGCACATGCCGAAGCGCTCCCACCCGTCGTCGCGGATTGCCTCGAGGAGCGACATCGCCGCGGTCGCAGCGAGTGATTCGACAAGTGGGCCCACCCACGTCACGCGCCACCCGGCGCCCTCGCGCACGAGCTGCGGTTTCGCACCGCTCTCGCTCACGACGCGGTTGAGCTCCCGCACGGCACGCTCTTCGCTGTCGGCGGAGAACGCCGTCCGAAGCGAGTCGCGCACCTCTCGAACCCGGTCCAGGTCGCGGGTGGTCACTCTGGTCGCCTGGCGGTAGCCCCGCCGCGTCAGGAACCGCTTCAGGCTCGCGACGTCCCGCAGGAGCTCCGGGTTCGGTTCGAGCGTGTCCCACGTATTTGCGAGATCGACGGCGAGGGCGACGGGATCGTCCGCTGACTGGAACGTGACCATGCCATGATGCTAGCTAACTAGTAAGGATCAAAAGCGTTTTAGATCCTGACAGGTCATTCGAGCGGGAGGTCGCCATGAAGATGGTCCTGGTGTTCGCAGTCGCCGTGCTCGCCCTAGCGCCGGTCGCGCGGGCAGAAGCGCCGCAGCAGATCCGCACGGAGTGGAATAGCACCCGCGTCATAGCTGCGAGCGCTGACTCGTGCGCTTTTCCCATCCAGGTGCACAGCGAGGGACTCATCCACGACTTCGTCTATGCAGACGGCACAGTGAAGCGCGTCCTGCAGCAGCACTTCTTCACCGAGTGGACAAACCTCGAAAATGGGAAGGTCGTACGGTCGCCGCTTGCGGGGCCGGGGATCTTCTATCCCGACGGCACGATCGTCATCAACGGCAACGACGGCCGCTTCATTGCCCACGGCGAGGGTCCTGTCTACAGCGATGTCGGCCGGACGATCACGACACTGGAAGGAGTCATCTTCTCGGCGGGGCAGCATTCGGACTCGCCCTTCCTGAACGTCTGCACCGCGCTCGCGTAACTCCCCCCGGCGTCCGCACTGCAGCGGAAGCCCTGACGGGCGCTTCCGCTGCAGGCGGACGTCTGTAGCTTCCGCGGCCGTGGGCTCCGCGATTCACGATGAGCTCGTCGAGCGGTTCCGGTACTTCGAGGGCCACTCCGACACGCTCGGCCTCTTCGCCGATCCCGGCTTCCTGGGGCGAGCCGCTGTCGGCGTCGCGGCCCCATTTCGCGACGCAAAGGTGGACAAGGTGGCGGGGATCGAAGCGCGCGGCTTCGTACTGGCGACCGCTGTGGCGCTCGAGCTCGAAGCCGGCTTCGTCGCGATCCGGAAGCCGGGCTCCATTCACCCTGGCCCGAAGGTCGAGATCGCAACGCCGCCCGACTGGCGCGGCCACGAAACCACTCTTCGTCTCCAGCGACACGTCATCGATCTCGACGATTGTGTGCTGGTCGTCGACGACTGGGCCGAGACCGGAAGCAAGGCGTTGACGACACGCCGGTTGATCGAGTCCTGCGGCGCGCGCTACGCCGGCCTCTCGCTCCTCGTCGATCAGCTCACGCCCGAGGTGCGAGAGCAGCTCGAGCCGGTCATCGCCGTCGCCTTCGCCCGGGAGCTGCGCGACTGAGCGAGAGCGACGCGGTGTAGCTTCCGACGATGGAGACGAACCGAGCCGAGGCGTTCAGCGACGGCGTCTTCGCCATCGCGATCACGCTTCTGATCCTGGCGGTGGGGATCGAGCAAGCGCTCGCCGAGGGCGGCCTCGGCCGACAGCTCCTCGACCTCTGGCCCGCGTACATCGCTTACTCCGTCAGCTTCCTGACGATCGGGATCATGTGGGTCAACCATCACGCCGTGTTCCGGCAATTCGCCCGCGTCGATCGGACCCTGCTCCTCCTCAACATCCTCCTGCTGATGCTGATCGCGTTCGTGCCGTTTCCAACCCGGATCGTCGCCGAGCACGCGCGCTCGGCCGACGATCGCCAGGCGGCGGCGCTGCTCTATGGCACCACGATGACGATCACCGCGATTCTCTTCTTTTCCGTCTGGTACTACGGCTCTCGCAGGCTGCTGCGTCCCGATGCCGACCGTCGCGAGGTCAGCGGCATCACTCGCAGCTACCTCCCAGGCGCCCCAACCTACGCGACGGCAACCTTGATCGCGTTCGTGAGCTCGACCGCCAGCCTGATCCTGTTCGGCGTAATCGCGCTCTTCTACGCTCTTTCGAGCTCGTTCTTCGGTCGCGCTGAGTAACCGTGAACCGCTTCGACCGTCGCGCGGACCGCGTCGGTCGGGGAACCGTCGTCGTAGGCGGCAGAGCCGAGCAAGAGCATGATCCCGTCGGTTGTGCCGGCGGCTTCGAGTTGCGCCGACGCATTGCCGGCGCCGACTCCGCCGCCGATCACGGCCACGGCGGGCCGCACGCCGTGGAGTGGACGATGGCATGCGTCGACCTGCGCGCGAACCTCCCCCGGCGTGTCGTAGACGCTGCCGCTGAAGGACCCGACCTGCACGTAGTCCGCCCCGCAGCGCCGGGTGAGCTCTGCGATCACATCCGGCGCGACGCCGATTTCACGGCTACGCGCCCACAGGGCCGCACCGACGCGGTGCGCGAAGATCGGCACACCCAGTTCGAGCGCACGCAGGACACGCAGCGAATCGAGACCTTGCGCGAATGCGTTCAGCATCACTGCCGACGCGCCGAGCTCGACCGCACGCTCGGCACGCGCCGGGAGCGAGTCGACCGGACCCGTGACGTTGACGGCATAACGCACCCGCGCCGGGATGGAAGCCGCGACCGCACGGACACGCTCCTCGAGCGGACACCACGGTGGATTGCCGAGCAGCTCGTCGTCTTTGACCAGATCGGCACCTCCCGCAGCAAGCGCGCCGGCCGTCGCCGCGACCTCACTCGGGTCGAGCCCAAGGGACGGCTTGACAATCCCACCGACGAGCACCCGATCCGGCGGGCTGCTTGCTGGGCCGGCGAAAAACCCGGCTGGCCATTCGACGGCCAAGAGCCGGCAACGCGTGAACGCCGAGCTGTCCGCCCACTCGCCGGCGATCAAGGACGAGACGAGGAGCGTGACGTCGGCTCCCCAGTTCGCCTCTGGGAATTCGAGGACTGCCCGGCCGTCCTCGTACCCGGCGACACGGGCGCGGACGTCGTCCGGCCCATCCGCCCGGCCCACCGACTCGATCAGAGCAAGCGTCTCGGCCGCTTCAGGCGGATCGAGCTCGTAGGTCGCTCGAATCACGTCTAGCCGGAAAAGAGCGTCAGCTCCGGCTCACGCTCGCCGCGCAGAACGGCGAGGTCGATCTCGACGCAGTCGATGCCGCGTGACTCCGCGAGCGCACGCGCCTGCAGCTTGATCGTCTGGGCGACGAGCATCCCCCGGCAGTCGGGGAGCGTGATCCGCTCTAGGTATCGCGTCAGCTGCTCCACGGCTTCGATCGTGGCCACTCGCTTGATCTCGACTGCGACCCAACCGTCCTCCTCGTCGCGGCACATCAGGTCGACGGGGCCGATGTCGGTGGGCCACTCCCTGCGCACGAGCCGTAGCCCGCCCAGTGCTGCGGGGTTCGCGGCGAGCTCTTCCTGAAGATGCCGCTCGACACCGTCCTTCTGCAGGGCGGCCGACTCACCCATGTCGTGCGAGACGTCGCTCAGGACCTGCGCGAGACGGATCTCGAGCTGATCCTCGGACTTGCCGGCACGTTTCCGGACCACGATCGAACCGCTCGATTCCTCGACGACGCTCGGCGGGGTCATCCAGTTGAGCGGTTTGTAACCGCCGGCGTCGTCGTGCACGAGCACGGAGCCGTCGGCCTTGAAGACGAGCAGTCGCACGGCTTCCGGCAACGTCGCCGTCAAGCGGCCGGTGTAGTGAACCTCGCAGCGGGCGACGACCAGGCGCATCGAGGCCCAACCGTACTGTCCGTTTCGGACATGGTCTTTTTGGGCGTCAGCGTCGATGAAGAGCTTCCAGAGGCCGGAGCGTGACCAGGCGCGAGACGGTAGTCGAGGGCTGAAGGTAGGGTCGCGCGTCTGGCCGAAGAACGGATCCTCTCGCTTCGCGAGCTCAATCGCGCGCTGCTCGAGCGGCAACTGCTGCTCCGCCGCCGCAAGCTCCGTGTGCAGCCAGCCGTGGAACGCATCTGCGCGATCCAGGCGCAGTGGCCTCAGTCGCCGTACATCGCGCTCTGGGCCCGCCTGACCGGGTTTCGCAAGGATCACCTGACACGCGCGCTGGAACAACTCGAGGTCGTGAAGTCCCAGCTCTTCCGAATCACCCTGCACATCTCGAGTGCGCGCGACTACCCGTATTACGCAGCCGTGTGGCTCCCGTCGGCGCGCGACACGACTCCCGGCGTCGACCGTAAGAAGATGGAGCAGCTGTCGCGCCGCGTGAAGGCGCTGGCGATGGAAGGGCCGGTGACGCACGACCAAATCGCGGACATCGCCGCGCACCAGATGGGCGGCTTCCGCTGGCGCACGCGCACTCTCACGCCCCTCGTACACGTGCTCCCGAGCGGGACGTGGAGCCACTACGGCCGTGCGCAGCTACGAGCGATGGAAGCGGTCCTCGGCGTCGAACTGCCTCCCCCGGAGGAGGGCGCCGAGCGTCTCGTCCGCCGCTACCTGGCGGCGTTCGGGCCCGCGACGCAGGAGGACCTACTCCGCTTCGCCGGCGTCCGCGTCGGTGATCTGCGCGCTGGGCTAAACGATGTCCCGCTGCGAAAGTTCCGCGACGAGCGCGGCCGCATACTGCTCGATCTCCCCCGCGCGCCGCTCCCGGACGGCGACACGCCTGCGCCGGTGCGCTTCCTGCCGAAGTGGGACTCCTCGATCCTCGCCTACGCGGCTCCCGAGCGCACACGCATCCTGCCGGACAAGTACCGCAGCACGGTGATCCGGAGGAACGGGGATGTGCTGCCGACCGTGCTCGTCGACGGCTTCGTCGCCGCGACGTGGGATCTCGGCGCCAAACGTCCCCTGACGATCGAGCCGCTCCGGCGCCTGACCCGGCAGGAACGAGCCGAGGTCGAGGAGGAAGGCGAGCGGCTCGCCGACTTCTTTCGCAGCTAGCCGCCGCGCTCGACGCGAGACCCACCGACGATCGCGTCGCGGCCGTCGCCGAAGCGCACCCACGCCTTGCCGCCGCCGTCGTAGTCCGGCGACCAGACGATCAGCGTCGCTTCCTCCCCGCCGACGCGGACCGCCTCGTTGCCCTCAGGCTCCACCCCGCGCCAGACTCTGATGAACGGGTTCTCGTCCCATTCGCGGCCGATCGTCGTCTCGTCGGTATGACCCGGCAGGACGCGCGTCTCCGGTGGAAGCTTCATCAACACATCCATGACCGAGCTGCGGATCTGCTCGAAGTTGCCGCCGCCGACCGAGTCCTTGAACAAGGTGTCGCCGGTGAAGACCGCCTCGCCGTTCACGACGAATGCGACCATGTCATCCGAGTGTCCGGGCGTCGGCAGCGCCTCGACGCTGAGGCCGCCCGCCTCCGACGCCTCCGTCTGGACCGGGAGGCCCAGCTCTCCCTCGTGCTCGACGTGGTCGGCGTGCGAGTGTGTCCGCAGCACGACCTCCGGCTCGACGCGCCAGCGGGCGGCAGCCTCTCGTAGCGGCTCGAGCGGCGCGCCCGAGTCGACGTACAACGCCTTCCCGCCCTCCTCGTCGGCGACGAGATAGGCGTTCGAGAGGTACCCGGGATGCATGCTCCGTTCGATGAGCACCCGGGTACGCTACCGAGACAACTGCGATGAGGAGGAACTGAGAT
>JBKPMS010000209.1:0-13305 GCA_046732275.1 Actinomycetota bacterium | reverse complement strand
GTCGCGAGGTCGTCGGGCAGGACGGTGGTGCCCGCCCACGCCGGGTCGGTGAGCGTGGTCGATGCCACGTACTTGGGGGCCTCGTTCAAGGCCGCGCCGATGGGATGGGTGCGCATTGGCCCCCAGGAGCCGGCGAACAGCTCGTAGGTGCGCCGGCCGAACAGGAACGCCTCGGCGCGCTGGTAGGTCTCGTTGATGAACGTCAGGGTTTCGTTGTCGAACACGCCCATCGCCCATCCGCCCCGCTCGAATCCAGCCCTGCGGTCCTCCTCCGACGCCGCGCCGTTTCCCTGCATAACTCCATCGACGGTGACTTGCGTCATGGTGGTCAGTTTCATGGGTCGTCCTTTCTCTCGTGGTCTTTCTCGTTATGACCGCACCGAAGCGCGGACCTCATCGCCTCCCAGGCTGCAGCGACTGACGTCAAGCTCCTCCTAGTGCGACTCACGTCGAAGGTCATCTCAGCGATGCAGCAACTCGCACTCGAGCAGTGGGGGCTGCTCGGGCCGCGCGCGCCCCGGCATATCGGAGACATTGCGTGGGGGCTGCGTCAGCACGAAGGCCGGGAGCCGGAGTGGAAGATTCGTCTCTGGGTCGAGGATGGGCGCATCGTCGCTTGGTCGTGGTTGAAGGACGGCCGCGACCGGCTCGAGCACGACGTTCATCCGGAGTACCTACATCTCCTTGATGAGATCCTCTCGGAACCGGCAGCCCGCAGCGCGTTCGCGTACGAGGACGACGACGGGCGGCGGGCAGCGCTCGCGCGCCACGGGTTCAACCAGCCGGGCCCGGCGTTGCACTACCTCGTGCGCGAGCTGGTCGAACCGCCTGAGCTGCCGCTACTGCCGCGTGGATTCCGCTTCCGGACGATCCGCGCCGACGATGTGTCCGAGCGTGTCTCGATCCATCGCGACGTGTGGGCCCCCTCACGCGTCACCGAGTCGAGCTACGCGCAGGTCCGCGCCGAGTGGCCCTACCGCGAGTCGCTCGACTGCGTCGTCGAGGCGCCGGACGGCCGCTTTGCCGCGTACTGCCTCTGCTGGCCCGACGACGAGCACCGAGTCGGCGAGTTCGAGCCCGTCGGTGTCCGGCCGGAGTTTCGCCGCCGCGGCCTTGGCACGGCCGTCTGCAAGTTCGCGCTGCAGCGGCTCCACCAAGAGGGTGGCCGCCATGCGATCGTTTACTGCGAGAGCGAGCCGGCCTGCAGGCTGTACGAATCGCTCGACTTCCGCGTCCACGCGTCGCTCGTCGAATACTCCCGCTAGGGCCGCACACGAACGACGACGAGACCTGGCGCAGGACTCTCGCCTGCGCCAGCGTTCCGGAATGACGCCTGAGGGGGTCTCCCGTCGCGAAAGTTCAAGCCGCTAGCCGATCTCCTCCGCCAGCCCGATGAGGATCCCCTCAGGGCCTCGGATGTAACAGAGCCGATACTGATCCTCGTACTGCACGAGGTCACCGACCAACTCGGCTCCGTGCGTGCGGAGCCGGGCGAGCGTGTCGGCGATGTCGTCCACGGCGAACATGACCCGGAGGTAGCCGAGAGCGTTCACCGGGGCGTTGCGGTGATCGGCGACCGGCGGCGGCGTAAGAAATCGCGAGAGCTCGAGCCGGCTGTGGCCGTCCGGCGTGCGCATCATGGCGATCTCGACGTGCTGGTCGCCCAGTCCAGTGACGCGCCCTGCCCACACTCCTTCGATCGTTGCTCGCCCTTCAAGCTCGAGACCGAGCTCGGCGAAAAACTCGATAGCGGCATCGAGGGATTCCACCACGATGCCGACGTTGTCCATCCGCCGAAGCGCCACGCCCGCCCACTCTAGTCCTGTTCGTTTCGGGCGAGCGTACTGTCGTCAGCGACCGGGCGGGGTAATTACTCCTCTGTAGGGCTGCCTCACGCGTCGTGTGGTAACTCAAAGCGGGCGATGACTCCTTCGTCACCGCCCTCTGGTACCGGGCGCTCAGGATGGCGTGTGGCAACCCACGCGACGCCACGCTCCGGGTAGGCAACGACATCAGGGAACCGCTTGGTCGAGATGCCCAGCACCCGCGCCGGCTCAGTAGTCGGGTTCGAGAACGTGTGCAGGCCGTCCGGGCCTTCGGGGAAGTAGACGACGTCTCCGGCCGAGAGCTGCTCCTCGCCCTCCGGCGTGCGAACGGCCGGCGTTCCGCTAAGCACAAAGAACATCTCTTCGACGCCGTAGTGCATGTGTAACGGCCCTCCTGGCGCTCCGGGCAGAAGCTCGATCAGAGACGCGCCGAGCATGTCGGCGTCTAGCGGATGCCCGAACCACCGGACGCGCTTCACGTCGTCCTCTACTTCATCCCAGGGCTCGTCTTCCAAGAAGTTCAAACGTCGCATGCGTTCCTCCGTCCGATTAAGACCGGCGCGGCTCGGCTTGGCGCATCGTTGCGCGACCGACCTCGTCGACCTCCACCACGAAGCGACCGGGGTCGTCGCCGCTCGTGAACCGCCGCAGGCCTTTCGGGCGACGGAAGATGATCGCGTGGGTGTCGGTCCGCGTCTCGATCGTGAAGCCTTCTGCGAGCTTCTCCTCGAGGAAGGTGTCGAGTCCGTCCTTCCGTGTGCCGATCGGGTCGATCTCGCCCGCCATGTCGTCTGCCTAGTATGGGCGACCAGGCGAACTCGCGTGTTCAACGGAGTCGTCGCTAGACGTCACCCAGCCAGTCCTCGGTGTGTCGGTGACGATCCAGGCCGACTGTGGCGAACTCGTCCGGCTGTCCTGGTGCGACTGTCACGCCCATGCGCCGTAGCACCTGATTGATGGGCCACTCAGACCGGGCCCGCGCATGACGAGTTTCTCGGGCTCCGCATCAACGAGCGGACCAAGCGCGATCTCGCCGAGCTTCCACAGAACGCTCGCCTGCTGCCCGGTTCCTCCGAAGATGTCGGCCTCGACGTAGGCGATGGGGCCCTCGCGCGATGTTCCGCGAAGAAGGTCCGTCAGCGCGATGGGGAGGGGGCAGTTAGCAAGAAGGGAGACGATCGCGCGATCGCCGGGGCTGAGTGCGTCGGCGGCGTCGGCGGTGATGGGCACCAACGCGACTCGTTCATGCAGCTGGACAGTGCCGGTGCCGGGCAATGAGACTGCTGCCATCGCGGCGATCGTCGGTGGGGCAAGGAGCGCTTCGAGCGCGTATCCCATCTAATCGTTCTACCCACGTCGGTGCGCCCGTGGAGGGGTTTGTCGCTACAGCGCAATCACGGCGGTGACGAAACGTTCGGTGCGATTTGTCTTCTCCCATGCCCTAGCATTGCGGCCTATGCGTGAGCTGGGGCCTGGTGTTTGGCATTGGCAATCGCCGCATCCCGACTGGGACGAGGAGGAATGGTGGCCAGAGCTCGTTTCGTCGTACGGGATCGAGCTCGGCGACGAGTTCCTGTTGTTCGACCCACTCTCCGTTCCCGACGAGCTGCGCGAGCGCGCGACCGCCGTCGTCCTGACCGCGCCGTACCACGAGCGCGACGCCCGCCGCCTCGGCCTCCCGGTGCACACGCCGCCCGCAGACACCTGGCAGGACTGGGTCGAGAAGTTCGGCGTCGACCCCGAGCGCGTGCGCGGCATGGAGAGTGAGGACCTCGCCTGGCTGCGCGCCGGCGAAGGCGAAGGACACTTCCACGGTCCCGGAGCGTGGCCGTTCGGGATCAACGCGTACGCGGGCCGTGAAGACAACGACCTCATCCTCTGGCTGCCGTCGATCAAAGCGATCGTCAGCGGCGACTCGCTCTCCGACTTCGGCGACGGGCTGGACATCCAGCTCGGCGGTCGCACGCACGTGACGCGCGACGATGTGGTGCGAGGGCTCCGTCCGCTGCTCGACCTGCCGGTCGAGCTCGTGCTGCCCGCGCACGGCGAGCCAACGGATCGCGCAGCCCTCGAACGCGTGCTTTCCTGAGCCGCGCCCCGCTACGCGCCGAAGAAGAAGGGGCCCGGCGGCTCTAGCCCGGTCCGTGCGCCCATTCGGCCCAATCGCCGTATGGCCCGGCGAGTGCGGCCTCTAGGTCGGCCGCGTTGCGACACACGACCGGCTCGGGAGGGTCGAAGTCGTCGTCGAAGTCTCGCCAGCCGCTCCATGACCGATCGGGCAGCTCCTGGCCGGCCCTCGCCTCGACGACTGCGGCACCCCAGCCGTCGCGGGTCGGAAAAAACACGACCATCTCCAGCTCCCGGGCCAGCCTGTAGATGAGGCCTGTCACGCCTCGACCGCTCGCGTAGACGGACAACAGCATCTCGGGAGACGCACCGGCGAAGTAGATGTCGGCTATGCCGCCATGGGTGATCTCCGCAACGCACGGCTCCGTCTCGCGCGCGCCCTTGGTCGACAGGACGATCCGTCTCGCGTCCTCAACGTTGAACGGGACTACATCGCGATCCCGAAACTTCAAGAGAAGGACGTCCCAGCTCACTCGGCGGCATCCATAGCCTCGTTGCTTACGCCTCGAGCTTGAGCCGGTCGATGGTCCGCGTCCTCCACTCCTCGAGCTGTGCCTGGCCCGCCTCGAGGCCGCGCCGTTGCACGATGTCCAGCATGTGCTCGAGATTCCCGATCCGGTCGTCACTGGCGTACGCGCCGTCGTCGCGTTCCGATCTCAGGGCGTCCTCGAGCAGCGTCACCGCTTGATCCTTGTGTCCGCGCAGGATCTCTGCGTAGGCGAGATCCTCCATGACCGCGGGATCATCGAGCGTGTTGTCCCGCATGACTCGTAGCGGTCGCTCGTTCGCCCACTTCGGGACGAGCGCACAGAAGCTGTCGACATCCGTGACTGAATCGAAGAACGGCAGCGCGTCGCGACGTGCCGTCTCCGCTATCTGTGCGAATGTGGTGTCGGGATCATGGTCGACGTCCCAGAAATCAGTGCCGAGCCGGAACCCGTAGGTGTAGGTGAGGTAGTCGTCCGGCCCAAATAGGGGCTTAACGAAGGCCTGGACGAAGATCCGAGTGCTCGTGAAGCTCGACGTGTCGAACGACAGCCCGTGCAAGAAGCAGTGCACCGGTCGCCGGTACACGAGGCCTCCGCGCGCAGCAAAGCCCGCCAGGACGGGTAACAGGTGCTTGCGCGCGAGGCGCTCGATGTCGCGGCCCTTCATGACACGGCGAGGTTGCTGCGTCCATTCATTGCCCTTGGCAACAGTTTCCTCACCTGGGCCAGCGTTCGGGAATGTCCATCGAGCGATTCCTCGGCTTCGGCTAGGACGGCTTGGGATACTCAGTGATGAGACGTAGACTCGGAGGACGATGTCTGCCTTGCGCCGGTTGGTCGCTCGGTTCCGCCGTTGGCTACGAGGCGGTAGCGCCGCGGCCGTGTCCCGCGAAGTTGAAGAACATCGCGTAAAGGTCCAGCGGCAGGGCTTCGGGGACTGGCTTTAGTTACGAGCGGGCTCGCCGGGGCTACGCGGCGAGTGGTACTGCTTGCGTCGCATGACCGCTTACCCTAGTCGGGCGAGCATCGTGAGGTCGGGCGTCAATCCGACCACGGTCAATGCCGCGCGTCCGGAGCGGAACGAAGGCCGGGTGCTCGTGCGACGTCGTGCGCAGGTCTGACCCGAAATCGCGCTTACGCGACTCGCGTCAGCGCGTCTCCTCGCTCCGGTTGCTCGCGCACCCAAGCCAGAATCGCCCGGGAATGGCTGATGATGGTGCCGTCGGGAAGTTTGAGCGTCGGTAGCTTCTTTGTCCCTGTCGCCTTAAATAGCTGATCGCGGGAGCCTCGACGTAGAAACGGAATCGGACTGCCGTGTGCAGCGATGACTTTCTCATACTCGATTCCTGCGCTTCGAAGCGCTTCTTGGACGCGCCGACACGGATGGGACCGCGGTCCGCCATCGTCCCCGTGACAAACGAAAAGAGTCGGCTTCTCCGGCATCTGAACCTCCGAAAGAGTGGTTTCCGCACCTCCTTTCCCGCTCGGCCCGAAACCACTCCGTCGTGGTCGAGGATGCGCGGGGGAGAAGCGTGCCCTCCGCGCGAGCGTGTCTCGCCTGAAGGTTGTCATTGGCTAGAGGCGGCGGCCCTCAACCTGCGGGCGTTTCTACTCGGCTGACCAGCGGCTCTTGTGGTGCAGTCCGAATTACCGTGCTGGGAACCACCACTTGACCGCCCGGCCCAGAGCAGTTCGTCTGCACCAGCAATCGGGATCGCAACCGCATTCGCGGCCGCGCGGATTGTGGACGCGCTGGGCCAGGCTTCGAGCCACTGCGCGGATGGTGCCAAATTCGGTCCGCTCGAGGACGAGTCGCGTACGGTGTGAGGCTCGCCATGACCGCGTCGTCGCTCACACCGATGCTGACTGTCAAGAACGCGACGGCGGCGATCGAGTTCTACCGCAGTGCATTCGAGGCCGTCGAACGAGCGCGCTTCACAGCACCGACCGGGCACATCGTTGCCGAGTTGGCGATTGACGGGCTGCGTTTCTTCGTCGTGGACGAGAACCCGGACGCGTTCAACCTGAGCCCGATGTCGCTTGACGGGACGACGGTTCGCATCAATCTGATCGTGGATGACCCGGACGCCGCCGCTGCCCGGGCGATACGTGCGGGAGCGCGCGAGATCTTTCCGGTCGCCGATCAGCCGTACGGCCTTCGGCAGGGGCGAGTCGCTGATCCTGACGGCCACCACTGGCTGATCGGGAAGCCGCTCGACGACTAGCGACGCTCCTAGATCGCGGGAATGTCACCCGAAACCCATTAGGTCCTTGAACCGGGCCTGTTCGCGGATCGAGTCGAGATCGCTGTCGCCACGCGCCCATTCCCGGACGTCCGGCGATCGCGCAGCCGCGCGTTCGAGCCATGCAAGCGCTTCATCGCTCTCACCCGCCAGGGCGTGGTAGCAACCAAGCTGGTAGAGCATCGTCGGATGGTTGGGCCAGTGAGTGAGGCCCTCCGAGACGATCTCGATCGCGCGCTGATAGTCGCCCTCGTTGTACGGCCCTTCGGCCGTGACCAAAACTCGAACGGCGAGATCGGTAGCTCGCGGTCGGCGGGAGCGCCGATGACGACCGCGGCTGTGTCGTCTTCGAGCGCGCGGGCCTCTCGTCGAGTCTCCACAGCCGGGATGTAGACGATCGTTCCTGCCGGAGCGTCGATCTCGGAGCCGCCGACGACGAAGCTCGCGCGCCCGGCAACAACCAGGTAGAGCTCCGCGTGGCCGTCGGAGCCCGAGCCGGTCTCGTCGTGCGCCTCGATGAGCTGGTCGCCGGGGCTCGAGGCGAAATAGGCATTGATGGCGAAGGCACGGACGCCGAGCTGGCGTCGAACCGGCTGATAGAGGCCGCCTGCGACTGAGATCGCATCGACCTTCGAGACCCGCGCTACGCGGGCCGCGCTCTGCTCCTGCATGGGGCCTCCTATGGAAGACGGGAGGCCGCTACCGGCTGCGGGGACCGGACCGGCTCGGGCGGAACTATCGTTTTGACATCGACCGTCACCTCCTCCGGTTTGCGTGCCGACGAGCATACAGTCGGCTTGGCGAGCGTGCGGATAATGACCTGGAACCTCTGGTGGCGCTTCGGCGACTGGGAGAGGCGCGAGCAGCGGATCGCTCGTGTTGTCGAGGAGACGTCGCCCGACATCGTCGGGCTGCAGGAGGTCTGGGCAACAGCCGACGAGAATCAGGCCGAACGACTGTCCAAAGAGCTCGGACTGAATTGGGCGTGGGCTCCCTCACCCGCGCCCGAACATTTTCAACGCCGGATCTCCGACACCAGGATGCAGGTCGGCAATGCCATTCTCAGCCGGTGGCCGATCGTCAGCAGAGTCAGCTGCGACTTGCCCAGCAGCAGCGCAGACGAGGGCAGAACGGCGCTGGTAACAGTCATTGACGCGCTGAGCAGTCCGATTGCCTTCGTTACGACACAGCTCGCTGCCACCCTCGGCGCGTCCGCTCTTCGGTGCGAACAAGTGCGTGCGCTCATCGGGCACATCATCGACGAAGTGCCGGAGACTGCGATGCTCGTCCTCACCGGCGACTTCAACGCCGAGCCAGACTCGGACGAGATCCGACTCCTCGGGGGGCACAAGACGGCGCCGGTCGTGTCGGGACTGATCTTCGTCGATGCGTGGCGTTACGCCGAACCCGATAGGCGCCAATGGACCTGGGACAGGCGAAATCCAGCTGTACTCGCTTCGGGCGAGCCGAACGCGCGCATCGACTACATCTTTGTCGGCCACCGGCCCTCAACCCCCGCGCTGTACGTCCGCAGCGCGCGGCTCGCCGGCGATGTGCCGTCTCACGGGGTCTGGCCCTCGGACCACGCTGCGGTCGTCGCCGATCTTGACCTCCGCCCCTTTGACGGCGAAAGAGCCGGCACGCGGCACTGACGTGGCGACCACAGGTCGGCTCGACTCGTCATCCTTGCTTGTCTCGCGGCCGCGGTGGGAGACTCGGCGAGTGCGCAAAGGGCTGACACCGGACGATCTAGGAGACCTGCTGGAGCTGCCGCGCGTCGCCGCCCTTGCGACGTACCGGCGGGACGGCACGGTTCTCCTCTCGCCGGTCTGGCACGAGTGGCAGGACAACGGCTTCAACGTCGTGACCGGGACTCGTGACGTGAAAGCGGGGCACCTCCGTCGAGATCCACGCGCGAGCATCGTCGTCTTCGAGGATCGCCCTCCTTACCGTGGCCTCGAGCTTCGCACGAGGGCGCGCCTGAGCATGTCGGACGATCTATCGATCGTCCGCCGCATAGCCACGCGTTACCTCGGCCCCGAAGCGGGGGAGCGGTACGCCGCGACCGCAGGCGACGACCTACTCATCCGCCTGGAGCCCGGCGAGTTGCGCGCTTGGGATTTCGCCGACTACTTCGCCTGAGCCCGTGCACCGTCGCACTCTGGTCTGTCGAGAGAGCGAGTCGCCTGCACCAGTGCTCCGCAAACCTCTGAGCGAGGCGAGGAACTATGGGTCGTCGGCCGGCTTCCAATTCGAGCTGACACGCTCAACGAGAGCCGTGTCGTTCAAGATCGCGTTGATCGCGTTTCGACGCCAACGGGGTGTGCGACGCCACCACGTCTCGCGCCACTCGCGTCGTCCGTCCCAGTAATAGATGGTCCCTGCCGGCGTCTTCGACCGAAAGATCGGGAATCGCTGCTTCGACAGCGGTACGTCAGCCTTCCCGACGATCCGAAAGATTCCGCGCGCCAGCGCTGCACCGAGCGGAAAGAAGACACTAAAGCGCTCCTCCTGCTCGACCAGCGATGCGAGGTCCTTAGGCTGTCGGTCGTAAAGACCGGGAAGGACACGGAGAAGCGAGCCGTGCCGCGGCGGCTCCCGATGCTCGTGTGTGTACTGCGCGTACGCGAGTCCGCGCGGCGTTCGGATCTCGATGACGTCTCCGATTTGCGGACGCACACGCTCATGCGGCTGCTTCCGCGACACGATCGCTCTCTTCCCACCGGGCCGGTCCCTCATGCCCGGCGCCGCAGTTCGATGTCGAGGCTCGTCGCGAGTAGTCCGAGATGACGAAGTGGCACGTAACAGCAATGGCCGTGATATGCGCCTCGCCAGAGCGACGGCTAACGGAGATGGTCGCGAACGCGGGGATCGTGCGCGGCCAGAGCGCAGCCTGTGCATGCGTGCAGGAATGTCTCTAAACCGGCTGGTTGCGGCTGGCGCTTCACGACGCGTAGCCTGACGGACGTGGAGATCACCAACGTGTTCACGATTGCGTGCGACGCGGAACTGGAGCACGAGGGATTCCGAATTCGACAGGCTGGGATCTCCAAGCGAATCGGCGCTGAGCTCTTCGCCGGAAACGTGTACGACGTCGATCCGGGCAAGAAGCTCTGGCCTTACCACCTCCATCACGCAAACGAAGAGTGGCTGGTCGTCCTTCGCGGCCGCCCGACACTGCGAACACCGGAAGGGGAGCGCGAGCTCGTCGAAGGCGACGTCGCCTGCTTCGTGCGCGGCGGCGCCGGCGCGCACCAGATATGGAACGCGACCGAGGAGCCTGTGCGTGTCCTGATGCTCTCGACGAGGATCGCTCCCGAGGTTCTGGAGTTCCCGGACAGCGCCAAGGTCCTCACCAAGGACGCGAAGGACGACGACATCTTCACGACGCGGTACGGCGAGCCCGTCGACTACTGGGAAGGCGAGTCGTAGCCCAAGAGGCGCACGACAAGACCCCCTAATCTGGGGCGCACCGACCGAGGAGCGAGCAGATGAAGGGGATCAGACACTTCCTACGGAATTTCACGGCCTCCGCAGTGAAGGAACATCTGCGCTCGCAGATCGAGGACACCGGCGGATCACCGGACTTAACCGTGAACGAGCTCGAGCTTGTGCGCTTCATCCGTCAGGGATCGTTCGACTGGGATCGGTTCCTCGCCGAGCGTTCGCGCACCTGAGGACTACGCGCAGAGGGGACGGCTTCCCGGTTCCTCACCCGCGCTCCGCACGCGCCTTATGCTCCGCGCATATAGAGCTCGAAGTAAGTGAGCAGTTGGCGTTCCTTTGCGATGTCCGACTCGAAGGCGGGCCAGAAGGGTTCGCCGCCTCCCTCGAAGAGATGTCACGCAAAGAGATCGAGTCGCTCTTCGGCGAGGCGGTCGACGTGTTGCTCGACGCTCAGACGAAGCACGACCGAGAGATGCGACGCCTTGCCCAGCGACTACAGCAGTAGTCAGCCGCCTCCGCGAGTCGCCTTGTGACTCGCAGACGGCTTGGGGGTCGCCGGGAGTCAGGACAGCATCCCTTCCCGGCGACCCCGCTTCCGTTAGGTCACTTCACAGCGTTGAAGGCGTTCACCTCGCCCGCGCCATAGAAGCTGTTGCGGGTCCCGCCGGTGCACTCGGCCAGGTACTGCGGAAGCCCTGGGCGCGGGTTGTACACGCCCTCCGGGCACGGCAGCTCCTCGGCGGTCCGCTCCAGGAACGCCGCAAGCGACGCCGGCTGCAGGCCGGGATGAGCCGAAAGGGCGAGTGCTGCCACGCCGGCGGCATGGGGACTCGCCATCGACGTGCCCTGCAGGTAGCCCCAACCGTTCACTTTCGTCGCCGTGTTGATGGTGGTCGACAGGACTGCATTGGCAGTGGTCGAGACCGCCGGGTTTGGCTGCCGCGTGTCTCCTCCGGGGGCGGAGACGTCGACGACGCCCTGCCCGTAGGAGGAGTAGTAGCTCTTCAGACGCTGAGTGCCAACGGCAGACACGGTGACGACTCCCGGCGCCTCCGCGGGCAGGTCGAGGCACGCCCCGTTGATCTCGCGCATCTCGACGGGGGAGCTACCGTCGTCCGGGCTGCCACTGTCGACGAACTATTGCTGCAGGTCGACATTCGAGTTGCCCGCGGACGCAACCGTGAGCACTCCCTTGTTCTGCGCGTACCGGATTGCGCGCTGCACGGCTCGCCAGGTAGGACGCTGACGCGCGTCGTTGCGGCAGTTGAACTCCCATGGATCGATGAAGTAGCTGTTGTTCGTGATCTGCATCCCATGGTCGGCGGCCCAGACGAAGCCGCACACCGCTGCCTCGGGGTAGATGAATCCCGCGTCATTGACGACCTTCACCGACGCGACCTTCACGCCCGGGGCTACACCAGCGATGCCGACGCCGTTGATCGCGGCTGCGATCGTGCCCGCGACGTGCGTGCCGTGGGTGGACGTGGTCGGGTTCCAGGCGGCCCCCGCAGTGTTGACGACGCCGCCCAGGCAGGACGCGCTCTTGTCCTTCGCGATCTGCGTGACCAGGTCGGGATGCGTGCTCGAGATCCCGCTGTCGAGCACGCCGACGACGACATCCGGGCTTCCGGTGGTGATCGCGTTCGCCTCGGGCGTATCGATCTGAGTCATGTCCCATTGCAGGCCGAACATCGGCTCGCCGGTGGGATTGCCCATGGCTTCCACGGCGGCAGAGTCGACCATCTCGAGCGTCTCGTCGTCTCCGAGCGGAGTAGCGAGACCGGTCGTCGAGGCGACGGCTTCCACGCGGCACCGGAGGCTGCGGTCGCGAAGTCCGGGTTGGCCGAACGGGCGACCAGAACGCCGATCTGACTGTAGTTCGCCACGACGGTCCCGCCTGCGGCGGCGACCTTCGCGGAGGCCTTGGCAGTCGAATTGCCGTTGGGCGCGACGACGAGGTATGTGGCGTCCGCGCCTGCCGCAGCCGCCGAACTGATGAAGGCCATGCCAAAGGCCAAGAAGCTGGCGACTGACACCGTCACCGTGGCGGCCAGAACCTTACGGTTGACGAAACTCACAAGCAAACCTCCCCTTGGTGGACACGGCGAGTTAACGCGTCTCACATTTGGACGAGCATCGGAGCGAGCGTTCCCGTTACTTAGGAGCGGCCGGCGGCGCGGAGAACGCGGAGCGCGTTCAGCGTCAGCAGTTCGTTCGGCCCGGAGCCCCAGTCGACCACCTCGACGTTGCTCCCCTTCGCGCCCGGCGCCTTCCACCAGCGGCCGTCAGCGCGCCAGCGACCGTCCGCGAGCCTTCGTTCCTCGAGCAGGTCGAGGCCGTCCGTCGCACGCGGATCCCCGGCGAGCCCCATCCTGCTGAGTACGACGAGCGCCTGGAAGAAGTCGTAGTGCCAGAAAGGCGGGGAGTGCAGCTTCACGAACGACTCGAGGATCGGCTCGCCGGTGGCAAGCGCGCGGAAGAGGCGGTGCTCGAGGAAGAGCTCGGCGGTGCGCTCGGCGGCCTCCCGCGCCCACGCCTCGCCGGTCGCCGCCCAGTACTCGTGCAGCGCCCACATCGGCGGCAGCGACTCGTTGAAGGACGATCGGTAGCCGCTCGCCTTCTTGTCGCAGTTCCAGCCGCCGTCCGGCCACTGCCACTCGACAAGCGATTCCGCGAGCAGGCGGACACGCGCGTCGTCGGCTAGGCCGAGCCGGCAGCAAACCGCGAGTGCGTTGCCCTCCTGCGACGCGCAGCGTCGCGTGAGCCCGTCGATGACCTGGATGCGGTCGCGATGGCTCCTGCCGGTCAGCCAGGCGAGGACGGTCTCCGCGGCGGCGAGACAGCGTGGCTCGCCGGCCGGGACGCCGAGCTCGACGAGCGAGACGAGCCGCCAGTGGGCACCGCCCCATTTCGCGTAGACGTGTGTCCCGAAGCTGCCGTCTGCGTGCTGCCCTGCGAGCAGCGTGCGCACCTTCGGGCCTTCGCGGACCCGAGCCGCCTCAGCGGGGGCTTGCTCGTCAAGCAGGTCCCGCTTTGCCTGCGCAACGATCCCCGGCTCCTCTGACTCGAGCAACCAGTCGACGGCGGAAACCGTGACGCTCACGTGAGACTCTCTGTCGTTCTTTGACGGCGTTCGGTCATTTGCCTCCGCGTGTGCACTCGTCAGCGCGGACG
>JBKPMS010000208.1:0-5335 GCA_046732275.1 Actinomycetota bacterium | reverse complement strand
GTGATTGCCAGCGGCCTGCGTGCCGCGAAGGCCGCTCGGATCCCCGTGATCGACACGCACACGCTGACGCATTCGTCGCCGCTGTTTGCGGGCGAGTACTTCCTCAGCCCACCGAAGGAGTTCAGGCTTCTGCTCGCCCGGATGAAGAGCTCGATTCCGCGCGGGTCCGAGATCGGGACGATCAACCTGCCGCAGTTCCTCAACGCGAAGATCGCCGCAGATTTGATGGTGGCGGCAGCAAGGACAAACGGCTGGAACATCGTCGCAAGCCACGACACCGACGTCGCGAACAGCGTGCCTGACGTTCAGAAGGCCGTCGGCGACATGATCCGTGCCCACCCGAATCTGAGGGCGATTTGGAGCTGCTGCGACTTCGGACCGACCGGCGCGATTCCTGCGATTCGTGCTTCGGGTAAGACCATCAGGGTCTACTCGCTCCACGGCATCCCGTCCTCCATTCCGCAAGCTGCGACCGGGCTCGCCGTGCTCGAGGTAGCCGAGTACCAGAAGGGCGGAATCATCGCGATCGACCAGCTCGCACGGCACTTCGCGACGAGTGCTCGGATCGCGAAACGAACACCAAGCCAGTACGCCTACAAGATGACGATCGTCAACCAGGCGAACGCCCGCAGAGGCTACCCGTACCGGACCGCCCCGATGCTTGCGCCGTTCGTCAAGAAGTGGAAGAAGCTGTATCGGCTACCGGCGAGATAGTGGACGCTAGAAGCGGGGCTGCGGCGCGATCAGGCCGCCGCTGCCCCGCTTGTAAGCAAGATGCAAACTGAGCAGATGAGCGGTGCGCACGAGCGGCGCTTCGCTCGGCCTCGGACGATCGGAGCGCGCGTCGCCGTGCGCGGCCTGGCCGAGCGCTGGAGCTTGCTCGTCGCGTTCATCGCAGCGTTCGTCTTCTTCGCGATCGCGCGGCCGGACACGTTTCTGACGTGGAACAACGCACGCGCGATCCTCGACGACTCCTCTGTGGCGTGCGTCTTCGCGGTCGGCGTCACGGCGATCCTCGTGATCGGCGAGTTCGACCTCTCGGTTGGCTTTGTCGCAGGACTCGCCGGCGCCGCCGGGGTGTCCGTGATGGCCTTTCACGGTTGGGGTGCGGGCGCGGCAGTGGCGCTGGCGATCGGCGCGGGCGGCGCCGCCGGGCTCGCAAACGGTGTTGCAGTCGCCTACGTCCGGATCCCGTCCTTCATCGCCACGCTCGCGATCGGCTCGATCGCTGCGGCGATCGAGCTCGCCGTGACGAAGACGGCGATCTTCCAAGGCCTTTCCGGCTCGTACCTGAAGATCGCTACGACCGATGTCGCAACGATCCCGCTCCGGGCGATCATCGCCGCCGGCGTCGCACTCATCTTCCTGATCGTCCTGCGCGCGACGATCTACGGCCGGCACGCGAGCGCCGTGGGCGACAATCCCGCAGCTGCGCGGTTGACCGGAGTGCCGGTGGAGCGCGTACGCATGCTCGCTTTCGTGCTCGCGGGCCTGACGGCGGGATTGGCCGCCGTCCTCGTCACGTCGTCGGCGGGCCAGTACTACCCGAATCTCGGTACCGGCTACCTGTTGCCGGCGTACGCAGCGGCCTTCTTGGGCCTCTCCCTTGGTGGAGGACTTCGTTTCAACGTTCTCGGCAGCTACCTCGGCGTGCTCCTGCTCGACATGGTCTCGACCGGTCTGACGATGATGAACCAGCCGTCCTGGATCGCGGCGCTCGTGCAGGGCATCGTCCTCCTGGTCGCCGTCGCCGGTGTCGCCGTACGAAGGCGAGGGACGATTGGCCGCTGACGGCAGTGTCCGGCTCGACGCAGTCGAGCTGACGAAGCGCTACGGCGGCATTGTGGCGCTCGACGGTGCCTCGATCCAGCTACGCGCCGGGGAAGTCCTCGGGCTCGTCGGCGCGAACGGTGCAGGTAAGTCGACGCTCGTCAAGTGCCTCACCGGAATGGTGCAGCCGACCAGAGGTCGCGTCTTCGTCGACGACGTCCCGCTTCCGCTCGGCCGGCCCGTCGAGTCGTTGCGCAGAGGAATCGCGTCCGTGCCGCAAGAGCTCGCGGTCGCGCCCACGCTCACAGTGGCGCAGAACATCATGCTCGGACACGAGCCACGTCGACGACCCGGCGTGTTGCGGGAGGGCGAGCTCCGCCGGCGCGCGACGGACGTGCTCGCCTCGGTCTCGCTCGACCTGCCCGTCGACGGCCGCGTTGGTGAGCTGCCGCTGATCGAACAGCGGCTCGTGATGATTGCGCGCGCGCTCTCCTTGGACGCCCGCGTGCTCATCTTCGACGAGCCCACCGCGACCGTTTCACCGCATGAGGCGCAGCTTCTACTCGAGCTGGTTCGCGGCCTCGCCGATCGCGGCGTGTCCGTCCTCTACGTCTCGCACCAGTTGAGCGAGATCGAGATGTTGTGCGACGCCGTGACGGTTTTGCGGGACGGACGCGTCGTCGCCGCGCTGGAACGCGGGCAGGCGTCACACGCGGCCCTCGTCGAGATTCTCGTGCCGGAGAGCGCTGCCGTGAGGAGCGCTTCCGGGTCCGTAGGCAGAGACGCAGGCCGCGTCGTCCTCAGGGCCGCCGGCCTATGCGGGGAGCGGCTGCGAAACGTCACGTGCGAAGCGCGCAGGGGTGAGATCCTCGGCCTCGCAGGGCTTGCCGGCTCGGGTGCGCGCGAACTACTGCTCACCGTTTGCGGCGCAGTGCCGTTTTCGGCGGGTACTCTCGAGATCGCCGGCCGCCGGCTCCGGTCCGGGAACACCCTCGCTGCAGTCGAAGCCGGGGTCGGCTTTCTCCCCGGCGACCGCAGCCTCGGCACCTTCCCGAGCCATTCCATCCGCCACAACGTCACACTGCCATCGCTCTCGCGCCACACGCGATTCGGATTTGTGAACGCCCGCGAGGAGCGCACCGCAGTGACTGCGCTGCTCGAACGCGTAGGCATCCGGGCCGATCCGGACTCGGTCGTTTCCTCGCTCTCGGGCGGCAACCAGCAGAAGGCGCTCGTCGCGCGTTGGGTCGCGTCCAACGCAGGAGTGCTCCTGCTCGACGATCCCACAGCGGGCGTCGACATCGCGACGCGACCCGAGATCCACGGCGAGATTCGCGAGCTCGCGACGGGCGGCGCGACTGTCCTGCTCGTGTCGACTGACGTCGACGAGCTCGCGGAGCTCGCCGATCGCGTCCTCGTCTTCGAACGCGGATCGATAACGAGCGAGCTCAGCAGCGAATCTCTCACGCCGGCGCGCGTACTCGCCGCTATGACCAAGGCAGCGCCGGAGCCGGCGCTCGCACTCGACGCGACCAAGAGCAAGGAGGAGAAGACATGACCGAAGGTGCGCAGACGCAAGGCCCGCCGGCGCCCGTTGTCGCCGACGTCGCCCCCGAGGAGATCAGGCCGGGCGTGCACGTGATCCCGGACTTTCGAGTCCCGCTCGTCCCGAACATCGGCATCATCGTCGGCGAGCGCGAAGCTCTCGTGGTCGACACCGGAATGGGCCCGAAAAACGGCCGCCGAGTCCTCGAGAAGGCTCGAGCGCTGACTGACAAGCCGATCGTCCTCACCATCACCCACTTCCACCCCGAGCACGGCTTCGGCGCGCAGGCATTCGGGGACGCCAGGATCGTCTACAACCGCGCGCAGCACGAGGAATTCACGCAGAAGGGCGCGCCGTACGTCGAGATGTTTCGGACGTTCGGTGCTGCGGCGGCCGAGCAGCTCGAGGGTGTCGAGCTCGTCGATCCGGACGATGTCTACGACGGTCAGCTGGCGCTCGACCTCGGCGACAAGACGATCACGCTCCGCGAGGTCGGGCTCGCCCATACCCGCGGCGACCAGGTCGTGTTCCTGCCGGAACAGCACGTCCTGTTCACGGGCGACCTCGTCGAGAATCGCCTCTTCCCGATCTTTCCTTGGTTCCCACCGGACGACACTGACGTCAACGGCACCAAGTGGATCGAGGTCCTTCGCGAGCTCCAGGCGCTCGAGCCGGAGGTGGTCGTTCCAGGACACGGCGAGGTTGGCGATGCTCGCCTGATCGCAGAAGTCCGCTCATATCTCGAGGACGTCCGCGAGCGCGTGCAGCGAGCCTCCGACGGACGCAGCGCGGACGAAGTGAAATCGGAGCTCGCACCGGAGATCCGTGCGGCGTACTCGACCTGGGACGCGCCTGAATGGATCGACTTCGCCGTCGAGTGCTTCTACGCCGAAGTCAATGAGTGAGGGCGGCGATCGCGTCTCCCGCGGCCGCGCTGCATACGCGAGCCAGTTTCGAATGCCCGAGGACGAGGCCGTTGAGGAGCTGAAGCGCACCGTCGGCGAACGGATGGCCAACGAGGCTATTCACGCAGCGGGTGGTGCGTGGTCGACGATTGCCTCTCCCTGCGCGACCGGAGCCTCGTCGTGCTCGCGGCGCTCATGACGCAGGGCGGCGTCGAAGAGCGACTACGTGGGCACACACGGTGGGCACTCGACCACGGAGTGACGCCCGAGGAGCTCGAGGCGACGGCCACATTGCTCGCCGTCTATATCGGTTACCCACGCGCGTCCGTGGCAATGCAGACCATCAACGAAGTCGCACGCGCGGAGCAGCCACATTGACCGGGTCGACAAGCCGTCGCCGACCTGAGAGAGTGCGCGCCACGAATCCAGGGGGTGACGCGTGGCCGACGAAGTGAGAATGCGGCGAGGGCAATTTCTTTCGAAGGGCGCGGCCGTGCTCGGCGCGGCAGCGGCCGCTCCGATCGTCGGTGCCGCCGGTGCGCGGGCGGCCGCCGAGCAGGCCCTCGCGGGCGCCGGTCGCGGGCAGCTGGGGCTCGTCGGCCTGGACCACGTCGGAATCACCGTCCCGGACATCAACCAGGCGATCGAATGGTTCGGCAACGTCCTCGGAGCAGAGGCGCCGCTCACGTTCGGTCCGTTCCCGGCAGGGCCGTTCGTGGCGAGCGTCGTCGACGTCGCGGAGACGGCGTCGATCGACCAGATCACGATGCTCCGCATCGGCCACAGCGCCAACATCGAGCTGTTCCAGTACTCGGCGCCGGACGGGCAGCGGCACGACATGCCGAAGAACTCCGACTGGTCGGGCCACCACGTCGCCTGTTACGTCACCGACATCGACATGGCGGTCGAGTACATGGCGGAGAAGGGCGTGCGCAAGATGCCGGCAGGCCCGTTCACACTCGAGCAGGGTCCGGCGGCCGGGCAGACGATCCAGTACTTCCAGACGCCGTGGGGCGGCTACATCGAGTTCATCAGCTACCCCGACGGGATGGCGTACCAGGTGCCGAGCGTGAGGCCGCTCTGGTCGCCGAAGCTGAACGGCACGGACTCCGTC
>JBKPMS010000207.1:0-15943 GCA_046732275.1 Actinomycetota bacterium | reverse complement strand
TCTGGGAGGTGCGCGAAGCCGGCCTCGGCGCGACGGCCTTCATTCCGGGAAAGCCGGACACATATGAGGGGTGGGAGGACTCAGCGGTTTCCGCCTGAGCGGCTCGGTGAGTACCTGCGTGGGCTCCGGCAGCTCGCGAAGAAGTACGACTACGACAGCGCTCTGTACGGTCACTACGGCCAGGGCTGCATTCACGCTCGTTGGAACTTCGACCTCCGGAGTGCTCCGGGGATCCGCACGTTCCGCTCCTTCCTCGACGAGGCCTCTGACCTCGTGCTCGAGCTCGGCGGGTCGCTCTCCGGCGAGCACGGTGACGGGCAGTCGCGCGCGGAGCTGCTCCCGAAGATGTACGGCGACGAGCTGATCGGCGCATTCCGCGAGTTCAAGTCCATCTGGGATCCGGACTGGAAGATGAACCCGGGCAAGGTCGTCGATCCGTATCGGATCACCGACAATCTGCGGCTCGGCCCGGACTACGCGCCGCCGCGGTTGAAGACGCACTTCGCCTTCGAGCGCGACCACGGCAGCTTCGAGCACGCCGCGCTCCGCTGCGTCGGAATCGGCAAGTGCCGGCACACGAAAGGCGGCGTCATGTGTCCGAGCTACATGGTGACGCGCGAGGAGAAGCACACGACGCGCGGGCGCGCGCGGATCCTCTGGGAGATGGTGAACGGCGAGGAGCTCGAGCTGTGGCGCTCAGACGAGGTGCTCGACGCGCTCGATCTCTGCCTCTCGTGCAAGGGCTGCACCAACGACTGCCCGGTGAACGTCGACATGCCGACGCTGAAGGCGGAGTTCCTCTCGCACCACTACGAGCGCCGCCTGCGACCGAGGCACGCGTACGCATTCGGGCTCATCGACCGGGCGGCGCGGTTCGCGTCGAAGCTTCCAGGCGTTGCGAACTTCGTCACGCAGCGCGAGCCGCTGGCTTCTCTTGCGAAGCTCGCGGCCGACGCCCATCCGGACCGGCACCTGCCGCCGTTCGCGCCGGTGACGTTGCGCGACTGGTACGCGCGACGGGGAACGCACAACCCCGGCGGCCGGAAGGTGATCCTCTGGGCCGACACGTTCACGAACCATTTCCACACCGAGGTCGGTGTCGCGGCAGTCGAGGCGCTCGAGGACGCAGGCTTCCGCGCTGTCATCCCGGAGGGCCACCTCTGCTGCGGGCGGCCGCTCTACGACTACGGGATGCTCGACCTGGCGGCGAGGTACCTCGAGCGGGTTGTGGGCGAGCTGCGCGACGAGATCCGGGCCGGAACGCCGGTCGTCGGCGTGGAGCCGAGCTGCGTCGCGGTGTTCAAGGACGAGCTCGTCAAGATGCGCCCGACGGACGAGGACGCGCGTCGACTCAGCAAGCAGACGTTTCACCTCGCGGAGCTCCTCGTCGAGGAGGGATACGAGCCGCCGACCCTCCAGCGCAAGGCCGTGCTGCACGAGCACTGTCACCAGCATGCGACGGGCGGAGTCGCTCCGGATCGGAAGCTCCTCGAGGCGATGGGCGTCGAAGTCGAAGTGCCGGACAGCGGTTGCTGCGGCATGGCCGGCGCCTGGGGATACGAGCGCTCGCACTACGACGTGTCAGTGGCGTGTGCGGAGCGCGTCCTCCTGCCGAAGGTGCGGGAGGCGTCGCCCGACGACTTGATCGTGACAGCCGGCTTCTCGTGCCGTTCGCAGATCGAGCAGCTGACGGATCGCCGGGCGTTGCACGTCGTACAGGTGATCCAGCTCGCACGCGATCAGGGCTCCGGCGGTCCGCGCGCCCCGTATCCGGAGCATGCCGCGTCACCACCGCCGCAGCCGAGTGCCGCCCGGCGTATTGCCCGCGCCGGCGCGGTGGGCGCGGTCGCCGTGGCCGGAGTCGGAGCAGTCGCCCTCACCGCCGCGCGGCATTGAGCGTCGCCCGAACCACCGGCACCCGTACCCGTGGCCGCGTCCACCGGGGCCGTGCCCAATACGTACCCACCCGGTGCCAGGCACGCATACGAAAGTGTCACGAAAGTGTGCCGAGTGTGTGACGACGCGACGGTTTTCGCTGCACGCAGCGGCCTTGTGAACGGCCATGTCCGCGTGCCTGTCACAAAGGACGCGGTGCTACGAAAGTCGCCCGAGGATCACACCGAAGAGGGCGTGGCGGTACGCCGACTGAGCGAACGCTCGGGGGTTGGACACCAGTGAGCGGTTGACCACGCTCATGAGCGGCCACAGGGCGACGTGCTCCGCCAGCGCCAGCCCGAGCGCGAGCCGGCGCCGTTCGACGTTGACCCTCGAACGCACGACGTCGAACACGAGCCCGAACACCGCGCCGTTCGCGCCGTGGATCGCAAGCCCGAGTGCACGATTGCCGCGCCCGAGCAACTCGAGGTCCGAGTACCTGCAGCGAAACACCCGCTGATCGAGCGGCTCCTGCAAGCCCCAGACGAGGGCACCGACGGCTCCCGCCGCTGCTGCTCGAGCACGACGCGACATACCCTTGGAGCATGCCCGAAGGTGACGCTCTTCATCGGGCGGCGCGCCGTCTGCAGGTCCTCGTCGGCCAGAACGTTCGAGTCGAGACGCCGCATCCGCGCGCGGCGGTGAAGCAGCTCGCGCCGCGCCTCGATGGCCGCAGGCTCGAAGCCGTCGACGCAATCGGCAAGAACTTGCTCCTCCGCTTCGAAGGCGGCGTCGTCCTTCGCAGCCATCTCCGGATGAAGGGACGCTGGCGCGTCTTCCGGCGCGATGCGCCTATCTTCGGGACGCCGTGGCTCGTGCTACGCGGAGACGACTACGTCGGCGCCATGTTCAACGGAGCAGTGCTCGAGCTCGATCGCGGCATCGCGCAAAGGCTCGGCCCCGACATCCTCGCCGAGCCGCCCGACTACGCCGGCATGGTCGCTCGCTTCCACCGGGAGGACCAGCACCGCGCGGTCGGCGACGCGCTCCTGGATCAGCGTCTCGTCGCCGGAATCGGCAACGCCTGGAAGGCCGAGTCGCTCTGGCACGCCCGCATCTCCCCCTGGCAACCCCTTCGACACGTCTCCGACGCGCACTTGCGAGCGACACTCGAACACGCGCACCGCCTGATGCAGGACCGGCTCGAAGGCGCCCAGGGACGCCGCCACGTCTATCGCCGCAAGGGTCGGCCGTGTCCGCGTTGCGGCGCTCCGATCCGGTCCTGGCCTCAAGGCGACGGTGCGCGCATGGCGTACTGGTGTCCCGAGTGCCAGAGAGGAGAGGATCCGCAAACGGCGTAACCGGAGTCGTGGTCGTGCGCGCTCCGAACCTGTTCGAGGCTCTTCGTGGATTCACACTTGGGTCGTTCCGTGCGCTCCTCCTCGACATCGAGCGCGGAGCGGAGCTGCCGTTCGCGTTCGAGGAGCACAACTCGCACGATCGACCGTCGCTGTACGAGTACCGCCCACTCGTGAAGCCGTTCATCGAGGCGCGGGCACACACCCTTCGTACGCGTCCCGATGCGCGGCTCGCGGTCGAGGAGCTGAAGCGCGAGCCGGCGGCCGCGATCTTCGCGCGCGCACACGCGGGGCCGCGGGCCGGCGAGCACGAGGCGCTCTTCACGAGCGTCCTTCTGCCCCTCTTGACGCGCACGGGTGAGCTCTGCGGCGGTTTCGACTGGGACGACGGCGCGTTCTCGCATGCATACGCCGAGCTCGAACGCGCGCTCTTCGGCGAAGGCCACCGGTACGGCGCCGTCGCCCCCATCGTCGGCATCACGACCGGCGGCGTGACGTTCGACCTCGGCACAGGGCTACGCCTTCGGGTTGCCGCCACCGGTGAGCTCGCGAAGCTCTGGCCGGAGGCAAACGGGCTCCTACCGGCTGACTTCGGCCGTGAGCCGGACCGGCTCTGCATCCTCGAGCTGGAGCGTGCGCTCGAGTCGGGTGCGGCGGAGCCACCGGATGCGCCGGGAGAGCTTGCCGACGCGGTGACTGCGATTCGCCTCGCGACGGCGGCGCCGGTCGCGGCCGGGCCCGTGATCTTCGAGCGGCTCGACTGGAGGCCGTACGGGATCCGGCCGGCGGTTCCGATTGCGGCGACGCAACCCGCGGGCGAGCCGACCCGTTTCGACTCCTTCAGGGCCGGGCTCGCCGCCGACCTTCTCCCGCGGCTCGCCCTCGCAGACGACGATCCGGAGCTCGGTGAGGCGCTCGATCGGTGGGAGCTCTCGCTCTTTCAGACCGAGCCCTTCCGAGCCGAGCAGCTCAGGGCGTCTATCGCCGCACTCCTCGGAGGCGACGACGGCCTCTGGGCTGCGGCCGTCCGCGGCGCCGTCCTTCTCGGTGACACGCCGCGGACGCGCGCCGAAGTTCAGGAACGCTTACGCGGGGACCCGGATCCTGACGTCGTCCGGCGCGCGCTCGTCGAGACCTTGCTCTCCGGCGATCGCGCGGGGCTCGTCGCGGGCCTCGACGAGTCGATCCTCGGGTTGCGTCCGAGGCCCACGATTGCCGAGGGGCGGGCTGTCGCGGCGGGCTAGGCGCTCACGCTCGTCGCGCGGGCGAGCGAGTCGTCGACTGCCGCCACCGTAGGCCGCGCGCCGAGACGCATGAACAGCTCCCGCGCCTCGTGCAGACGCGGCGTCGCCTCGCGAGGGCGCTCGAGGGCGAGCAGACATCTGCCCGCGCCGAACAGCGACTTCGCCCGCCCCGGGATGGAGCCCTGTTCCGCCCAGCCGGCGGCGGCTTGATCGTGGAGGGCGAGTGCAGTCTCCGTGTCTCCGGTTGCCTCGGCGAAGACGGCCCGAGCCGCAGCCCAAACGTGTGCGGGTCGGCCGGTTGCGTGGTCGCTACTGGTGAGGAACGCCTCCGCGACGCCCAGTGCATTCGCGTCGACGGCGATTGACACCAGGTCGGCGAGGTAGCGCGACCGATGAATGCCGCGCGAACTCGTCTCGGCCTCGCGAACGAGCGCGGAGGCCTCCAGCACGTCGCCCGTTGCGACCGCGACCGCAGCAGCTGCCGAGAGAGCCGGTACAAGTACCTGCGGATCCCTCGCCTCGCGGGCGCCGGCAAGGTACTCGCCGACGACAGGCGCCGCCTCGGCGACCCGGCCGCGCTGCACGAGCACCAGCGCCTTCTGCGGCAGCGCGATCGCCGAGATGTAACCACCGCCGCCACGCGGACGAGCCCAGTCTTCGATCGTCGCGACCTCACGCAGGAGCTCATCCCATTGTCCGAGGTCGTAGAGCGTCCAGGTCCGCTCCGCTCTCAGCCACATGATGGTTCCACCCATTCCGCGACTCTCGGCGAACTCGACGGCCTCCGTGTAGATGCCGGCAGCTTTCTGAGCCGAAAGGGTGAGCGTCAGCGTCCCCAGGTTGCTGTGGCCGAAGGCGACGGTGAGCAGATCACCGAGCTCTCGGCCCAGCTCCACGCCGTAGCGGATGTCGGCGAGCCCCTCCTCGTCGCCGAGCTCGAACCGTGCGACGCCGTGGTATTGCCGGAGGCGTGCCTCGTAGCGCCGGAGGCCGTGAGCCTCGACGACGGGGAGCGCCCGCTCGGTCACACCGAGGCACTCGCGCGGGCGGCTGCCCATCGCGAGTCTTGCCGCTCTCCGCGTGTGCGCAGCCGCGAGCTCTTCGCCCGGAGGATGGCGCTCGAGGAGATCGATCGCCTGCGACAGCAGCTCGTCGCCGCGTGCCGCCTCGCCGCGGACATGGGACTCTTGCGCGAGGTGGACGAGCACCCAGCCCTGCCGCAACTCGTTCCCGACGGACCGGTAGATGGCGAGAGCTTGCTCGAGCTCGTCCTGCGCGTCGTCGAGCGACTCGGGGTTCGCAAGCGCGGACTTCACGAGCACCTCTGCGCGTCCCGGTTCGTCGTCTTCGTAAAGGGCGAGTGCGCGCCGGTAGTACGTCGCAGCTTTCGTGAGGTCGAGGGACGTGGCTCGGTCGCCCGCCAGCTCGAGGGAGCGACGAGCCGAACGAATGATGTCGGCATCAGTGGCGACGCCTGCTGCGCGGGAGAGCTCGAGCGCCTGCTCGTAGTGGTACGCGAGCAACTCCGCGTGATCCATGACCCGCTCGGCCGCCATCGCCTCGATCCACTCGGCAGCGGCGACGTGCTTGCTCGCGCGCACGGCGCGTGGGATCTGCGCGTACGCAACGTCCCGAACGATCGCGTGCCAGAACGAGTACTCGGCCTGGTCCTTTACCGAGGAGTGCCGGCCCGGGCGAACGAGCTCCTTGCGGGCGAGCTCGTGCAGACCCTCTCGCACCGACGTCTCGTCCGTCGCGCTCATCGCTCCGAGCGCGCCGGCCCAGAAGACCTTGCCCACGACGGCGGCGTCCTGCAGCAGCGTCTTGCGCTCGGGTCGGAGCGTGTCGAGTCGCGCAGCGATCAGCGCCTGCACCGTGTCCGGGACGCGAATCTCGGTATCGCGCAAGCCGCCCGCGGCGGACAGCATGCCGTGGTCGTCGAGCATCCGGACGAACTCCTCCGCGTAGAGCGGATTGCCGCCCGCGTGTTCGAGGAGGCGTGCGTGCGTCTCGACGGGGAGGACGGTCTGACGCAGGAGCGCCGCGATCAGGCGAGTCGTGTCGTTGTCGCCGAGCGGTGAGAGCGAGATCGTGTTCGAGTTCCGTTTTCCGCCGCCCCAGCCCGGCCGGCGTTCGTAGAGCTCCGGCCGGCCCGTGCTGAGGACGAGCAGCGGCACGCCGCTCGACCAGTCGACGAGATGCTCGACGAATGTGAGCAGGGCCTCGTCCGCCCAGTGGAGATCCTCGAAGAGCAGCACGAGCGGCCTCTGCGCAGCGACGCCTTCGATGAATCGGCGCCAGCCGGTGAACGCCTCCTCGCGGTCGGCCGCGGCGCCCGTCTCTCCGGCGCCGACGAGGGGAGCGAGGGTCGACTCGAGCCAGTCTCGCTCGGACTCGTCCTCGGCAACCTCGGCGACCGCGACCTTCAACTTCGCCAGCACCTCGTCCGGCGCCGCCGATTCGAGAATGCCGGCATGTGCCTTGACCATCTCGCCGAGCGCCCAGAACGTGACTCCCTCGCCGTACGGCAGTGAGCGTCCCTGTCGCCAGAAGACGAGCTCCGGCTGGTCGTTCAACCAGTTCCGAAACTCGGTAGCGAGGCGTGTCTTGCCGACACCCGGCTCGCCGGTGATCGTGACGAGCTGCGTCGACGCATCGCGAAGCGTTCGCGCATACGTCGATCGGAGCAGAGCGAGATCGTCGTCTCGACCGATGAGCGGCGTTCGCGGCGCCGGCTCCACGTCGACGCCGAAGCGGCGGCGCGGCGTTTTCGCGTGCCAGAGCCTGACCGCGTCAGTCTTCCCCTTCACCTTGACCGCTTCGAGCTCGTCGTAGTCGAAGAGCTGACGCGTAGCGCGATAGGTCGGTTCGCCCACTGCGATCCCGCCGACCGGAGCCGCTTGTTGCAGACGGGAAGCGGTGTTGACCACGTCGCCCGCGACGAGGCCTTCACCCTCGGCAGCCCGGGCTGTGAGCGTCACCATGGCCTCGCCGGTATTGACCGCGCCTCTAACGGCCAGCTCGAGGCCTGGATGCTGCTCGTTCAGCTCGCCGATCGCATCGACGATGCGAAGCGCTGCCGTGACGGCCCGTTCCGCGTCGTCTTCGTGTGCAACGGGTGCCCCGAAGACGGCCATCACCGCATCGCCGATGAACTTCTCGACCGTGCCGCCGAAGCGCTCGATCTCCTGTTTCACGCGCGCGTGATACGGACGCAGCCGCGCCCGCACGTCCTCGGGATCCGCCTCCTCTGATGCGGCGGTGAAGCCGACGAGGTCGACGAAGAGCACCGACACGACCTTCCGTTCCTCCGTCGCAGCGCGCGGCGATTCACCGAGAGCGGTTCCGCACGACCAGCAGAAGCGGGCGCGCTGCGGATTCTCTTCGCCGCAGTTCGGACAAGCGGCCATGCTCGAAGTCTAAGAAGGCACGGTCTGTCTACAGAGACGCGCGCTTTCGGCGGCTACCTTCGTGGCATGGACGAGGCTCGCGCGGTGCTGGCCCGGCTCGACCGGATCGAACAGCTCGAACGCGAAGGCGCACCCCCCGGCGCCGTCCTCGAGGAGCTGCGCGGCCTCGTCCAGGCAGCCGAGGCGTGGGTGCGCCTGGAAGGGGGTGAACGCGCGGAGAAAGCGGTCGAACGCTGTGCAGCGGCTCTCGCTCAACCGGTGGCGTAGAGTCGCGCGCCGTGGGGATCACGCACTTCGACGACGTCGAGAAGAGACGGCGCGAGCGCGCGCAGATGGCCGGGACGTGGTCGGATCTCGGCACGGCGGCAGGCTCGTACCGCAGCGGTGTCGCCCGCATCGAGCTCAGACCGGGTGAGATGCCGACGCCTGCGCACGTACACGGCGAGTCGGAGGAGATCTTCTACGTCCTCGCGGGCTCCGGCATGACGTGGCTGGACGAGAAGGCGTACGAGATCCGGACGGGCGACTGCATCATCTACAAGAACTTCCATGAGGCTCACACCATCCGCGCAGGCGGTGACGGCCTCGACGTGCTCGCGTTCGGCCCCCGCGAGTACTTCACGAGCAGCGAGCTCCCACGCGGCGGCACGATGTGGTCGATCACGGGCTGGATCGAGGTGCACAACGACGGCCATCCGTGGGACCGCGAGCCGCCGCTCGAGTGGCCCGAGCCGGAAGACGAGCGTCCGGCGACGATCCTCAACGCCGCGGACGTGAAGCCGGCCGTGCGCGGCGGTCGGCGCCGCCGCGACCTCGCGCGCGCCGCCGGGTCGCGTTGGACAGGCCTATGCCATCTCGAGCTCGAACCGGGCACGCTCTCGGCGCCGCCGCATGCACATTCGGCCGAGGAGGAGATCTTCGTCGTCCTCGACGGCGAGGGGACACTCGAACTGACGCCGTCGCCGCGCGGGGCCGCCGAGTTCGCCGATCAGCCGGAAGAGCATGCTGTCCGACGAGGGTCTGTCGTCGCTCGTCCGCCGGGGACCGGCGTCGCGCACGCCTTTCGCGGCGGCGACGCGGGGCTGACGCTGCTCGCCTGGGGCACGCGTGACCCGAACGACATCTGCTGGTACCCGCGTTCGCGCAAGCTCTTCTGGCGCGGCGTCGGTGTGATCGGCCGGATCGAGGCGCTCGACTACTGGGACGGCGAGGGGCTCGAGTGATCACCCACTGGGACGAGGTGAAGCCGTACCGGCTCGACCACAACCACCTACGCGCCGAGTGGACCGACCTAGGCCGTGCGGCCGGAACCGTCGGCGTGGGCGTGCGTCGCATCCGACTCGCTCCCGGCGAGATCCCGACGCCGGAGCACGTACATCCCGTCGAAGAGGAGATCTTCTTCGTGGTCGACGGATCAGGCGTGTCCCGCCAAGACGGAAAGACGTATGAGATCCGTGCCGACGACTGCATCGTGCACGTCGCGATGCGCGAGGCTCACACGCTCCGCGCGGGGCCGAACGGGCTGACCGTGCTCGCCTTCGGCCACCGGATGCGGACACCCGGCGCCTACCTCCCGAACGCGAAGCGGTACTGGCTCAATCCGACCTGGACGGAGGTCGGCCAGGAGCCGCCGCCGTTCGAAGCCGAGCCGACGCTCGATTGGCCCGAGCCGTCGCCTAGGCCGCCGAACATCGTCAACCTCGCCGACGCGGAGCCCGATTACGAGGGCGAGGTCGGCAAGTGGGTGCTGCTCGCGCGCCAGGCCGGAGCCGTCCGGAGCGGGCTGAACTGGGGCCGCCTCGAGCCGGGACGCTCCGGCGCGCCGCCGCACTGCCACTCGGCTGACGAAGAGATCTTCGTCATCCTCGAAGGAGGCGGGACACTCGAGCTGTGGCCGTCGCCGCAGCGCGCCGAACACGGCCGGGTCGACCATCACGTCCGCGAGGGACATATCATCTCGCGTCCGCCGAGCACGGGAATCGCCCACTTCTTCCGTGCCGGCCCCGACGGCATGAGGTTTCTGGCCTACGGCACGAGGGAAGCAAACGATATCTGCTACTACCCCCGCTCGAACAAACTGTACTTTCGTGGATTGGGACTGATCGGACGTCTAGAGTCACTGAGTTACGATGACGGCGAGCCCGAGGACTGACGGCTCGCACGGCGAACTCGGCCCGGGCCGCACTATCCGGCTCCGTCTTCAACGTAAGGACTTTCCCATGCAATTGTCGAGGGCTCTCGCACAAATCCCGCATTCCCCGCACATTGTGAGAGCCCGTCGCGTCTTCGGCTCTCGGAGAGCCCGAATCGGTCTCAACGCCGCCTTCATCACGGTTGCACTCGCTGCAGCGGCGCTCTCGACGATGCACTTCGTTCACTCCGGCTGGCCGCTCGCGAACGCCGATCCCCTGCTCGTGGTCGCGGCCGGCCTGTTGTTCCTCTTCGCCTATGCCTTCAAGGCGTGGGGCTGGCAGCGGCTGTTCAGCGCCGACGAGCGGCCCGAGGCGCTCACGCTCGCCGCGGCGGGCGGTGCCGCATCCGTCGGCGGCGTTGCGCTTCCGGGACGGTTCGACGAGGCGATCCGAATCGCCGTCGTCCGCCGTGGCCCAGGGAAGCGAACAGCGGGCCTCGGTGCCATCTGCCTGACGCTGATCATCGTCGGCCTGCTCGACAGCGCCGCCCTGACCCCGATGGCTTCCATCGCAGCTGCCGCTTCACACTCGGGCGGCGTCCAGGCAGGCTTTGCGCTCGTCGCCGCCGCGGGTGTCGCCGCGGCGCTGCTCGTGCTCTTCCTGCCGCGCCTCGCGCGGCTCGACTTCGTCAGCCGCTGGAAGGTCGGCCGTTGGCTCAAGGACCACACGGCGTGCCATCGCTCTGCCTCGCAGGCATGGTTCCTGATCTCGGTCTCGTGGGCGCTGCGCGGCGTCGCCGTGTTCGTCCTGTTCAACGCTCTCGCGATCGGCGCCTCGTTCCCGCTCGCGCTCGCGTTCCTGTGTGCGTCTGCGGCCTCGGCCGCCCTGCCGATCGCGCCGGCGGGCGCCGCGACCCAGGCCGGCGCAGGAGCTGCGATCCTGATCATCGCGGGGATCCCGAAGGGTGAGGCCCTCGCATTCGCGGTCGCTGCCCAGGGCCTCGTCATCGTCGTCGGCGCCGCCGTGGTCGCCCTCGCGGGTGCTCTGGCTCTCTTTCGCCGGTTCGGCCTGAAGCAGGCCCCCGCCGTCAGCGGCTGACGCTTACCGACTCCTTACATCCGGCCGAGCGACTTCTTAAGTAACTCTGGTTCGATGGGCGCCGTGCTCCCTCGCCGCCTGCTGGTTGCGCTCGTCGCGGCACTCACTCTGGCGCTCTCTGCGGCCGCCGCCGCCGACGCCGCCCTCGTCACATCGCGCGACTCTCAGGGCCGAGCGATCACCTTCGACGTCCGTGCGCCGAACGTGGACACCGAGTGGTACGCCTCCGTGCTGCGCGCTGCCGCGCACGGCAACGAGATCAGCACCGTGACGATCCGGATCGTCCCCGAGCCGCAGATTCCGGCGCTCTGCGGTGGACAGGAAGCGGCGGCGTGCTACACAGGCCGCTCCGGCCCCGCGAACATCATCGTCGCTGCCGGCAAGAGCAGGCTCCTCGAGAGCGTACTTCTCCACGAGTACGGGCATCACCTCGACACGGCGTGGCGCGTTCCGGGAGTCCGCGAGCTGAACGGCACACCGACGTGGTGGACGAGCCGAGGGATGGCCTCGCTCCTCGCGAGCCGCCGCGTCGCGTTCGACTACTCGCTCGGCTGGGAGCACAGCATCGGCGAGATCTTCGCGGAGGACTACGCATACATCCACACCGGCATGCGGTACAGCATCCCGTGGCTCACGCCTCCGGACGACGCGCTGAAAGCGGCGCTCTTTGCCGAGCTCGGCACGCCGACTGAGCCGCTGCCCGCCGCACCAGAGGTTCCGCTCGTCCTCAAGCGGCGCGGGACGCTCGTACCGCACGACCGCTTCAGCGTCCCGTTCGGACTCCTCGGCCCCGGACGGCACATCACGGTGACCGCGACGATGTCGAAGCCGAAGCGGAAGGGCATCCGCGCGCGGGCGCAGGTCGTCTGCGACGGGAAGGTGCTCGTGAACAAAGCGTTCGCCCGCGGCCGTACACGCCAGACGCTGAACGTGCCGAGCGCCGGGCCGGCGAGGTGCGATGCGAGGCTGGTCAGCAACGCCGGCGTCTCGCTCGCCTACACGATGCGGATACGCGTCGCGATCGAGAGCGCCTAGCCCGCGACCAGCGCCGCGCTCGGCGGCGTCCGAGACGCCCATGATCATGCGGGATATCGGAAGGAACCCGCTATCCTGGCCCGAAAGATCGCCACATGCGGCTCTCACGCCTGCTTCCGCGTCCCAACCCACGGTCATCACCCATTAACACGGAACCACTTCTGGGCCGCGTCATCGCATTCGCCAACCAGAAGGGCGGCGTCGCCAAGACCACCTCGACGCTGAACCTAGGCGTCGCGCTCAAGGAGAAGGGCCACTCCGTGTTGCTGATCGACCTGGACCCGCAGGGCAACCTGACCATGAGCCAGGGCTGGAACCCAGACGAGATCGAACGCTCGATGTTCGACGTGCTCGTCCACAGGCTCCCGATCGAGCAGATCATCCGGGAGGCGGAGGTCCCCGTCGCGGTCTCTTCGATCGATCTCGCAGGCGCCGAGCTCGCGCTCTCCTCGATGATCGGGCGCGAGCGGGCTCTCGAGAAGGCGCTCGTGACCGTGAAGCACTCGTACGAGTACATCCTGATCGACACGCCGCCGTCGCTCGGCCTGCTGACGATCAACGCTCTCGTCGCCGCGAACGACGTGATCGTGCCGGTTCAATGCGAGTACCTCTCCCTCCGCGGGCTCGTCCAGCTCGAGAACACGCTCTCGATGATCCGGGAGAACCTGAATCCCGACGTCGAGATCCAGGGAATCCTCGCCACGATGTACGACCGGCGCCTGCTGCACTCCAAGGAAGCGGTCGAGATACTCAAGGAGAACTTTGGCGACCTCGTGTTCAACACCAAGATCCGGAAGACGATCCGTTACGCGGAGGCGCCGGTGAAGGGACAGTCCGTCCTCAGCTACGACCCGAGCGGTGAGGCAGCCGAGGTCTACCGCGACCTGGCGAAGGAGGTGCTCAATGGCGCGAAAGCGCGCGAGCATGCGTGAGGGCCCGCTCGCCGAGTTGTTCAAGGCAACGGAAGCGGCTCAGCGGCAGCAGGAGCGCGAGGTCGACGCCGCGCCGACGGAGGAGCCGGACGAGGCGACGGTCGACCACGTCCCGACGTGGGAGGACGAGATCGACACGCCCGAGCCGCCGCGTCCCGATCCGACACCGGAGCCCACAGAACCGGAGCCGCAGCCGGCTCCGGAGCCGATCCCGGAGCCACCACCGCCGGTCGTCCGCGAGCCGCCCGCCGCGCGGTACTTCGAGCCGATGCTCGAGCCCGCGCCGCGGCTCCATCGCGCGATTGCGGGTCAGCTCGGCTCGTACCTCGCACGGATCCAGGTCGTGGGCGTCGGCGGCGCCGGCTTGAACGCCGTCAACCGGATGATCGATGCCGGGATCAACCAGGTCGACTTCGTCGCCGTCAACACCGACGTCCAGCAACTTCAGCTCTCTGATGCCGAGACGAAGATCCACATCGGCAGGGAGCTGACGCAAGGGCTCGGGTCCGGCTCGGATCCGGCCGTCGGCCGCCAGGCCGCGGAGGAGTCGCACGACCAGATCAAGAGCTCGCTCCGGGGTGCCGACATGGTGTTCGTGACGGCAGGAGAGGGCGGCGGCACGGGCTCGGGTGCTGCGCCCGTCATCGCCGAGGTCGCCAAGAGCCTCGGCGCGCTGACCGTTGGCATCGTGACGGTCCCGTTCAAGTTCGAGGGAACGAAACGACGCGCACAGGCGGAGTCCGGCATCGAAGCTCTGCGACGCGAGTGCGACACGACCATCGTGATTCCCAACGACCGCCTGCTGGAGGTGCTCGACAAGTCGACGTCGATGCTCGACGCGTTCAAGATCGCGGACGACGTTCTCCGCCAGGGCGTGCAGGGGATTTGCGACCTCATCACGTTGCCGGGGTTGATCAATCTCGACTTCGCGGATGTGCGAACGATCATGGAGAACTCCGGCACTGCGCTGATGGGCATCGGCTTTTCCTCCAGCGCGGAGAACCGTGCGCGTGAAGCTGCCGAGCGCGCTCTGCGCTCGCCGCTCATCGACACCGAGCTCGGTGCTGCGCGCGGCATTCTTCTCTCGATCGCCGGCGGCACCGACCTCAGCCTCCTCGAAGTGAATGATGCGGCCGAAGTGATCCGCCAGACGGCGACGGACGACACCCAGATCATCTTCGGCGCGACGATCGACGAACGGCTCACGGGCCAGGTCTGGGTGACGGTGGTCGCAACAGGCCTCGGAGGCGCCGGCCGTGGACGGCAGCGGAGCTTCGTCCGCGCGCTCACGGCACCCGAGGAAGAGCTCGAGCCTCCGTCGTTCCTGCGGACCTAGCGCCCGAGCGACTCGTTTGCGCCGCGTGCCGCGCGCGGGGGAGAGTCAACCATCGGCCGCATCAGGGTCAGCAGCAACGCGGGAGACCGCGCGGACGCACTACGCGACGCTACGAAGGGATCCCGCAATCGACCGTTCATCCGCCGGTCGCTTGTCGCGCTAGCGGCGGTCGCGCTTACAGCGAGCGCGGGAACCGCGACCGCGCGCGCCGGTGATTCCGAGACTCCCCTCGCCATCCTCTCGACCAGCTCCGATCCCGCTTCCACTGCGGCTCCGGCCGCAAACGGACAAGCCAGCGCCGACGCGACCTCCACTCAGACTCAGCCCGGGAACACGAACGTCACCGCCCGGGTAGACGAGCCCGGCGACAGCGGCGGCGTTTTGCAGAACAAACGCGGCGCAAGCAGGCGCGTCAGCGGGTGCATCGAACAACGCAGCCCCGGCGCAAGCCGACGCCTCCGCGAACGCTTCCCAGGCGTCGCCTGCGAACGTCAATGTCTCAGCACGTGTCAATAGCCCCGGTGACGACGGGCCCGTCCAGCAATCGAGCGCCACGAGTGCCAATGCAGGCGCCGGCACCGCGGGCGCCGCCGGCTCGCAGGCCGCGGCCGACGCACAGGCGAACCAGTCCTCGCCCTTGAACGTCAACGTCTCCGTCCGGGGCGCGAGCTCGGGTGACGAGGCACCGCACCCGTCTCTCAAACGAACACGGCGAACGCAACTGCGGGCGGCATCGACCCGAGCTCGACCGCAACTACCTCTCAGCTTCCTGCAACTCCGGCCGCGACGAACGCATCCGCGATCGACAACTCCGCGGGAATCGACCAGCAGCTCGCCCAGTGCGGCAGCGACTGCGAATCGTCGACGCCCGGCTCCGCGGGTGCCGCTGCAACCGGAGCGCCGGTAACAACCGACACCTCTGCGAGTGCAAGCCAGGTATCGCCGACCAACCTCCGCGTTTCAGTGCGCGTCGGCAGCCCGGGTGGCAACCGCGGCGTGAGCCAAACGAACGCCGCGAACGCCGATGCGACCCACGCAACGGCGACGACCACGGGCGAAAGCAACGTCGACGTCACGGTCGATGTCGAGGGCTCCGGCGCCGTCACCATGCCGAGCAACGGCCAGGCGTGGACCTGGACCTGGACATGGACGCTCGGATCGGCGCCCGTCCCTACGACCGCCGCTTCGACCGACGGGAAAAACTGGAACTGGAACTGGTCCTCGCCTCCGTCAGCCGTGACGACACAGCCGCCGGATGCGATCAAGCCCGTCTTCGGTCACTGGATCTGGCGCTGGACGTGGACGAACGGCGACCAGAGCGCCGGGTTCGTCTCCGACCAAGGCGTGTGCCTGCACGTGGGTGTGGGACTGGGCATGGACGGGCAGCCCGGCTGCAACCTCGTTGCAGGCGCCTGAGACGGCGGCCGCTGCTCCGGTGGCTGCCGCAACGACACAGGCGTCCGATACAGCGACCGTCAAGCAGACGAACGCCGCGGCCGCGAGCGCGAGCGCGACCGCGACGA
>JBKPMS010000206.1:0-8049 GCA_046732275.1 Actinomycetota bacterium | reverse complement strand
GCGTGGATTGGTGGCGCCCGCGGCCGTAGAGTCGCGCTTCCCGTTCGCGATCTGGTGGAGGCGCTTCTTGCTGATCTCGCTCGTGTATCTGTTGTTTCTGCGTGCGCTCGCGGTGGCGGCGCTGCGTTTTCGCATGGATGGTGGGACGACGTTCCACTTCGTCACGAACGGGATCGAGTCGGCGCTCGAGCAAGCGCGAGCGGCCGCTGGCAACAAGGGCGTCTCTCTCGGCGGCAGTGCCTCGGTGGCGCAGCAGTACCTGGCCGCGGGCCTGCTCGACGAGGTCGTCGTCGCGGTGGTGCCGATCCTCCTCGGGGGCGGAGCACGACTCTTCGACAACCTGGGCGACGCCGCACCGAAGCTCGAGCAGGTCGAGGCGGTCGGCGCGCCGGGAGTCACCCACATCAGGTACATGCGGGCCGGCTGAGGCCGCGGCCCCGCCAGTCGACTTCGATCGTGAACCCGACATCGCGGCTACAAACGAAACGGTCGCAGCCTGAGCCGTTCAGCGCGACGGGATGTCCTCGACGCCGACTTAGTCGCGCGACGTTATCGGGCGAGTCGAAGGGTGCGTGATGAACACCTAGGGATCGGCCGCCCACCCGGCGGCCGATTCGATCCCTTGCGTCAGTCCGATTAAGGACCACAGCAGGCGCTCTACGGTTTCCGCGGGTAACCCGATGCCGCAATGAACGCGTCGGCCATGGCGCGGTAGCCGGCGTCGGTCGGATGCGGATCTCCCTTCGAGCAGATGAAGGTAAGCCGGCAGATTCGTGCTTGCTGGTTCTTGAGGTTCCCGCTCCCATTCAACGCCGCGAACATGTTCGCCACACGCGCGCGCGACGCCGTCGCGGCTCGTTTGATGGCCGCATCGAGCGAGCGGTACAACGGCTCCGAGCGTGCGAGTCGATCCGCCTCGGGATTCCACGCTCCGGTCACGATGATCTCAGCGCGGGGCGCGGCGGCCCGAAGCTGTCGAAGGACTGCGTTGAAACGCGAAGCGAACGACGCGATCGCGCTTGGTGCACGCTTCGCGTTATGCGACAGCGGGAGCGGCAGGTCGGCACCCCAGAGCGTCATGGTGATCGGACTCACTTTCCCGGGATGCGCGCGCAGCAACGACAGGGCCGCGTTGAGCTGTGAGCCGCGAAATGCATCGTGCAGCTTGCCGCCGTGCTTGAGCCAGTCGCAGCCACCGCGGGCGAAGGTCACCGTCGACTCGCCCGGGCATCCGTAGTTGACGACCTTGATCTTCGACGAGAGCTTGCGCAGATGCGCGGCGAAGAGATCGACATAGCCCGTTTTGATCGCCGAGGCCGGCGCGTTCGCCTTGGTCGGCTGGAAGCCGTAGGCCATGGAATCCCCGAGGGCGACGTAGTAGCTCTGCGGAGGGTTGTAGACGGGACGCTCCGACATGCCGCTCGCCGCGGTACCGGAGAGGGCGAGAAGCACGGCGACAGCTGCCGCCAGAAGCGAGTATGCACGTGTCGACTTCATTGCGAACCTCCCATGAGACCGTTTTCTCAAGGGTCTCGATGGGCGCGGCGGCGCACAATCTCCGCGCCCGCGCGTCCGTGCTCGCCCGGAGGGAACACTTTCTGTCCATTCGGCAAGGAGAGGCGCCCCCGGGAAGACTGGCTTAGCCGATCGGCCACTCCGAACAGGTCGCGCGATAGCGCGTCCCCGACGGCAGGTACAGCGTCCACTCTTCCCGGGTCAGGTTGCGCCCTGCGATCGTGCACGCGCGCCGGCGCCAGACCGCCGGATCGACATCCCACAGCATCGCAAGGGTCTCGAGACCGCCGACGGCGAGCAGCTTCCCGTCCGGGCTGAACGCGTTCCGCAGCAGCAGGACCGGAGGGCCGCCTTGCGGCTCGAGCGAGCCGGGCTTCGCGCTTCCAGCTAGCTCGGTCCCGTAGGGAAGCCCCGTAGCGGGATCCCAGAGTCGGGTCGCGCCAAAGAAGGTCGTTGTCGCGAGGAATGAACCAGCGCGGTCGAACGAGGCCCCGGTTATTGGACCGGTGTGCCCGGTGAGCGAAGGGAACGCCGGCCGTTGATCCGCGACCCGCCACGCCCGGACCGGCCCGATTGCACCGCCGGCCACGACGACGCTCCCGTTCGGATCGAACGCGACGCTCAGAAAGCCCTCATCCGAGACCTTGATCGCTCTGCCACGGCGGGCCCGGGTGGCGACATCCCAGAGAGCGACCTGTCCGCGATAGCTGCTGGTCGCCAGCAACGTCCCGGTCCGGTCGAAGGCAAAGGCAAGCACCGATCCGGCACCGGGCGCTATCCGCCCGACGCGCGTCCGTGTGCGCACGTTCCAGAGCTGCACCTCGCCCTGCCGCTTTTGCGCATAGAAGCCGTCGATGCCGTTCGGGTCCACGGCCGCCGCGAGTAGCTGTCCGTCAGGGCTGAAGGCAACCTGCCAGACGACGGCTTTTCGCCCATCGAGCAAGGCGCCGACGCCCCTGCCGCTGGTTGGATCGAAGAGCCGAAGGTGTCCGTCGAGCGTTCCGACGGCGATGAGCCTTCCACCGGGCGCGTAAGCGACCGCGGTAACCGGTGAACCTACCTCGATCCGGAAAGTTCGTCGTCGGGTGGCCGTGTCGTAGAGGACCATGTGCCCGTCGAACCGACCGGCGGCGAGTCGCCTGCCGTCGGGACTGAACGACACGTCGGTGGTCAGATCGGTCGGACCGCCCAGCGGCGCTCCGATCGCCTGCTCCCCATTCATGTCCCACACGACCGCGGAACGCAGGTGCGCACTCACGAGCGTGCGGCCGTCGGGGCTGAAAACGACGTCGCTGACCGCGCCCGTGTCGGCCGTTAGCGGGGTCCCGTACAGCTCGCCGGTCTTCGTGTCCCACACGAAGACCGAGCCCTCGAAGGATGCGGCAGCCAGCAGCCGTCCGTCCGGACTCAGGGCGAGCGCGGCCGCAGGCTTGCTGCCGACCGACAGCGGCCGGCGGATCGGTCGTCCCGTCGCGGCGTCGACGACGGATACGGAGCCTGAGTCGTCGCTCGCGATCAGGATCCGGCCTCCGGCGGCGAAGATCGCCTCCTCCACGTCGGCGGTTCCGATTGCGAGCGGCGTTCCGACCCGCCGCCCGGTGGTCACGTCCCAGACTCCGACCGTCCCGGGAGCACCTGGGACGGCGATCCGCCGCGAGTCCGGGCTGAACGAAATCGACTGAGCGCCCGACCCCGGCGGGTTGGTGATGATCGGCCCGGCGACCACGCGGCCGGTCGCCGCGTTCCACACCGTGACATGGTTCGTCGCCTTCGCGCCGGCCGCGATGAGCCTGCCGTCCGGGCTGTACCGAACGGCGGCGAGCGCAGGCTCGTCCGGCGAAGCCCCCGAGTCGACGAGCTCGCGGCGTTTCTTCCGCGTCGGGACGTCCCAGAGCTCGACACGGCCCTCTCGCCCCGCGATCGCCAACGTGCGCCCGTCGGGGCTGAAGTCGACGCCCTCCTCCCACCCGCCCTGGGACGATCGCAGGGGCGGGGCGGCCGGTTTCCAGGTCGCCGTGTCCCAGAGCGTCGTCGCTTCGATCGTCGTGGTGGCAAAGAGGTCGCCGGCGGGACTGAACGCCGACGCGATCACGGGAACGTCGAATGCATGGAGCCAGGCGCGGATCCGGGATCCGTGCTCGAGCGCACCGAGGAGCGCGCCGCGCGTGTCGACGGAGGAGTCGAGGCGTTCCCCCTCGAGCGCGAGCAGCAGCGCGAGATCGGGATGTGTCCCGGCGACCTCTCTGGACTGCGCGGCCAACCGCCCGGATTGGGCACGGGTCGCCGATTCTCGGGCGTTCTGCCGCTGCGCGAGCGCGACCGCTCCGGCCACGAGGGCCAGAACCAGAAGGACGGCGACGCCTGCGAGGAGCCCACGGAGTCGCCGGGCGCGCCTACGCGCGTCCCTCAGCTCGCGCTCCTCGGCAGCGCGGCTCGCGTCGAGAAATGATCGTTCACCGGCCGTGAGGTCGTCGCGTCCGGCCGCCCAGTCGAGCGCTGCAGCGAGCCGCGCCCCTCGGTACAACTCTCCCGGGTCGCGGCCGGTCGTCCTCCACTCACTCGCCGACCGGGTCAGGTGCCGGTGGACCATGAGCCCTTCGCGATCCTCGTTCAACCATCCGCGCAGCCTGGGCCATTCCCGGATCAGAGCCTCGTGCGCCACCTGGGCGGTGCCCACGTCGAGGGTGAGCAGCCTTGCCTCCGTCAAGGTGTCGATGAGCCCCGCGACCGACGTAGGCGACTCGGGTCCCGACGGAAGCTCGCTCAGGGGAACGCGTCGGCGGGTGTCCTCGGTCCCTTCCCCGAGCTCCGTCAAGCGCAGCAAGACGCGCCGCATCAGCTTGCGCTCGTCGTCGCTGCACCGCTCGTAGACCTCCTCGGCCGTCCTGGCGATCGCCCCCGACACGCCGCCCGCCTCCCGGTAGCCGGCCAGCGTGAGCGTCCGTCCGTCCCTCCGGGCCCACGTTTCCATCAGCGCGTGCGAGAAGAGCGGTAGGGCCCCCGGCTGGCCGGCAGCATCGCGCAGAACCAGCTCGACGAGGCCTGGCTCCAGAGTGAAACCGCCCGCCTCCGCCGGTGCCACGACGGCGCTCCGCAGCTCGTCCTCTGCCAGCGGCCCGAGGAGGACGTTGCTCTGGGACACGCGCTGCGCGAGGCCATCATGGGTAACGCAATGTCCGTAGAAGTCCGCCCGAAGCGCGATGAGGACCGTGCCGGGGTACGCCAGAAGCTGCTCGAAGAACCGCCTCCGCAGCGACTCGTCCCGGCAGGCGGTGAACGCCTCCTCGAACTGGTCGACGACCAAGAGGTCGTCGTCCGAGACAGCGCGCAGCCCGTCGGCGGGGTTCGCGCCGGGCGTCATGAGCCCTGCGTCCGACACGCCGGTGAGCCGTCCCTGGCGGACAGCTGCGATGACGCCCGCTCGAACGAGCGACGACTTGCCGCTACCCGACGCTCCGACGACTGCGACGAATCGTTCCGACGCGAGCCGATGCAGAAGGTTGCTCAAAACCTCCTCTCGACCGAAGAAGAGGCCGCAGTCGTCCGGCTCGAACGCGAGCAGGCCACGGTAGGGGCAGACGTCGGGCGAGGGAGGCGCGCGGACCGCGGGCGCCGAGAGCGCGAAGACATTCTCGGGGCCGGTGAACCCACGCAGCGTGTGGGAGCCCAGATCCACCAGGGCGTACTCCTCCGGAAGCTGACCGTTGACGAGCTCGGCAGTTGCCTGCGACATGAACACCTGACCACCGTCTGCTAATGCCCGGACGCGCGCCGCGCGCGCCGCGGTCGGGCCGAGCCGGTCGCCGCCTCGGCTGCTGGTCTCGCCCGTGTGCAGGCCGACGCGCGTGCGGATCGTGATTCCTTGGGGCCACGGTTCCTCGGAGATCCGTCCGACGATCTCGGACGCGGAGCGCGCGGCGTCACCGGCTCCCGTGAACACCGAGACCGTCGAGTCTCCTTCGCCCATCGACTGGATGAGGCGACCGCCGCGTGCCTCGACGACCTGCGCGATGATTGCATCGTGGCGGGCGATAGCCGCCGCCATGGCATGCGGGTGCGCCTCCCATAACGCCGTCGAGCCTTCGATGTCGGTCATGCACAAAGTGACCACGCCGGTCGGAACGTCGGCTTCCCAGCGGGAACGAAGACGCTCGACGAGCTCGCCGGCCGAGGCAGGGCGTCTCGAAGGGTCGGTCGCCGTGCCGAGCCTGATCCCCGCTTCGAACACACGCCGCCGCTCGCTGTCGAGGCCGGATGGCCACTCGGGTGTTCCCCTTCGAGGCGTGGCCCCCGTGAGGAGCGTAAACGCGGTCATGGCAAGCGAGAAGACGTCGGAGGAGCGCGTCGGCGGTCTGCCTGCCGCGACTTCGGGCGCGGTGAATCCGGGGGTTCCAGCCCGGACAACCCGGTCGCCCGTCGAAGCGATCCCGAAGTCGACGAGAACGATGCGGCCATGCTCGGTGAGGATCAAGTTGGCCGGCTTGACGTCGCCATGGACGACGCTCGGATTGTGAGCATGGAGGTACGTGAGGGCTTCGGCCGCCTGCGCTAGATGGCGGAGGACTGTGGACGGTGCCAGACCCGGCGTGCCCTCCCGTCCAAGCAAACGGTCGAGGTCCACTCCCTCGATCCAGTCCATGACGATCACGTATTCGTCGTCGTGGAAGAAGTCGTCTCGAACGAGCGGCAGGCTCGAGTGCGCATCAAGCGACAGGAGGACCCGAGCCTCGCGAAGAAGTTCGTCCCTGGCCGCTCCCGCAACGGCAGGGCGGATCTTGAGCGCGACTTGGCGGTTGTGCTGGCGGTCCATTGCGCGGAGCACTCGTCCTTCGCCGCCGCGTCCGACGACCTCGATGGGCTCGTAGCGATCGCGCAGGAGCACCGGATTAGACCGGGCGACGGAGGTCGCCGAACCTGACCGCGCCGCGGGCGACCGCCGCGTTTGCGAGCTGGACGCGTCTCCGTTCGCCGTGTGCGCCGACATCGAACTTGTCGTACAGGCGAGAAAGGTGCTGCTTCACCGCCGCCTCGGAGACAACGAGCTCCGCAGCAATCGCTCGGATCGACGCCGGCTCGGTGAACGCATCGCCCGTCAGGAGCGGTCGGCAGAGCGCCCGGAGCACCTCGCGCTCGCGCGGCGTGAGTGGCGGCGGCTCTGCGATTGCGGCCGTCTCCTTCCCCCCGGCGGGGCCGTGGAACAGCATGCGGAGTCGTCCGAGGACGATTTCGTCGCCCGAGTGCAGGGCTCGCTCGCCGATGATCCTTCCTCCGTTCACGAACGTACCGTTGCGAGAGCCGAGGTCGCGCACGCACCATGTGTCGCCGAATCGCTCGAGCACGGCGTGGACGCGTGAAACGCCGTCGGCGTCCACCACCACGTCGTTCGACTCGAGAGTTCCGACGGTCAATCGCTCCGAGTCGAGCGCTCGAAGCTCGCGACCGCTTCGGCCCCACACCTCGACATAGCTGCTCACCGCGAACACGAGGCTAGGAGCCAGCAGGGGAGCCGTCAACCACGGGGGCGCTGGGCTGCCCTCCGGCGCCGCTGCCGCGTCAGCCGCCGGCCCCTTGCGCGCAGCTCGCTCGGGCCGCCGCCAGCCTCGTGCACTGCCGCTGCTTCTGAGGTGGTGGGGTTCGATCTTAGCGCTGAGCCGCGGCGTCGACGGCTCCGTCGGTGCCGGGAGCGCCGCGCGAGGCAATCGGCAGCACCACCGACGACGGATGCTCCGGGCCGTGGAGGATCTCGACGTCGGCGGCGTGGAGCGACTCGGCCGCGAGCGGGTGCTCTTCCGTCCCGGGGTTTCGCACGTAGCGGGGGTGTGCGCCGGAGGAGACCTGCAGGCGGATGCGATGCCCTGCCGCGAAGCGATGGGCGACGTGAAGGGTTTCAAAATGCCGGTTCATGCTGCAGCGCGGTGGTATTCGTGGATCAATCCGCCGAGTCGGTCACGGCGGTTGATCTCTCCGCTGCTCGGCGGCGGATCGGCGGTTGTCGAGTCGGGCGTGAGTAGCGCGAGTCCGCGGTGAGGGCGCTCGCGGTTGTAATGGGTGGTGTAGGCGCGTAGCACGTGCTCGAGGTGGCGACGGCCGAGGATCAGAAGCCAGTCGAGACATTCCGCGCGGACGGTGCGCACGAAGCTCGGCGTAGGCGTTCGCTTGCGGGGCGCGGATCGGCGTGTGGATCACCTGCATGCCTTCGCTGCGGAAGACCTCGTCGAAGGCTGCGTTGAACTTGCTGTCGCGGTCGTGGATCAGGAACCGCATGCGGTCGAACAGGCCTGTGAAGCTGAGGTTACGCGCCTGCTGGGTGTGGGGTGCGTTAATTCGGTTTTCGGTTAGTTGGCTGCGTTCTGATCCCTAGAGTGGCCTGCCCGTCCCCCCGACTTGGAGGAGCCCTTTCTTGTTCTGGTCGTTTTGCTACCTGGTGTTGCGACGCGTTCTGCAGCTTGCGGTGCTGCGTTTTCGTTCCGAGGAGTTCAAGGAGCTCGAGATCGTGGTGCTGCGTCACCAGCTCGCGGTGCTGCGGCGTCAGGT
>JBKPMS010000205.1:0-12251 GCA_046732275.1 Actinomycetota bacterium | reverse complement strand
GCAATCCCACCGCTCGCGGAGAGCGATAGGCGAGGGTTTCCCTCGCCGCCAACGGCACGCGCGACCCGCTGGAAAACAAGCGGCGAAGCCGCGTTTTCCAGCGGCGGAACTCCCCAGGTTGGACTCGAACCAACAACCCTCCGGTTAACAGCCGGATGCTCTGCCAATTGAGCTACTGGGGAAGGCGGGCGTCAGTGTAGCCCCCACCGCCGCGAAACGCGCTTCGGCGGCCGGGTTGCTGACGAGCTACTGAGGGGCCGGCGATTTAGCCGCCGTCGTCCTGAACGGTTCCTTCGGGGACGTCGCCGGTGTCGATGCTGATGTGTTCTCGACGAAGCTCGGCTTCGACCGTCTCGAACTCGGTAACGCTCTCTTTGCGGATGATCACGCGCTCGCGGAGAACCGTCCGCTTCGTGACGACGAGCTCCTCCTCGAACAGCGGGACGGAGATCGAGCCGTCCAGGAGGGTCTCGATCTTGCCCGAGTCGTTCTCGTCTGCGGGGAGTCGTTCGTGGACGAGCTCGTCGCGTTCGAGCGGGTACTCAGCTCTCGCGATCCCGGTGTCGACCACGCGGCGTACGCGCGCGTAGCCGACGCCCTCCCACCGCTTCTCGACCCTCGCCTCTTCGTCGTGGCGGACGAGCGCGCGCTCGTCCTCTTCGGTGAGGGGGCGGCTGTCGCCGCCCCCAAACCCACTCCGTTCGCTCACTTGCCGGTTCGGTCGACGTCGCCCTCGACCTCGACGCGCTCCTTCTTCAGCTCGTCGCTGACCTGCTCGCGGTCGGTCTGAACGTCCTTCTCCAGGCTGACGCGCTCCTTAGCGACCGCCTGCTTCTGCACGACCGGCTTCTCGCGGTGGAGCGGCATGTCGACCTCCTCCTCAGCGAACTCGTGCTCGGCGACCGGCTGATCGATCTGCTCACGGCTCACCCGCGCTACCTCGCGCTGAAGCTCCACGTCGAGCACCACCGGCTCCGTCTCGACCCACTTTCGCAGCCGCGCCTTCCCGGTCTCGACGGATCGCTTGCCGACCTCGAGCTCCTCTTCCGACCGTGTCACGCTCTCGCGCTTTCCGCCCGTTGCCTTGCCCGTGGCTTGCTTGCCGCCTTCGGTCAGCCCGGTCTGCGACCGCTCCTTCGAGTAGCCGAGCCCGTAGTAGCCGGCGAGGTCGGCCTCGGTCTGCTGCGAGATCTCGTCCTCGTCGATGTCGGGGCTGTCCTTGACCTGATCCTTCGAGTACGGGACCAACAACCCCTCGTCGTAAGGCGCAGCGCCCTTCACGGGAACAAGCACGCGCTTCGTGGAGAAGAAGCCGGTGCCGATCCCAATCCACTCGGGCACCTGGGTCTGCTGGTCGTAGAAGATCTCATCGACCTTCCCGATCTTGTCACCGTCGTTGTCGTAGACCGGCGCCCCGCGCATCTCGTCGAGGCGCACACGTGTCATCTCCTGCTGCATCTGTTCTCTCCTTTCGTCCTAGATACCCGAGCCGTCACTCGGGTCGGTCCGGGGCCGCGTTGTCGACCCCGCTTGCGTGGTTCGCATCTGCTCGCGCACCTGCTCGGCCTGTTGGCGCGCACGCCCCATCCCGCGGTCGAGATCCCGCCGGTACTGGTCCCTGTTCTCTTGGCCCTTCTGATACGCGCCCTCGAGCATGCGCTCGGCGACGTTGCGACCGCCGAGCCCGAACGCGAGCGCGCAGCCGAGTGCGACAGCCCCGAGGAGCAGGGTGTACGTCGTCACGACGATGTCGTGCGCGATCTTCAGCTGCTCCAGGATCATGAACGTCGCAATCGTCATGACGAGGATCGGCACCACCGTCGCGACGATTTTCCCGAGGGCGGTGTCGCCCATCGTTCGCTGAACAAGGGCCACGACTGCCGTCGCGATTGCGCCCGCGACCAGGAAGATCAGCAGCGCGGCGAGGACGTTCGGGAGGTAAGCCCAGACGGCACCGACGAGCGTCGTCAGCGCCGCGATCCCGAGCACCGACACGGCGATCGACACGGCGCCGAGGAAAAGGACCCAGAAAGCGATCCGGCCGAGTAGCCGCGACGGCGCCGGAACTGCACGCTGGATCATCGTGCCGCCGGTCCCTTGATGCACCGCGCGGTCCAGGCCGGCGCGGTGGCTGGCCTTGTAGACGAGGGCGCCGACGAGCTTCGCGATGAGGTACCCGATCAGGAGGACGGCGAGGAAGCCGACCGCCCGCGGGAGCCAGGCGAAAAAGACATCGAACCCTTGGTCGATGCTGCTGCGAATGCTGAAAACGATCATGACGGGACTCCTTTGAGCCTCAAGAATTGGGACATCAGGGACAGTGTTGTCCCACCGGCACGGCCAGCTAAACCTCCGTCGGCCCTTAATCGAGACACTCAGGCCACTATCACGGGTCATTTGGGACACTTTCGGCCTGTCATCGGTCGAGAGGAGTACGGTTTCAAGCTGGAGATGACCGAAGCCGAGCACGAAAGGGAGACAGACGCCGAGGAGCGCGAACGCGCTCTGACCCGCGCCGATGCGCTCGCCCGCCACGAGCGCATACTCGAAGCGGCAGAGGCACTGGGCGGGGACCGGAGGACGAGCATGGTCGAGCTGGCGGCCGCGGCAGGGATCGGCCGCTCGACGCTCTACCGCCACTTCCCGAGCCGGCAGGCGCTCGAGCAGGCCTTGCGCGAGCGCGCCGCCGACAAGCGTGCTGCTACGACGACCCCGAGCGGACACGTGACGACCATGCCGTTTCGTGCTCCCGGCCAGCTCGGGCGCGAGGCGCCGCTGCCGCTCGAGGTGACCCATGTCCTCGACGAGGTGCCGCCGCACCTCGTCCCCGACCAGCTCGTTGCGGAAGCGCGGCGCGCGGCCGGCGTGGCGGTTGCGTTGTACGTCGTAGACATCGACGGCTCGCAGCTGGTCCGCCTCGCCGGTTCCGAGGACTTTCCGCCGGACCTCGAGGCACCTCCCGCGCTCGGGCCCGAGATCGTCCCTGAAGGGCTCCTGGGATATCAGTCGCGGCTGAGGCAGCGGCTCCCCGGCTGCTTCGCAGTGCCGCTCTGGCTACGTGGGCGCATCCTGGGGTTGCTCCTGTGCGTCGGCACGCCGGTGACACCGCTCGACGACATCGCCAAGCAGGGAGCCGCCGCGCTCGAGCTCGCCAACGACTACACCGACGTGATCGAGTCGGCGCGAAGGCGCAAGCCGCCGACGCCGGCGGCGGAGGTGCAGCAGAACCTCTTCCCGCCGCGGATCGCGCGCATCTCCGGCGCACAGCTCGCCGGCGGACTCCTGCCGACGTACGAGGTCGGCGGCGACTGGTTCGACTTCGTCGAGAACCGCGACGGCGCGTGGCTCGCGATCGCCGACGCTGCAGGCACGGGCCCGAACGCGGCCGGTCTCGGCGCTTCGGCGCTCGGCGCACTGCGAGCCGCCCGACGAAGCGGTCACGACCTCGTGCAGGCCCTCGAGGCGATGCACGAGACAGTGCTTCGCCTCGGCAATCCGGACTTCTACGTCACGGTGCTGCTCGCTCGCTGGCGTGCCGCGACGAGCACGTTCACATGGATCAACTGCGGCCATCCGCACGCTTATGTCGTCGACGTCGACGGAAACGTCGGTGAGCTCGTTGGCCCGGTTCACCCGCCGCTCGGCTCCCCCGATGTGAACCAGCCGAAGTTCACGCCGACCGACCGTCAGCTGGCACCCGACGAGCGACTGATCCTCGTCACCGACGGAATCACCGAGCGTCGCATGGAGGGCGGCGGACGCTTCGGCGTCGACGGAATCCGCCGAGCCGTCGAGGACGTGCAGAACAATCCAACGGCCGCTGCCACCGCGATGGCAATCCTCCAAGCGGTCACAGACTGCTGGCGCGAGCCGCTGGAAGACGACGGTACCGTCGTCGTCCTGTGCGTCGCCTAGCGGGTCGTCGCGGGCCTAGGCGCGGCGGTAGCGGCCGGCTTGCCGCGTCAGCAGCCCCTCGTCGACGAGAAAGCGTCGCAGCGACGCGTAGTCGTCGTGGAAACGGCTGAGCAGATCGTTGACCTGCGCCTCCGGGTACTCGACGCCGTCGTCGAACCGCTCCGCGAGGTACTCGAGGACGATGCGCCGTTGGGCGGCTCGGACCGGGACCGCTCGCAAACGGCCCTCCTCGACGAAGTTCCGAAGGACTTCCGCTTGTTCGGTAGTTGCGTCGGGCAGTTCCCGCTGTCGGGGCGGGCGGTCTCGGGCCGCGACGCGAAAGGCAGCCACGTCGACGCGCAGCCCGTTCTGCTCCTCGACGACACCCGCCGAGATGAGGCGTGGCAGCGCACGACGAACGTCCTGCGGCGCCAGGTCGCCAGTCTTGGCCACGTCGTCGATCGTTCGTGCGCCGAGCGCAATCGCAGCGACGACGCGCAGGCGCTCGTCGTCACCCAGGAGGCCACTGAGGGTCGCTGCCTTCATGGCCTCACGATAGCGCGGCATTCGGTCCCGGCGCAGTTGTTTCTTGCGCGGTGCAGCGGTTTCTGCACTGAATACCCGGATGCTGCTGCGGGAGGTCGAGTACGCTCGCCCGTCGAGCGTTCAGGAAGCGCTGCGCCTGCTCGCCGAGAACGACGGCGCCCGCGCGCTCGCCGGCGGGCAGACACTCGTCAACGTGATGAAGGCGCGCGCGGCCTCGCCGGACGTCGTCGTCGACCTCCAGGACCTCGACGAGCTCCGCGGCATCGAGCTCGGCTCGGACGGGACGCTCGAGCTCGGCGCCATGACCACCTACACCGACGTGATTGACTCGGCCGAGGCCCGGGCGCGCCCGATCCTCGGCGAGGTGTGTGCGCAAATCGCCGACGTCCAGGTGCGCAACCGCGGAACGATCGGCGGCAACGTCTGCTCCAACGACCCCACGAACCACCTGCCGCCGCTGTTCGTCGCCGTCGGCGCGACCATGACGATCGCCGGCGCCGAGGGCGAGCGAACGGTGCCGGCGCAGGACTTCTTCCTCGGGGTGTACATGACCGCCGCCGGTCCCGGTGAGCTCCTGACCAAGATCTCGGTGCCGCCGGGAAAGAAGGACGGCTTTGCGTCCGTGCCGATCGGCAAGGACGGCACCTGCATCGTGAACGCGGCCGCCTCCGTCGACGGGCAGGTTCGCCTGGCGATCGGCTGCGTCGACGCCGTGCCGGTCGTGGTCCAACCTGAGACCGCCGACGAGGAGGCGGTCGTCGAGGCTGTCCGCTCGGCCGCGCTCGAGCCGCCTTCCGACGTCCACGCGACCGCCGACTACCGTCGCCACCTCGCCGAAGTGCTGTCCATCCGCGCTGTCGCGCAGGCGCAGAAGGGCCGCTGATGGACGTCGTCTCCCGCAAGACGATCCGCATCGAGGTCAACGGCGACGAGTACGAGCGGGAAGTGGAGGCGCGCCGGCTCCTGATCCACTTCATCCGCGATGACCTCGGCTTGACGGGGAGCCACATCGGCTGCGACACGGGCAACTGCGGCGCGTGCTCGATGCTCTTCGACGGGGTGCTCGTGAAGAGCTGCATGATCCTCGCGGTCCAGGCCGACGGGGCAAAGATCGAGACCGTCGAAGGGCTCGCGCAGAACGGCGAGCTGTCGGCGCTGCAGCAGGCGTTCTCGGATCACCACGGGTTGCAGTGCGGCTACTGCACGCCGGGAATGCTGATGAGTGCGACCGCCCTGTTGCGCGACAACGCGCATCCGAACGAGGACGAGATCCGCAGGGCGATCCAGGGGAACATCTGCCGGTGCACGGGCTACGTGAACATCGTCGAGGCCATCAAGGCGGCGGCCGAATGACCGAGACCACGGTTACTCCCGAGCGACCGCTTGTCGTCGAGGAGGGCGAGACCCGGCCCGGCTACATCGGCCAGAACGTCCCCCGCAAAGAGGACAAGCGTCTGGTGCAGGGAGAGGGGGTCTTCTTCGACGACCTGAAGCGGCACGAGATGGGGTTCGTCCACTTCGTTCGCTCGCCCTATGCGCACGCGCGTCTCAAATCCGTGGACGTCTCGAAGGCGCTCGAGCTCGACGGCGTCTACGGGACCCTCACCGGCGACGAGGTCGCGATCCTCACCGACCCGTTCTTCCAGCTCTCGACGCCTCCGGGCGCGCACATGAAGGACTATGCGCTCGCCGTCGGCAAGGTGCGCCATGTCGGCGATCCCGTTGCCGCGGTCGTGGCTCGAACGCGCGAGCTCGCGCGCGACGCGGCCGAGCTCGTCGAGGTCGAGTACGAGCCGCTACCGGTCGTGCTCGACGGCGAGACGGCCGCGACGGACGAGGTTCTCGTCCACGACGACGCCGGGTCGAACACCGTGTGGTCGGGCGTCTTCGACTGGGGCGACTTCGATGCTGCCGTCGCGGAAGCCGACCACGTGATCCGGATCGAGCGCCTGCATTTCGACCGGTTTTCGTCCACGCCGCTCGAGTGCTCCGGCTGCCTCGTCGAGTACAACCGCGGCACGGGGCAGTGGACGATCCACGGCAACCATCAGATGCCGGGCATCGGGGCGATCTGGATGGCGCCCGCGCTACGCGTCGGCCTCGACAAGCTCCGCTTCGTCAGCCAGGACATCGGCGGCGCCTTCGGCAACAAGATCACGCTTCACCCGCAATTCACAGCGTGCTGCCTGCTCGCGCGGAAGCTGAACCGTCCGATCCAATGGACGGAGTGGCGAACGGACCAGCACATCGCAAACTCCCACGGCAACGAGCGGACCTTCCTCGACGTGACAGTTCCGGTGAAGGCCGACGGGACGATGCTCGGCTTCGCCGTCCGTGCGATCGACGACTGCGGCGCGTTTCCGCGCTACGAGCCGCTCGGCTGCATCATCTGGGCACAGGTGACGCCCGGCTGCTACCGCTGGCGAAATGTTCGCGTCGATTTCAAGCAGGTCTGCACGAACAAGTCCCCGGTCGCGCCGAATCGCGGCTACTCGCGCATGCAGCACCTCTGGCTGACCGAGCGGATCGTCGACATCGTCGCGAATGAGCTCGGGCTCGATCCGGTCGAGGTGCGTAAGAAGAACTACGTCAAGCACGACGAGTTTCCGTACGAGACGCCGAACGGCTGCGTCTACGACTCAGGCGACTACGCGCGTTGCCTCGACCTGGCTCTCGAGCTGATCGGCTACGACGCGATCGAGGAGAAGCGGCGCGACGCCGAGTCACGGGGGAAGCTGCTCGGCTTCGGGATCGGCTCGACGCTCGACTCCGGCACGAACAACTTCGGGCAGTCGCTCCTCCTCAATCCAGAGCTGCAGTTCTCGGGCAACAACGAGGTTGCGACCGTGAAGCTCGACATCTTCGGCGAGGTGGTCGTCACGCTCGGAACGGTGCCGCAGGGGCAGGGGCACGAGACCACGTCGGCGCAGGTGGTGGCCGAGATCCTCGGCTGTGCTCCCGACGACGTGAACGTGCGCCCCGGGCACGACAGCTACTGGAACTCGTACGCCGGCTTCTCGGGGACGTACGCGTCGCAGTTTGCCGTTACCGGCCTCGGCGCCGTGAAGGGAGCGGCCGACAAGCTCGCCGGCGAGATGAAGCAGCTCGCCGCAGCGGTGTTCGGAACCTCGCCGGACGACATCGAGCTGGCCGAGGGCCAGGCGCGCATCAAGGGGAATCCCGAGGCGGCACTGCCGTTCATGGCGCTCGGCGCGATCCTCAACGCAAACAACGCCGGGCTCCCCGAGGACCTCGACGTCACGCTCAACGTCCGCTATGTCTACCGGCCTCCGTTCCAGAAGCCCGACCTCGAGCGGAAGTTCGGAAACCTGACGCTCACCTATGCGACCCAGGTCCATGCGTGCCTCGTCGAGGTCGACCCGGATACCGGCGTCTACGAGATCGTCGACTACGCCGCGATCGACGACTGCGGCAAGCGGATCCATCCGCAGATCGTCGAGGGCCAGGTGCACGGTGCGACGGCGCAGGCGATCGGCGCCGCGACGCACGAGATCTTCACCTACGACGAAGAGGGCAACCTCCTCACGCCGAACTTCTACGACTACCACGTGCCGCATGCGCTCGACATGCCCCCGGTAAAGAGCAACTTCATCGAGTCCGAGTCGCCGTTCACGCCGCTCGGAGCGAAGGGAATGGGAGAGGGCGGCGGCGCCGGGATCCACGCCGTCTGCGCCGCTCTCCAAGATGCGCTCGGTCGTCGCGGCGAAGGCCCAATCGTGTGGCGCAGCTGCAACCCCTACAACCGCGTCTGGGACATGTTGCGAGCGCCGAGCGACACCCGGAAGCTCGTCAGCGTGGAGAGCCGGTGAAGGTCTCCGGGGAGCGGCAGTTCGACGCGCCGGTCGCGACTGTCTGGCGCGTGCTCAACGATCCTGAGCAGATGGCGCAGACGATGCCGGGCGTCGAGTCCTTCGACATCCAGGACGACACACACTGGCGCGCCAACGTCAAGGTCCCGCTCGGTCTCGGTGGGCTGCGCATGTCGATCGACTTCGAGAAGACCGAGGAGCGCGCGCCCGACTTCGCGAAGCTCCATGCGAAGGGGAACGGCGTCGGTGCGATCATGAACATGGACACGTCGTTCCACCTGAGCGAGGCCGGCAGTGGGACGAACATGAAGTGGGAGGCGGACGTGCACATCCTCGGACCGGTCGCGTCGATGGGACAGCGGGTGCTGCAGCCGATCGTGAACCAGCAGGTGTCGCAGGTGCTGGCGGCACTGGACAAGCAGGTGCAGGGGGCGAGCGAGTGACGAGCGATGAGATGGGGAACGCGGGCACGCCGGAGCCGACGACGGAGCGCGACCCGCCGGAAACGGATCCCGAGCTCAAGGATGCGGGCGAGCCGGCCGAAGGACCGGCCGACCCCGAGGGCACGAGCGGCGGGGAGGAAGGGCTGAACCCGCTGGCACCGGAGTCGTACGAGCCCGAGCCGGAAGGGCCGACGACGTCGACCGAAGACTCGTAGAAGTTCGAGTCGTCGACCGGGCGGAAGCCGACCGGATCGCGCCGGAGCTCGCCGCGCTGCACGCCGAGGCGATCGAGGGAGGCATGGCGCTCGGCGCGGCGCCGGGCGCAGATGCGGCGGTGCTCGAGCGGTCGCACCGCGACGCCGTGGCCGAGCCGGGCCGCCTCGTGGTCGTCGCGGAGGAGGAGGGCGACGTCGTCGCGATGGCGCACATCGTCCCGAGCCGCGCCGCCAATGCGCCGCACCGAGCGGAGGTCCAACGCGTCGCCGTCGCCGAGCGGGTGCGCGGCTCCGGGATAGGGCGACGGCTGTTCGCCGCGGTCGAGCAGGTTGCGATCGAGCGCGGGTGGACGCTGCTCTGGCTCACGACTCATGCGGACAGCGACGCCTGCGCCTTCTACGAGGCCGTGGGTTACACGAAGCTCGGCGTAATGGACGGGTACTCGCTCCGGCCTGACGGCACGCTCTCGCCCGCCGCGTTCTACTTCAAGGAACTGAGAAGATCGCACTGATGACGGCGCCTTTCCGCATTGGCGTGATGCAGCTCACGATGGAGCCGCTCGACGAGATGCTCGAGTCGGCCCGGACGATGGATCGCGCCGGCATGGACACGATCTGGCTGGCGGAGGCCTACCCGTGGTGGCGGAAACACGGCATGGAGGCGCGGTCGTCCACCGTGACATCGGCACTGATCGCCCGCGAGACCGAGCGGATCGCCGTCGGGTGGGGGATCATCTCGCCGTTCACGCGCCATCCCGTCCAGGTCGCGATGGACGCTCGCGTCGTGCAGGAGGCGGCGGGACCGGGCCGGTTCCTGCTCGGCTTCGGGACGTCGAAGATCTTCCTCAACAATGCGCGCGTCGACGGAAAGCGCACGCTCGGACCGATGCGCGAGGCTGTCGAGATCGTCCGGGGCGTCCTCGGCGGAGACGCGTTCCGATATGACGGTCAGACGTTCAGCGCCGACGTGCCGGCGCTGACCGGAGACGCCGAGACTCCGCGCGGCGTCCCGCCGGTGTACGTGGCCGCTACTGCGCCGAGGATGCAGGCACTCGCTGGGGAGATCGCCGACGGCTGTCTTACGCCGTCGATCACGACACCGGCCTTCGTCCGCTACACGCGAGAGAACGTCGGCGCCGACATAGACATCGGCTGCACCATCGTCGCCTCTATTCACGAGAGCGACCGCACTGCAGGCCGTGACGGCGCGCGGGAGATCGCCGGCATGTACCTCGCAAACAAGGTGCAGAACATCAAGGGTGCCGCCGACACGTTGCTCGACCTCGCCGGCCTCACGCAGGACGAGATCCGGCCCGTCGCCGAAGCGATGGAACAGCGTGGCCGTCTGGCCGCGAAGGAAAAGGTGACCGACGAGATCCTCGACAAGTGCAAGCCGATCGCAGGCACTCCCGCCGACTGCGTCGCGGCGATCGAGGAGTACCGCGACGCCGGCTGCACCCACGTGATGCTCGAGCTCTGGGGAGACCGCCGTCACGAGCAGATCGAGCTCTTCGGCCGGGAGGTGCTGCCGCATTTCCGTTGAGATCGACGCCGACCGGCTCGTGCGGCTCGCCGTCGACCTCGTGTCCGTGCCGAGCCCGACGGGTGACGAGCAGGCGATAGGCGAACGAGTGCGCGACGAGCTCGACGACATGGGTTTGCAGGTGCAGTGGCAGCAGGTCGAGGACGGACGGCCGAACGTCGTCGGTCTCTGGGAGGGCACGGGCGGCGGGAAGTCCCTGATGTTCAACGGGCACATGGATACGTCCTATTCGGGGCGCGAGCCGTGGCTGGCCAGCATCCGCGGGTTTCAGCCTCAGGGCTTCGTGCAGGACGGCCGCGTCTACGGGCTCGGGATCTCGAACATGAAGGGTGCGCTCGCCTGTTACATGGAAGCGACGCGCGCGCTGCGCGACGCGGGGGTGCGGCTGCGGGGCGACGTGATGATCGCGTGCGTGTCGGGCGAGATCGAGAAGACGCAGTGGTATCCCGAGTTCGTCGGCCGCGAATACCGAGGCTACGCGGCGGGCTCCCGGTTTCTCGCAGCTCACGGCGCCGTGACCGACATGTGCGTCCTCGGCGAGCCGACAGAACAGAAGATCGTCCTCGGCCATTACGGGTCGCTGTGGATGCGGATCTCGACGAGCGGTCCGTTCATTCACACCGCGTTCAGTGAGGGAAAGCGCGAAACAACTTCGATCGTGCGCATGCGAGAGGTGCTCGACGCCGTCCTCGAGTTCGCACCAGAGTGGGAGGAGCGGACGGCCTACGGCGGCAAGCGCGGCATCGTCAACATCGGCGCGATCAACGGCGGCTTCGCCTGGCGCGTCTCGCGGACGCCGCACCGGACGGACCTCTTTATCGACTTCCGTGTGCCGCCGACGATGTCGATGGCCGAGGCTCGTGCCGCCCTCGGCGTCTTCGTGCACAGCCTGCGAGAGCGCTTTCCCGAACACGGGCTCGATTCCGAGATCTATGTGACCGCTCCGGGTTCGGAGATCGCAGCGGACCATCCCCTCGTAGCGGCGATCGACGAAGCGCACGAAGAGGTCTTCGGGCAGAAGCCGGAGCGGGACACGGTTCGGTGGTTCTCCGATGCCTCGGCTCTGACGCGCTACGGGATCGACAGCGTCAATTACGGGACGTCAAGCGGGCTCCCCGACCCGGAGCTCGGCGAGAACCTCGAGATCGACGGGCTCGTCAAGATGGCGACCGTGTACGCCGGTGTCGCGTGTCGCGTCTGCGGGGTCGTATGAAGAGCCTCGACGCCTACTTGCCGGCGTACGAGTTCCGCACGCGACACGAGATCAGCGTCAATGCGGACGCTGCGCGGGCAGACAGCGCTTTGCGCGAGGTGAGGTGGGGAGACGTTCCGCTCGTCCGCGCGTTGGTGTTCGTACGCGGGCTCGGGCGGCCGCGTCGTTCGGGGAGGGTGCTATCGGCGCTCGCACGGCGCGCTGCCGTCGTCGAGGACGTTCCCGGCGAAGGAGTCGTCCTCTCGCTGAGGGGGCAGTTCTGGCGGCTCCGCTGGCGCGGGCCCGAGCCGCCCGCGACTGCGCTGGTCGCGTTTCGCGCGAAAGACGGCACACTCGCCACCGAGACACGTGTCCACGTGCCCGATCCGGCTTCGAGGCGGAAGTTCGCGCGCTACTGGCTAGTCGTCCGCCCGTTCAGCGGGTTGATCCGGGCGCAGGTGCTGCGGGCTGCCAAGCGTCGGGCGGAGGCAGCGGCGTGAAGCTCGTCACCTTCGGCGACGGCCGCGTCGGTCAGTTGAACCATGGCAAGGTCGCGGAGCTCGACGTTCCGACGATGCGGGAGTACTT
>JBKPMS010000204.1:0-11148 GCA_046732275.1 Actinomycetota bacterium | reverse complement strand
GCCGTCGTCGGCCAGCTCGAGGGCGACGCGCGTCCCGATCTGGTTGTGGCCGCTCGCGACGAGGCCGTTGTAGATCTGGACGCGAGAGACGTCGTTCACGAGCTCGCCCGGCGCGACGATCCAGCCGATGCGCCAGGCGATCATGCGCTGCTCGAGGGTCGGGCAGCCGATCGTGACCGTTCGGTCCCGCATGCCGTCGAGCGCGGCAGGGTGCTGCACCGCGCGACCGTCGAAGAGGACGCCCTCGAAGCCGCCCCAGTAGAGCAGCCAGAGGTCGTTGTCGCGGCAGAGCGATGCGACGGCGTCCCACTCTTCCGCGCTCGCGACCCAGCCGGACGGGAAGGACGCGTTGTTCACGAAGACGACGCGCGTCCGATGGGTCACGGCTGCCCGCAGCGCGGCGAGATCGAGTCGCCATTCGCCGCCGTCGACGTGCAGCGGCACGAGCCGCGGTACCGCGCCGACGAGGCGGACGCGATTCAGCATCCCGGCGTACGTCGGGTCGGTGAGGACGACCTCGTCGCCGGGATCGGTGAGGCAGAACAGCGCGTCGACCATCGCGTCGCCCTCGCCGCACGTGATCACGATCTCTCGGCGCCCGTCATACCGCGGCCCGCCGCGGCGCTCGATCGACCCTGCGACTGCGTCCTTCAAGTCGTCGCGGCCGGTGAACGGCAGCCAGCTGTTCGCCTCGTCCGTGCCGACGGCCGCGCGCGTCGCCTCCACCGCCTCAGCGGGCGGCGGCACGTCGGTGTCGAGGTTCTCCATGCGGAGCACATCCGGGTCGTCTCCCGCCGCCGCAGCGACGCGGTCGATGTTGAAACCGGGAATGTGTTCGAGGCGCCGGACGCTCACGGGATGACGCTACTCCGATCTCAGGCGTCACGTGTTGCCGTTCGCCAGGCGCCGAGTACGAGCGGGACGACAGCCCACGCAGCGATCACGACGGCGACGGCCGCGGTCGACATGGCAACAGTCGTGGCGCCGTCGAACAGGGCGGCGGGCGCAAGGCGCTCCGTCGCAGCTCCGAGGAGCGCTTCTCGCGCCGCGCCCAGCACCTTGATCTCAACGAGCACCGGGACGGCCACGATCTGCCAGCCGAGCACGATTCCGATCGTCGTCCCGCGCGATCCAAGAGCAGACGAAACTCCGAGCGCCAGCACCATCGCGAGCCCCGTCACGAGCCCTAGCCAGGCCGCGGTCTCGGCGAGGAGGCCGGGGCTCGGCGCCTGCAGTGATCCCGCGAAGACCGTCGAGCCGACGGCCGTGACCGCGAACCCGGCGCCGACGATTGTCCACACCAGCGCGAGACCGGCGGGGATCCGCGCTGCGAAGAGTGCGAGGCGCGACCGCCCGGTCGCCACCAGCTCGCGGAAGACGCCGGCCGACAGGTCGCCGGCCCCGAGCGTGGCACCGATCAGAATCGCCGCGACAGTGCCGAGCGTCGTCAGCAAGTCCATCGACCCCGACAGGTTCTCGATTCCGCCGGCGGGCCCGTGCTTGGCCGGGTTGACGGCGTGGATGATCAGAAGGACGGTGTAGGCAATCACCATCGGCAGGACTGTCAGTACGAGCCCCGTGATGACGAGGCCGCGACGCTTGCGCAATTTCAAGAGCTCGGCGCTCACGAGCCGCGGGCGGCGAGGCATCAGTGTGCGCGTCGCCGGCAGCTCGGCTCTGACGAACGTGCTGCTCATGCTGCTTCCTCCAATCGGGACGTGATCTCCAGGAACCGTTGCTCGAGCGAGACGCGCGTCGGCTCGAATCGCCGAATCGCCAAGCCGCCCAGCACGAGGCCACGGCTGATGTCGTCGCCCGCTGCGCCGGCGGCGGGATCGAGCGTCACCCGGATACCGGCGTGCTCCGGGATCGCGGACGCGACCGCGCGATGGTCGGAAAGGATCGAGAGCGCCTGCTCCTCGTCGCTCGTCGAGATCAGGATCGTCTGCTTCCCTCCTGCGGCCAGCTGTGCAATCGGCCCTTGCGCAACGACCTGGCCGCGGTCGACGATCGCGACCTCGTCGCAGATCTTCTCGACCTCGTCGAGGAGATGGGAGGACAGGAGAACCGTGCGGCCTTCCGCCACGAAGCCGCGGATCATGGCCCGGAACTCGTGGATGCCGGCCGGATCGAGCCCGTTGGTCGGCTCGTCGAGGATCAGCAGCTCCGGGTCCGCGAGCAGGCTGCGCGCGACGCCGAGGCGTTGGCGCATGCCGAGGGAGTAACGCTTCACGCGCTCGTCCGCCCGTTGCGACAGGCCGACGCGTGCGAGGGCGCCGTCGATGCGTACGTGAGCTTCCGGCTCGCGCGCGGCTGCGATCACGGTGAGGTTCTCGCGACCTGTGAGATGGCTATGGAAGCGCGGCTCCTCGACGATTGCGCCGACGCGTGCGAGCGCCGCGGCTCGCTCTTGCGGCACCGCTCGTCCGAGCAGGCGCATCGTGCCGGCCGTCGCCTGCGTGAGCCCGAGGAGCATCCGGATGAGAGTCGTCTTGCCTGCGCCGTTGGGGCCGAGATAGCCAAAGGACGCGCCGCGCGGCACGCGAAGGTCGACGTTCGAGACCGCCACGCGCTCGCCGAAGCGCTTCGTCAGACCTGATGTCTCGACGATGAGTGCCGTATTCATGTGTTTCCTCCTGCCGGGGATGTCATGGAGAGCAGGCTAGGAGTCGCTCACGTGCTGGTCTTCGGCCGCAATCCCGATTTGCGGTCGTTCTCGCGGATGATCCTCGGATCGTCCTCGCGGCCGAGGAAACACGGCCGCGTTCGGAGTACTTTCAAGACGTGAAAGTGCTCCGGCGGCTCGCGCCTTACTGGTTCGACGCCCTGATTCTTGTGGGGCTCGGCCTCGGAATTGCGACCGTCGTCGTCGACCACGGCAACGAGAACGGCGCCCAGGGACCGCTCTGGTTGGACGTCGCACTGTTCGTCGCGATCATCGCGCCCTTACTCGCACGGCGTCGGTTTCCATTCGGCGCGCCAGTCGTGGTCGGCGCTGCCGTTGTCCTCGCTTCTCTTCTCGACGACCGACTGGTTCCAACCAACTTCATCGTGTTCCTGTGCGGTTGTGCGGCAGCCTTCCTCGTCGCTCTGCTCCCCGATCGGCGGCAAGCCGTCGCGGGCCTTGCCATCCTCGTCGGCGTCAACGCCGTCGTCGAACGGACGGATCCGCAGGGAGGCATTGGCAACTTCATTTTTCTGGGCCTCATCTTCACCCTGATCTGGTTCGTCGGCTTCGTGCTGGGCCGGACGTTCGAGGCGGCCAACGAAGCAAAGGACCGAGCCGCGCGGGCCGAGCGGGAGCGCGAGGAACGCGCACGCGACGCGGTTGCGGAAGAGCGCGCGCGGATCGCGCGAGAGCTGCACGACGTCGTCGGGCACAGCGTCAGCGTCATGACCGTCCAGGCCTCTGGCGTGCGCCGGCTGCTCAGGCCGGACCAGGAGCGCGAGCGAGACGCCCTGCTCGTCGTCGAGCGGACCGGACGAGAGGCGCTGGCCGAGATGCGCCGGATGGTCGGAGTGCTGCGGCGGCCCGAGGAAGCTCCCGCGCTCGCTCCTCAGCCGAGCCTGGAGCACTTGGACCGGCTCGTCGAGCAGGCGCGTGAGGCAGGGCTCGAGGTCGATCTGCGAATCCAGGGAGAGGCTTTCGAGCTTCCCCCAGGCGTCGACCTCACGGCGTACCGCCTCGTGCAAGAAGGTCTGACCAACGCGATCAAGCACGCGCAGGCGACGCGAGCCGAAGTGGTCGTCCACTACAGCGACGGCGAGGTCGAGGTGACGGTCAGTGACGACGGTCGCGGCGTGGGCATCGGGGACGGGGGAGGCCACGGTCTCGTCGGCATGCGCGAGCGGGTTTCTGTCTACGGTGGGGATCTCGACGCCGGGCCGAAGCCGGGCGGCGGCTATCGACTGCGGGCGAAGCTCCCGCTCGTCGCGTCATGAGCCTCAGCGTCCTCATCGTTGACGACCAGGCGCTCGTCCGGGCCGGGTTCCGGATGATCCTCGACGCCGAGGAGGACATCGAGGTCGCCGGAGAGGCTGCCGACGGCACCGATGCTGTGACGGAGGCACTGCGGCTGCAGCCCGACGTCATTCTCATGGACGTGCGCATGCCACAGGTCGACGGCATCGAGGCGACACGACGGCTGCTCGCCGCGGACGGTCTCGAGACGAAGGTGGTGATGCTCACCACGTTCGACATGGATGAGTACGTCTACGACGCGCTGCGGGCGGGCGCGAGTGGCTTTCTGCTGAAGGACGTCCCGCCTGAGCAGCTCGTGGCGGGGATTCGAGCGGTCGCGCAGGGCGATGCGCTGCTCGCGCCGTCGGTCACACGCCGCGTGATCGAAGAGTTCGTCCGTCGCCCGCCGGCCTCGGTGCGAACACTTCCTCCCGAGGTCGCCGAGCTCACGGCGCGCGAGCTCGAAGTGCTGAAGCTCATCGCCCGAGGGCTGTCGAACGCGGAGATCGCGAAGGAGCTCTTCGTCAGCGAGACCACCGTCAAGACACACGTTGCGCATCTGTTGACGAAGCTCGGCGTTCGCGACCGTGTGCAGGCCGTCGTGCTCGCGTACGAGTGCGGCGTTGCCGGCGCCGAGAAGGAGTAGTCCGCCTCACCCGGGAGGAGGAGAACCGGCCTCCCGAAGATCCACCCTCAGACGACGCGAGATCGCCCCGCGTGCCGACGAAATTCCAAGCACGCGGACCTAGCATCGGAAGGGTCAATCGATCCACGAAGGAGGCCAAGATGATCCGCGCCGGAGACACGATCCACAACCCGGTCACGGGCGAGCGCATCACCTTTCACCAGACGTCGGCCGACACGAACGGCGAGGCGGTGGTCATCGAATGCACCGTCGAGCCGGACGGGTTCGTCGCGGCGGCACACGTGCATCCGTTGCAGACCGAGCGCTTCAACGTCATCGAAGGAACGCTCGGCCTGAAGGTCGGCAAGGAGAAGCGCACCCTTCGTCGCGGCGAGACGGCCGTCGTCGAGCCGGGGACGCCGCACAGATTCTGGAACGCCGGCGATGAGAATGTGCGCTTCGTCTGCGAGGTACGGCCCGCGCTGCAGTTCGAGTCGCTGCTCGAGACGATGTTCACGCTCGCCGCCGACGGCAGGACGAACCGCAAGGGCATGCCGAACCCGCTGCGGCTGGCCGTGATCGCGCGCGCGCACTTCGAGACGGTGCAGCTGCCGCAGCCGCCGGCGTGGCTGCAGAAAGCCGGGCTTGCGCTGGGCGCGCCGCTCGGCAGGCTCTTCGGCTACCGCGAGACCTACACGCCGGCGATGAACGTTCCGCCGATCCCGGAGGTCTGAGATGCGGAGGCGCTTCTACGTCGTCCTGGTGGTGCTGGTGCTGATCTTGCTCGCGCTTCCCGGCTTTGCAGCCAAGGCGGTGAAGCGAGCGGCCGGACCGGTGGTTCGCCCCGCGTGATTCAGGTCACGCTGCCTCTGCGGCGAGTTCGAGCGAGCGGTGGAGCGTGTCGAGACGCTCTGCCGTTTGCTCGTCGGCAGGCGTGTACGTGACGATCCGTGCGCCGAGGCGCTGGTCGAGCCAGAGGTTCGTGTAGTCGACGCGAAGCAAGCCGACCTGCGGATGCATCGCGCGCTTCGTGCGTCCCTGCACCCCGAGGACATCGTGACGTTCCCAAAAGGCCGTGAATTCCGGAGAGGCGCGGTGGAGACGAACGATGAACGATTGCCAGGCCGGGTCGTCGATGTGCTCTGCCATGGCGGCGCGATACTCGGCGACCATCCGGCCGATCGAGTCGTCCCAATCGACGATCACCTCCCGCCAGCACGGGTCGGTAAACGCGAGCCACAGGCAGTTTCGGTCTTCGACCGGGATCGTTTCGAACTCCGCGAAGAAGCTTGCGAAGGGGCGGTTGAAGGCGAGGATGTCCCACCGCGCGTTGAGGACAAACGCCGGGTACGGCTCGAGCCGGTCGAGGATCGCTTGAGCGGTCGGGCACAGCGCTTCGCACTCGTCCACGATCGCCGTCGTCGGCAGTCCTGCGAGCGTGAACAGGTGCGCGTGCTCGTGCGCGTCGAACTGCAGTGTCCTCGCGATCGCATCGAGGACTTGTGCCGACGCGTTGATCTCGCGCCCTTGCTCGAGCCACGTGTACCACGTAACCCCGACCCCGGCGAGTTGCGCGACCTCCTCGCGTCTCAAGCCCGGAGTTCGGCGTCGGCGCGACGGCGGGAGACCAACTTGCTCGGGCCTGATTCGCTCACGTCGGCTCCGCAGGAACGCTGCCAGCTCGCGCCGCCGCGTTCGGCTCGTCCCGTTCCCGTTGAGGGAAAGCCGGTCTTCGATTGGGCGCGGTGTGCGTGCGAGCTCTGCTGTCGACACGCTTTCCAGTATGGACGCCGACTGGCAGTCTGAGAGGGGTAGTCCTGATACCAGGATAAAGACGCTCTGGTACTGGGTTCGTCGTCGCGGCCACGCTTCGGCTCATGACCGGCGACACCGTCCAACCGCAAGCGGAGCAACTCACGCGGCGCGCGTGGGCGATGCTGCTCGTGCTCTGCGGCGCGCTGTTCCTCGATGCCCTCGACGTCTCGATGGTCGGCGTCGCGCTGCCCTCGATTCGCACCGACCTCGACATGTCGACGAGCTCGCTGCAGTGGGTCGTGAGCGCGTACGTCCTCGGCTACGGCGGCTTCCTGCTGCTCGGAGGACGCGCCGCTGACCTGCTCGGCCGCAGGCGCGTCTTTCTGATCGCCCTTGCGGTGTTTCTCGTGGCATCAGGGCTCGGCGGGCTGGCGGACGACGGGTCGGTGCTGATTGCCACACGCTTCATCAAGGGCGTCGCCGCGGCGTTCACGGCCCCGGCAGGCCTGTCGATCATCACGACGAGCTTCGCCGAAGGCCCGGCACGGAATAAAGCACTGTCCGTCTACACGGCGACCGGTGCGACAGGCTTCTCGCTCGGGCTCGTCTTCGGCGGCCTGCTGACGGAGCTCGGCTGGCGATGGACGTTCTTCCTGCCCGTTCCGGTTGCACTCGTTCTTCTGCTGGCAGGGATCAGGCTCGTCCCGCGCGTTGCGCGCCCCCTGCGGACACGCCGAGCGTTCGATCTCGCGGGTGCGGTCAGCCTGACTGCCGGGATGCTCCTGCTCGTCTTCACGCTCGTCGAGGCGCCTAACGAGGGCTGGGCGTCCGCTCGCACGCTCGGCTCATTTGCCTTGACGGCGGCAATCCTGGGCGCGTTCGTCCTGCGCGAGCAGCGCGCGGAGGCGCCGCTCATCCGGCTCGGCATTCTGCGATCCGAGTCACTGGTGCGGGCGAACCTCGGCGCGATGACCCTGTTCGGCGGCTGGGTCGGCTTCCAGTTCATCGCCACGCTGTACATGCAGCAGCTGCGCGGCTGGTCACCGCTCCAGACGGGGCTCGCGATCTTCCCGGGTGGGCTCCTGGTCGCCCTACTCGCTCCGCGGATCGCGCCGCTCATCGCGCGCTACGGCATCAACCGGCTGATCCTCGGCGGTATGGCTTCCACCGTGATCGCATACGGCCTGTTCCTGCCGATCGGCCTCGACTCCAGCTACGCCGCGGCGATGCTCCCGACGATGCTGTTCGCCGGGTTGGGATTTGCACTCGCGTTCGGACCGCTCAACATCGCCGCGACGACGGGCGTGGCTCCGACGGAACAGGGTCTCGCCGGGGGGCTACTGAACACGTCGTTCCAGTTCGGCGGTGCGCTCTTCCTCGCCATCGTGACGGCCGTGAACAACGCGAACGTCGGCGCCGACGGCTCGCCCCAGGCGCTGCTCGACGGCTTTCACGCCGCGCTCTTCGTCTCCGTGGCTGCTGCCGTGCTGGGTATCGCGGCGGTTGGCCTCAGGCGCCGCTCGCGGCCCGAGATCGTCGCGGACGCCATCCCCGAGGCCGAGACTGCGCCCGAGGCAGAAGCGGCCTAGCCTCGTTTCGCGATAGTCGCCGTTTGCATCGACGACGCTCGCGGTAGGCGGGGCGCATGGCGATTCGGTCTGCTGCGCGGCACGCCCGGTATCCACGCGACGCCGCCGCGCTCCGGCAAACGTCGCCGCAGCTGATCGTTTGGTCGAGTTGGCTCATCCTGATGGCGGGGGCGAATCTCGCGACGCCGCTCTACCACGTGTATGCCGAGCGGTTCGGCTTCTCGAGTCTGGTGCTCACGTCGGTGTTTGCGACGTATGCCCTCGTGTTGGTGCCGGCGCTCATCGCGTTCGGGCGCCTATCGGATCGGTTCGGTCGGCGGCCGGTCATCGTCGCGGGCCTCGGCGTCGCCTGTGGCGCACTCATACTGTTCGCACTCGCCAGCAGCGCGGCGTGGTTGTACGGCGCGCGTGCGCTGCAAGGCCTTGCGGTCGGAATGATCAGCGGCGCGGCGACCGCTGCGCTCGTCGAGCTCGATCCCGAAGCAGACCGCCGACGCGCGGCATTGTTCGCGGGGCTGGCGCAGGCCGGCGGAAGCGCCGCCGGGCCGATCCTCGCCGGCGCACTCGCGCAATGGGTACCGTCGCCGTTGCGAGTCGCCTTCCTCGTCGGCCTCGGCGTCACGCTCGTGGCGGCCGTCTTCACGCGCCTCGCGCTGCCCGACGCCGAAGCTCGCGAGCGGGAGCCGTGGCGGATCGAGCTCCCGCGTGTGCCGAGGGAGATCCGATCTCGGTTCTTCCGGGTCAGTGTGACCGCCGCGACGGTCTGGGCGGCGGTCGCGCTCTACCTGTCGATCGTGCCCTCGTATGCAGCGGACTTGCTCGGTACGGACAACCTAGCCCTGCTCGGTGCGATTTCGGCACTTGCGCTCGTGTCTTCCTTCGTGACGCAAATCCTCTCGCAGCGCCGGCGCCCGTCGGTGCAGCTGAGTCAAGCAGTCGGACTGGGGTTGCTGTCGGTTGGGCTTCTGATGCTCGTGCTCGCGGCGCCGCTCCACTCGTTGCCCCTCCTGTTGATCGGCGCGCTCATAGTGGGCGCCGGCCACGGTGTTGCGTTCCTGAACGCACAAGAGGAGCTGAATGGCATTGCCCCGTCCGAGCGGCGTGGCGAGGTGACGGCGGCCTTCATCAGCGGCATCTATTTCCTCGTCGCCGCCGTAGTGATCGCAACGGGCGTTCTCGATCTCCACTTGTCGCTAACGGTCTCCGTCGAGGCGGTATCGGTCTGCCTCATCGCGATCGCGCTATCTGTCGGAGCGTGGCAGGCGAGTTGTCGGTAACACATCGTCGCTGACAAGGGGAACGCACCGCGGTCCGCCGGGCGGCCGCCTATCGTCTCCACCGGGCGTGGCGCAACAGCGGGCAACCTGGATCGGCGAGGAAGTGAGGCGGGATGCGATCCGCTTCATCGACAGCTACGCGAGCCTTCTGCTGCTTCTGATTGCGAACTTCTTGCTGCTCGAGCTCGTCGATGATGTGCGGTGGGGCGCGGTCGGAAGCACACTCCTCTCGGCGCTCGCGCTGCTTGTCGCGATCAGCGACCCGGAGGCAGGCCACCACATCACACGGCAGAACTGGCTTCTGATAGGCGCCTGCGTCGCGCTGGCGCCGATCGTCCTGATTGTCGGCTCGTCATCACTCGTCGGTATCGCGTATCTCCTGCCGGTCGTGATCTTGGTGACTGCGACGCTGCCGATCACGATCCAGCGCGTGCTTCATCACCGACGCGTGACGTGGGAGACCGTGCTCGGCGCGCTCTGCGCATATGTACTCATCGGACTGCTGTTCGCCTTCCTCTTCCTTGCCGTCGACGAGTTTCGCGACGCCCCGTTCTTTGCACAGCCGGGACATCATGATCAGGGGGAGTTCCTCTACTTCAGCTTCGTGGCGCTGACGACGCTGGGCTTCGGCGACCTCAGCCCATCGGAGGGCTTACCCCAGGCCCTCACGGTGATCGAAGCCCTCATCGGCTCGATCTTCCTCGTCACGCTCGTCGCGCGTCTCGTGACGCTCTGGGTGCGGCAAGACGAAGAAGCGGCGCGCTAGCGATCACCCGGCACGTACGGCTTGCCGGCGCGCTCGAGCGGGAAGCCGGCATCCCGCCATTCGTTCTTGCCGCCCGTGTAGTGGGAGATGTTCGTGTAGCCGAGGTTCCGCAGCCGCAGCGCGGTCGCAAGGGAGTCTGCGCAGTCCGGGTTTGCGCAGTAGACGACGATCTCCGCGTGGCGGTCAGGGATTCGTCTAGCTACGAGATCTGGGTCGACGGCCGACGGCGGGATGTTGATCGCGCCCGGCAGGTGCGAGTGAGCATACGCCATCGGCGGGAGCGCGTCGACGAGGACGAGGGCATCGCCGCCCTGGATCCTGCGTAGGAGCTGCTCGGCGGAGACGTTCCGCATCGCCTTGATTTTGCCCAGCCTGCGGGGCTGGGGCGGTACGGAGAACCGCACCTTCTTTGAACGGCTCAGACCATTGGCCAGCCTCTGCGCCCCAGGCAGCCTTTGAAGCACACGTTCCTTCTTTTGAAGCGAAAGGGATAAAGACATGGTCAGTTCCGATCGACGCAAGTGGCTGGCGCTCGCGCTTCTGTGCGTCGTCCAGTTCATGGTCGTCCTGGACATCGCAATCGTGAACGTCGCATTGCCGTCGATCCAGGTCGACCTCGGCTTTTCGCAGGAAAACCTGCAGTGGGTGATCAGCGCGTACGCGCTCGTGTTCGGCGGCTTCCTGCTGCTCGGAGGCCGCGCGGCCGATCTCCTCGGACGCAGGCGGATCTTCCTCGTCGCGATCGTCCTCTTCACGCTTGCCTCTCTCTTCGCGGGGCTCGCCTGGTCTGAGGGCTCGCTGATCACAGCCCGCGCGCTGCAGGGTCTCGGCGCGGCGATCATCACGCCGGCCGCGCTCTCGATCCTCTCTACCACGTTTGTGGAAGGGCGCGAGCGCAACATCGCTCTCGGCGCCTGGGGCGCCGTCGGCGGCTTCGGCGCCGCTGCGGGCGTCCTGCTGGGCGGCATCCTCACCGACGCTCTCAGCTGGGAGTGGATCTTCTTCGTCAACGTGCCCGTCGGCGTGATCGCGTTCATCCTCGCGCCGGTGCTGCTGAAGGAGAGCCGTGACGCCCACGTCAAGCGGTTCGACCTCCCCGGCGCACTGCTCGTGACCGGCGGACTCTCGCTGCTCGTCTACGCCATCACGAAGGCGTCCCAGAACGGCTGGCTGGG
>JBKPMS010000203.1:0-15103 GCA_046732275.1 Actinomycetota bacterium | reverse complement strand
TGACCTCGGGGGGAAGGGCGTCGACGCGTCCGACGGTGGCGTTGGTTGCGGCGAGGTAGGCTTCGCGCGCGGCCTCGTGCACGACCATCAGGTGCCCGGTGACGTCGCCGGCGGCGTAGATGCCAGGCGATGTCGTGCGGAGCTGAGAGTCCACCTTGATGTAGCCGCGCGGGTCGGTCTGCACCCCGGCGGCAGCGAGGTCGAGCCCGTCGGTGTTCGCGACCCAGCCGACCGCCACGACGGCAAGCGTCGCGTCGAGGTGCGCCTGCGTACCGTTCTTGGAATGGACGAGTCGCACCCCGGCGGGAGAGGGCTCGAAGCGTTCGATCGTCCCGGCGTGCTCCAGGATCCGCACTCCGGAGCCCTGCAGCGCGCTGCTCATCGCTTCCGCCACCTGCTCGTCCTCGCTCATGAGGATGCGGGGGGCGGCCTCGAACAGGGTGACGTGCGATCCGAAGGCGTTGAAGATCGAGGCCACTTGGACTCCGGTCGCACCGGCGCCGATCACCAGCAGCGAGTCGGGTGCCGACTCGAGGCGCCAGGCGTCGCTGTGGGTGCAGGTGAGCTCGAAGCCCGGGAGTGGGAGCTGGCGCGAGGCGCCACCGGTGCACACGATGACGTTCGCGGCTTGCAGTCGGGGTCCGTTCTCGCTCTCGATCACGTGCGGCTCGACGAAGCGGGCGGTTCCGGCGTGCTCATGGACGGTCACGCCGGCCCGCTCGAGCTCGTCGCGCAGGGCCGCGTGCTCGCGTACGTCGCCGGTGACCTCGCGGACGCGGGCGAGCAGGCGCCGATAGTCGAGCGTGGGATCGCCCGCGTTGATTCCGTACCGCGGGAGCTGCCTCGCCTCCCGCATCAGGCGCGCCGCGTGAGCGAGGGTCCGCACCGGCACCGGCCCGTCGTTGGCGGCCATTCCTCCGAGCTCGTCGTGCGTGACCAGCGCCGTCCGAGCTGCAAGTCGCGCTGCGCGCAGCGCCGCGACGATGCCCGCGGGCCCGGCGCCGATCACGATCACATCGAGGTTGTCCGTGGGCACGCTTGTAGCGTCGCATGGCCCGGAGCCGGGGCAGAAGCCGAGGGCACCGGCTAGGCGGCCTGCGGCATGGGCGACACCGCAGTCGAGGTTGCGCTGAACGTACGGGCCGAGCACGCGGAGGGCCCCCTGTGGGACGCCGAGACGGCCCGCCTGTGGTGGGTCGACATCACGGCCAAGCGCGTGCATTGCTTCGATCCGAAGTCGTCCAAGGACAGCTCCTGGGCCACCGGCGGCCAGCCTGGCGGCGTGGTGCTCGCCACGACCGGCGAGCCGGTGGTGGCGAGCCCGGAGGGCATGGCGGTGCTCGACCGCGCCACGGGCAAGCTGGACTTGCGCGTTCCCATCGAGCAGGACAGGCCCGAAAACCGCGGCAACGACATCAAGGTCGACAGCCGGGGACGGCCCTGGGTCGGGACGATGGCGTTCGACAAGCGGCCGCGCAACGGCGCGCTCTACCGGGTCGACGGCGACCGGGCGACCCGGGTGGTCGACGGCCTGACCATCTCCAACGGGCCCGCGTTCGATGACCCCGGCGGGCGGCTCTACCTCGCCGACACCGCCCTCTACACCGTCGACGTCGTCGACCTGGACCCGCGCACGGGTGCGCTCGGCGGCCGCCGGCGGTTCCTCGACTTCCGCGAGCAGGAGCACTGGCCGGACGGCATGACGGTCGACGACGAAGGGAGGCTGTGGGTCGCCCTGGGGCGGGCCGGCGCGGTGCACCGCTACTGCGCCGACGGCTCGCTCGACGGCGTCGTCGAGCTGCCCACGTCGAATCCCACCTCGGTCGCCTTCGGCGGCCGCGACGGCGGTGACCTCTACATCACGACCTCCTGGGTCGACTGCGAGCGGCGGCCCGAGGAGCCGCTGGCGGGTGCGATCTTCCGTTGCCGGCCCGGGGTGACGGGCCGGCCCTCCCCGCGCTACACAGACCTCCCACCCCGAGCCGAGGAAGGCGTGACACCGTGATCGAGCGCATGGTCCTGTTCGGAGCTTCCGGTGACCTGACCAGCCGCCTGCTGCTGCCGGCGATTGCCCAGTTGGGCGAGGACGATCTGCTGCCACCGGGGCTGACCATCGTCGGATCCGACATCGCCGACTGGTCGACCGGCGAGTTCCGCGAGCACATCGCCGGCAAGCTGCGGGAGCATGCGACCGTGCCGTCGGCGACGCGCGACCGCGTCGTGAGCATGCTCACGTTCGAGCCCGCCGACGTCACCCGGCCGGAGGACGTCCGCCGCGTGATCGGCGACGACCACCCGAACACGCTGGTCTACCTCGCGCTGCCGCCCAGCCTCTTGACCAAGGCGCTGCCGGCGCTCGCGGCAACTAGGCTGGGGCCGGAGGACGCGGTGGCGGTCGAGAAGCCCTTCGGCACCGACCTGGCCTCGGCGCATCACCTCAACGAGATCCTCCGCATCCAGCTGCCCGAGCCGACGATCTTCCGCATCGACCACTTCCTCTCCGACGAGCTCGTCCGCCGGGTCATCGTTCTCCGCTTCCTCAACCGCGTCTTCGAGCCGGTTCTCAACGCGGTGCACGTCGACCGCGTGGACATCAGCTGGCTCGAGAGCCTGACGCTCGAGGGCCGCGCCTCCTACTACGACGGCGCCGGCGCCCTCAAGGACATGGTGCAGAACCACCTCATGGAGGCCATGGCCCTGGTCCTCATGGAGCGGCCCGCCCGAGTCGACGCCGACTCTTTTCGGGCAGTCCGCGTCGAGGCGCTGCGGGCGGTTGCCACACCCTCTGCGGAGCGCATGCGCAGCGACGCGATCCGCGCCCGCTACACCGCCGGCACCATCGGCACGCGGCAGGTGCCCGCCTACGTGGACGAACCCGGGGTGGACCCCAGCCGCCAGACCGAGACCTACGCCTCCCTGACGCTCGTCCCGCACAGCCCCCGGTGGGACGGCGTCCCATTCACCCTGCGCTCGGGCAAGGCTCTCGAGACGGACTCGGCCGAGATCGCCATCCACTTCCGCCCCCTGCCCCGCTACCTGACCGACCTGTTTGCGGGGGTCGAGCCGAACGTGCTCAGAATCGGCCTCATGGAACCCTACGTGCGCGTCACCGCGACGCTCAATGGCCCGGAGCAGACGGCCGAGAACCAAGAGCTCGAGGCTCGCTCGACACCGCCGCGTTTCTCGGCCTACGCCCACCTGATCGAGGAGATGCTCAAGGGCGACCCGAGGCTGTTCATCCGTGGTGACGAGGCCGAGGAGGCCTGGCGCATCATCGACCCCGTGATGGCGGCGTGGGCCGCCGGCGAAGTCCCGATGCAGGAGTACGCCGCCGGCACAGCGCCCCCGGCAGCAGCGCCCTGACGCGCCCTGCGCCTGCCTGCTCATGCTCGCCACGCGCACCGAAAGGCGCCGGGAGATCGCCGGCCTGAACCCGCTCCCTCGGCGTGACTCCCCACACCCTCCGGCGCACCTACATCTCGATCATGCTGCTGGCCTCAGGGGAGACGTCGACTACTCGCAGCTGCTCGCGCGCCAAACGCGACCACGGCAGGCGTTCGACACCCTCATCAGAAAGGCACGCGACGCGGCCCTAGGCAGCGGCCCAGAGCCCACGAGCGCGGCCGGGCGGCTGACCACCACGCCGGTCCGCTGAAATTAGACCGTTGTCCGGGCAACCATTGGGCCATTCAATGCCACGAGACACCGATGGAGCCCATCGACGCTCCCGCTGAGGGGAGCCGGGGGCACAGGAAAAGTGCCGCCTTGCAGGCCTTTTCTCGACGCACCCGGCAGGATTTGAACCTGCGACCTCTCGCTCCGGAGGCGAATGGCCGGTTTGGTAGGAACGGCCTCGTTTTCCCCTGGATGGCAAGGAATAGGTCATCGCCGAAGCACTGTCGATGTGGGTGAATTAGGGTGGTTTTCGGCCGATAACGGCACACGAACGAGGCCGTGTGCCAATTCCACGGCCAAACGCGCGAGATCCAAGGCGGTTAGCGAGAGCGGCCCGATGGGCAGCCGGAGCGTTATCAGCGGCCAAGACCCCTCTGGCGTCTGCCACGCGGGGTGGTAGCCGTGAGGTGAGCGTCATCCGGATGATCGGCGCCGACTGCCTGACGCTGCGCAACACCCAAGGATCGGTCCGAGGACGGCCGACAGGGAGTTCCTCGCCAAGCCGCGGATGGGCCTCAAGCCTGCGTGTAGCCGCTACGAAGCCGGGGAGGAGGCGTTCGCGTGCGGGAGCTCGGGCTGACTGCGCTGAACACCTACGGCCTGTCGGAGATCGTCGGCCCCGGGGTCTCCGCCGAGTGTCCGCAGGCGCGCGACGGCCTGCACGTTAGGAGGACCACTTTCCTGGTCGAGGAGGTCGACGGCGAGCTCGTCATCATGACGCTGACCAAGGAGGCGCTGCCGCTGCTGCGCTACCGCACCGGCTACAACGCGTCGCTGACCACCGAGCGGTGCCGGTGCGGCCGCACGCTGGCGCGCATGAGCGCGGTGCGCGGGCGGCGCGACGACATGCTGATCGTGCGCGGGGTCAACCTCTACCCGTCGGAGGTGGAGCGGATCCTGCTGGCCGTCAACGGCATTGCGCCGCACTACCAGCTGATCCTGCGCCGCGAGGGCGCGCTGGACGAGCTGACCGTGCGCTGCGAGTCCGCGGGCGCGGGTGCCGGGGGCGCCGGCCTCGCCGCGCGCGCGGAGCACGCCCTGCGGGACGAGACGAGGATCACCATCCGCGTCGAGCTGCTCGGCCCGGGCAGCGTGCCGCGCAGCGAGGGCAAGCCCGTGCGCGTCGTCGACGAGCGCTAGCCGCACGCCCATGACCCTGCCCCACCGTAGCTCGGCGCAAGCTGAACGGCCTTGTCGGCGAGAACGGGACTCAGAGTGAGACGCCGGCTGCGGCGAGCCCGACCGCCACGGCATCCTCGACGACGGCGACGGCCGGGTCCGGCGCATGGCGGGCCAGTAGTGCTCGTAGGTCATGGCCGAGCTTGGCCGCGAGGGCAGCGCTCGTGGCCCCGATGGCGGCCGCCGCGCGCCACGGTGCTCGCTGGGTTTCGGCAAAGAGGCCAGCGGCCAGCGCCCCGAGGAGAAGTCGGCTGGCGATCCCAAGCGGCGCGAGCCTGCTCGGCGTAGCCGGCAACTTGTCGGCGATGAGCTCGCCGGCCGCGGCCACCATCAAAAGCCGTCTGGTCAACGGGCGCCGGAGTACCTGAGGCAGGGAGGAGTCAGAGCGCGCCACGACGGTCGCCACGCCGAGCTGGGAGCGGAGGCCGGACGCGGCTCCGAGGAGCATGCTGGCGACGATCCCACGCCGCAACATCCTGGGCCGATCTCTCGTCACGAAAGCGCCATGAACGAGAACGACTGTCCGCTTGGCCATGAGGGTTCCTTTCGCTGATCATGCTTGAGAGGCCCGGGCAAGTGACCAGGGTTTCTCCCGGGCGCGACGCCGGTGCCAGATGAGCATCGTAAGAATCAATGCTGTCTCAGGCACTAAAGGAGCACATGGTGATTCGTGATCACAAAATGCTGTCCGACCGCCGAGCCCTCACGCTCCTCGGTCCGGTGGCTGTGGCCCTGACCGCCGCGGCTCTGGCCGGCTGTGGCGGGGGCGGCGGCAGCTCGAGTCAAGCGCAGTCGGGGGCACCGACGACGACGATCAGCGTCGGAACCACGGGCGTGGGCGATGTCCTGATGGATTCGCAGACAAACCACACCCTCTACCTGTTCAAGAAGGACACCGGCCCCACGAGCGCGTGCTCCGGCGCGTGCGCCCACAACTGGCCGCCGGTCCGCGCGACCGGCACTCCCGCCGCCGGCGGCGGCGCAAAGGCCTCGCTGATCGGCACCATCAAGCGCTCCGACGGGGCGCCGCAGGTGACCTACAACGGCCATCCGCTTTACCTGTTCGTCGGCGACAACACCCCCAACTCCACCAACGGGCAGGCGGTGACGGCGTTCGGCGCACCCTGGTTCGCCGTCTCACCCGCCGGCAACGCGGTGACCAAGCGGTGCGCCGCCACGGGCTGCAGCAGCGGCTACTAAATGTCGTTAAGGAGCGCCTCCTGCGGGTGGCACGCTCCGGCGTGTCATCTGCAAGGAGCGAGCGCCGAAGGAGGCCTGGTCTTCATGTTGCACGCTGGTTTGGATCTGAGTCGCAGGCGGTTGGACTACTGCTTGCTTGACGAGCGAGGCGATCGCGTTGAGATTGGCGCCGCGCCGGTACCTCGTCGTTCCTCTTGCGGATGCCGGCGGCCTGAAGAAGAAGTCCGCTGGTTTGAGCTCCGAGCGCCTCAATGAGCTCGGGTCACAGGGTTGAGGCGGTCGGCGTCTCGCTCAAGCGGGGCGATCTGGTCGCATGGCCGGTGGTCCTGCTCAAGCGCCCAGTCGATTAGCACCGCCACTGGCGCAGCGGGCGCGGAGTGGAGCACCCGTGATCCCGCTCAAGCGCGCAGGCGGAATGGGGGGTACTGGTCGGTGACGAGGATGAACGCATAGCCGACGACCCGGTTATGCCAGCGGATGACGCCTTCGATGTAGCCAAATAGTTCAAGTGGATAGCGACCAGTGAACAAGATCGCGAACCAGGCGACGATCACAAGCGCGATGAGTCCGATGTAGAGGAAGAAGAGCACGATGTAGTGGGGGATCGCCAGGAACCATTTCACCAGGGGCAGCCATCGGTTCAGGCCGTGTCGGGCGTCGGGGTAGGCGATGTCCAGGTGGACTGCCTGTTCCTCGTCGGTCGAGGGATAGCGGTCATCCATCAGCGCGAGGTAGATGCCGACGCGGTTGCTGAAGCGCAGCAGTTGGAGGTTCCAGTCGTACCACCAGCGCGGGTACTTCTGTCGGACCAGGATCATCAACAGCGGCGGCAGGAACAGCAGTCCCGTGCCTGTGACCACCACCGTCGTCGTGCGTGTCCCGCCGCCCCATGTGTTGCTGTAGCCGCCGATGGTGCCGAGTACGATCGCGATTGGGATCACCGTGAAGATCCGGAAGGCCGTCGTGAGGCGGTCGAGCGCGCGGTCCGGGTAGTCCACCGAGAACCGCACGGGATACGCGTCGTTCATGCTCGCTCCTTTGCTCGTCGGTCACCTGCTGACGCTGCCGCTCCGCGGACACCGAGTATCTGGCCTTGCCACTACTCGGGACTTCCGGGCGGGGTGAGACCCGGGTCACGAGCACTACGCTCTCGTTCGTCCAGGTGGGCACGGAAGAAGGCGATGATGCGGCGACGCGCGTCGCGCGCGGAGGGTTCGTCGAATTCGGCCGCGGCGAGCTTCGCTATCGCCGTGACCCAGACAGGCAGCTCGGCCGGGTCGTGGTCGTTGAGAAAGCCGTGTCCCGCGTCGGGATACACCTTGATGTCGTGGTCGACGCCCGCCGTAGTGAGCATCGATTCGAGGCGCTCGGGAACACGGCGTAGTCCAGGCCACCGATCCTTGGCGCCGAAGCTGCCGACAATCGGGCAGACGTCGGGCAAGGCACGCTCGAGGTCCTTGGTGGCACCGCCGTAATTGACGCTCGCCGCAGAGAAGCCGGGGCGGGGCGCCATCATCAGCGCGAAGTCGCCGCCCATGCAGAAGCCGATCACTCCGACCTTGCCGGTGCAGTGCTCGTGCCTCGCCAGCCAGCGGCGCGTGGCGTCGAGTTCGCCGAGCGGCCGCTCCCCGTAGCGAACCGTCGAGATCAAGCACCTCATCCGGCGGCCCCAGTAGTAGAGGTTCGGCGCCGCCGCGAGATATCCCTCGCTCGCCAGCCAGTCCGCCTGGTTGCGGACGTCCGTGCTCATGCCCAGGGCGTCGTGGATGACGACGACGCCTGGCCACGGCCCCTCAGTGGCGGGCGTTGCCAAGTACGCTGGCATCTCGCCGCGAGGTGTGGGGATCTTCACTTCGGACATGGCCCTCCGGCAGATGCTGGGGCTAGTCGAACACATCGCGGGTATTGCCGCCACCGCCGACTTCCGAACCAGGATTGGGTGTTGGTCTGCGTACGCCAAGACGATGGTCGTCGTCAATTCGACGACCAAGGGTCTGGCGGCGATGACGGTTGCCGTCGCCGGTCATCGCGGTCACCTGGCCGGACGTCGGCAGCGGCGTCGGCGCCTTTGGCGATCGCGCCCGCGATTGCCGCGGCGCCCACGACACGTCCTGCTCGCAGCGGTCCAACCGGCCCAGTGCCAGCGCGGTCAGGACGAAGAGAGGACGCGCGCGATGAACGCGATTGGTCACCCGCCGAGTGGTGTTCGACATCCTGTGCGGATGCCGCGGCCGATCTGAATGGGCCGGGCCGCGCTGTTCTCACTGAGCACCAGCTTCCAAGCCGTCCATCCCGCCAGCGTCGCGGCGGCGGCGACCGCGAAAGCGTCCGCGCCGTCGCGCCCAGGTCCAGGCATGGAGGGTCGCGCCGACCAGCACTGAAGCGATCGCCATCGTCGCGTTCAGCTGACCGATACCGCCGCTCGCCGCCCTGTTCGCCCTCTCCGAGATCCTCGGTTTCGGTAGGGCGTCACCGCCGCTGCGGCGGGCGCGATCGCCGGCGCCGCCATCGGGGCGAGAAGGTGGTCGACCTGTGGGGTGGCCGCCGTACGCCCACCGGCGACACGCCGTGGAATGAGGTACCGCAACTTCGCCGAGCGCGGCGAGATCGGCGCCGCCGTCGCGGCGTATTGGCGGAAGCCCGCGGCGACCCCACCACCGTGATACGGCACGCTCTTGACAACTTGTTCTGGAATCGTCGCCCTCACGGTAGGTCCGCCGGCTCTCGCCGCAATCCGTGCGGCGCACCGATCTTCAACCGAGGGTCAAGGTCCCTGAGCCCGCGCTCCTGGCAACCGCGGCGCTCGTCGGCCAACGAAGCCGCCATCGCGGCCCAAACTTGCCGGCTCCCTCTAGCCGCGCGAGTTCACAGGAGGGAGCACGAGGGCGACGAGGCCGATGACGACCGACCAGGCGTTGTCGATGACCTGGCCGGCGATGACGATGGCGGCGCCGGCGATCGCGCCCGCCGCAGCGGCGGTGGCGCCCTTGACAAAGCCCTTCAGCCGGGGGTGGTGCTCGTAGCGGCGGATCAGCGCCGCCGGGAACGACGACGAAGAAGTAGACCGGCAGGAAGGCGGCGATCGTGGCGACGACGGCACCAGTCACGCCGCAGATGAGGTAGCCCGCGAAGGTGGCCATGATGACGACGGGGCCGGGGCTCATGAGGCCGATCGTCACAGCGTCGACGAACTGCTGCTCGGTGCGCCAGTGATGGTCGTCCACGAGCCCCTGGTGAAGGAACGGGACGATCGCGAGTCTGGATCTGAACGTGAAGGCGCCGGTCTTGATGAAGAACACGAGCTGAGTCCGCACCTTCCGCGCCCCGCATCGTCGCATCCCAGGACGCGTGGTGGTCTGCGTCCGGACCCGAGACGATTGCGTCGGACAGCCGCACCGGCGGCAGTTCTGTTTTCCATGCGCAGCGGTGGCGCGGTCGTCTCTCAGGCGCGCCGAGCCACTCTCGTTTCGTCCGTTCGCGAGTGCCTCGCTGGCCGATCCTTGACGCGCGCTCCGGACGAGCTCCGTTCGTCTCGGACGGGCGACGGGGGCTACCGCTTCGTGCGGCGAAGCGAGCGTTTCCAAGGTGTCGGACGACGCGTTCGGTGCTCGTCTCGAGTGCAAGCGAGGCCGGCCCTGCCCGTTAGTTGTGCATCGCTCCGGGGAAGCGGAACTGCGCCGAGCGGATGGGGCCTGCCGCCGCGGACCGAAGCACGAGCTTCGGCAGCTGCGTATGACGGCCACGAAGGCCTTCCTTTCCGCGCAACGGGAGACTGTCGTTGCGGTGTCTGAGATGCCCGAGCCGACCACGAGGCAGGTCGGGCGGGCGAAGGACCGACGCGAGACCGGCTGCCGCGCCTCTCCCGGGTGTCGGTGGTGGAGGCCGTTACGTCTGGGCTACGGACGCCGCGGATCTGGCCTCCGTAATCGGATCCGCATGGCGATGGACGATCTTCCATCGGTCGTTCTCCCAACGGAAGATCGTCGTACACCGCAACGACACAGGGCATGCTTCTGCGCTTCCCCCAACCTTTGCCTGGTAGCGCTCCACTTCGACCAGGTAGGCCAGCTCGGTTGAAACGAACCTGGACACCTCGTCGAAGGCGAGGGCACCGCCGTCACGGTAGTTCGCCGCCGCCCGGTCCATCGTCTGCTCAACCTCGCTCCACCCACGCCGCGGAGGGCCAAACGGGTTAGCGATGCTGGCATCGTCGCCCCGCGAGAACAGCGGCTTCACTGGACCCGAGTCGCCCTTGAAGAACGCATCCAATGCTCGGTGGTACTCGTCGAGCACCGCGTCGAGATCGGTGTTGTCGGCACGACTGGAACTCGGCACCGGAGGATGATCCCGCAGCCGCGGCGAAGACGTCGACCTGGCGATACGTCAGCGTTGAGCCGCGCGGTAGATTGGCGCCTACCCAGCCTCCAGGGAGGATCGATCGTGGCCATCAAGTTCCACCGCTGCCCGAACCTCTGGGTCAGGCTCAGCGGGCACCCGTGCTGGAAGGTCCAGAAGGCGCTCGACGAACAGGGAATCGAGTACGAGTTGGTGACCGGGCCGTTGCGCCGCGCCAAGCGCGATCAGCTGGAGGCGCTCAGCGGCCAGCGCCAGTATCCCGTGATCGAATTCGAGGACGGCAGCACGTACCGCGAGCAGTCCAAGGAGATGGCGGCGCGGATCAAGGAAGGCAAGCTGTTCGAGGGCCGCGAAGGGCGGCTTGACCGGCAGCGGATGACGTAGCCGACAGTTACAACTCGGCGACGCCCCTGGCCCACCTTAGGACGAAGGCCGTCCACCGCTGTCAGCATGCCAGCTCGCCGGGGGCCCGCGCCACGCACAGGTACGCCGATCGGCTGGTCGTCCGCGGCCCGACGGACTTCCCTCCTGTCCGCGCGAAGGAGGGAGGCGCGACCACGCCGCTGAGAGTCACCTGCGGATACGAGAGCGGGCGCCTGCAAGCTGCGGATTCCGAGCTGACGCCGATTCACATCCGTCGGGCGTGGGAGGATGGCTGTCAGGCATGCCAACGCTGAACATGGCGAGGGGCCTGACACCAGCCGTGCCAACGCCGAGCCCGGAGAGCCCGCCATGAGCGAGCACCTCGGCTGGATCATCCATGAGTCTGGCCCACCGGATGCGCATAGAGCCGTTCTGATGATCCCGGGCGGCCTTCTCCCGTGGGCGTTCTTCGAGGATGTGATCGCGGATCTGCTGCGCCGCGGAAACGGCCTGCGTTTCGTCGCGACCACGCTTCCGGGGCACGCCGGAACGCCGCCGCCCAAGGACCTGAGCCCCGTTTCGTACGCGAGAAGTGCAGTGCAGCTCGCGAAGGACCTCGGGTGCGACATTGTTGTCGGCCACAGCATGGGGGCTACCGTGGCCATCGAAATGGCTGCGTCAGGCGGGTTCTCAGGGCCGATGGTGCTGCTATCGCCAGCCCTCTCACGACAGGACGAGCCCGGATTCATATGGGGCCTCGATCGCATCGGCCGCGTACCGGGACTCGGGCTGCTCGCATGGGGGGCGGTGACCAAATTGATTCCCAGCGGAATGAAGGGTTCGATTCCGCCGGAGCATCGAGAGGCGTGGATGGCGGATCTGAAGAAGAACGACGGGCGATCTTTCCGCTCCGCAATCCGCGCCTACGGCGAGTATCTGGGCGGCCAGTCGTCGCTTGTCTGGCGCCTCTGCGAGTCTCATGTCAAAGCCTGGGTGGTGTTCGGCGGGCCCAAGGACACAGGGTTGAAGGAGCATGAGCGACAGGAACTTGATTCCTGCACCACCATTACGCTGATCGACTGGCCCGACGCGGGACACAACACGCTTGGACAGACAGCAGCTCTGGCGGACCTGATCCTCAAGGCCGCCAACGAAGCGTGATCGCCGACACACGGCAGGTCCCGGTGCGGCGCCATGCACCCCGGCGTAGACTCGCAGAGGCCCGCTGATCAACAGCGGGTCGTCGAGCGGCTCGCCAGCCGGGTCGATCCAAAACCGGCGGCCTCGCGCCCAAGCCTGGCGCGAATCAAGGCATTGAACCCGGCAACGACCGTCGGCTCCTGAGCCCGCAGGCCGGCCCCCGAGCGGCGACCGCCCTCGTGCACGTCGCAAAGAAAAGGAGAACTGTGCCGCGAACCCATAAGGCTGCCCCGCTCCTCGCCACTAGCGGGGCGCCTGCTTTGCCTGTGTGAGCGTTAGCCCGCGAGGCCGCTCACGACGTGACCGCTTCGGACGAGGCTCGAGAGCGCCGAGGCGAGCTTCGATCGCTCCTGCTCCTGCTGGAGATGCAAGCGTCAGCCGTGACCGGGCCGAGACGATCGGAGCTCGTCCCGAGTACAAGTCTCGCGTTTGGGGCTGAGAAGCGTGTTTGGCGCGCGGAAGCTGGCGGTGCTGGTGGGACCGGGCGGCGCGTCGCGGCGGCGAGGATTCCGCCGTGTGCTCCGTTGGTGGGGTTCCAGTGCGGCGCGGCCCCGCCCCTCGCTGTGGGGGGCGGGGCCGCTCGGGGCCACGGGGGCGGTGTGTCTAGTGCTTCTTCGTGGCGGTGGGGATCGCGAGCGTCAGGCGTCGGGTGCTCGTGGCGGTCTGGCCCCGGGCTCCTGTCGTTGCGACCGCGCGGACGGCGAGCCGGCCCTTGGTGTTGGCCAGGCGCTTGGTGCCGTGGGGCAGCTTGACCTTGACCGCCCTGGTGGTGCCGGGGGCGAGGTCGTAGCGTGCGCTGCCGAGGCGCAGGACGGCCTTGCGTCCGGCGAGCTTGGCGGGCTTGGCGGTGCGCAGGGCCAGCGACCCGGTGCAGTTGCTGGCCGAGGTGGCCGGGCAGCTGAGCTTGATCGCCGCCGTGTTCCTTCTCACCTTGACCGTGCCACCGGCGATGGTCACCGGGCGGGTCGCGGTATTGACGGCTGCCGGCGTGTCAGCCGGCGCGGTGTTGACCGGGCCGGGCCTGTTGGCGGGTCCAGGGCTGGCGCCCGGGGTCCGGTCGACGTTCTCGAAGCCGTCGAGGATGTCGAGCTCGGCGCGGTCGGCGGTGGCCGAGTCGTTCCCGTCGCCGCCGCGGGCCACGTCAGCGGTGTTGTCGCGGACGTTGACCTGGTCGTCGCCCTCGTCGCCGGCGACGACGTCGAGGCCGCCGCCCGGGTTGATGGTGTCGTTGCCCGACCCGCCGAGCAGCGTGTCCGCCGAGGCGCCGCCGGTCAGGGTGTCGTTGTTCGGGCCGCCCGCGGCGGTCACCGCGTAATTCCCGACGTCGCCGACGGTGATCGAATCGTCGCCGCCGAGGCCGTTGGCGTGCAGCGTTTCGCTGGAGCCGATATCGATCGAGAACGGCACGAGGTTGGGGCGATCGAACTTGATCCGCGCCCCGTTGGGCTGGACGGTGAACACGTCACCCGCCGCCGGAGCGCCGTTGACCTCGACATCGTCGCGGCCATCGTCACCGTTTGCGACGTCGCTGCCGTCGCCGTTGTTCCAGACCAGCGTGTCGTCGCCGGTGCCGCCGTTCATGGTGTCGGCTCCGCGGTCGCCGACGATGCGGTCATCGCCGCCGTCGCCGTTGAGAACGTCGTTGCCCTCGCCGCCGAAAATCAGGTCCGGCCCGTCGGAGCCGTTGACCGTGTCGTCGCCCGCGCCGCCGTCGACGGAGAGCAGCGTGCGCGCACCCACGCCGGCGGACGCCATGAGCGAGTCGGTGCCTCCCAGGCCGTTGACCTGGAACCGCTCGGTGGTGCTGGTGATCTTGAAGGCGACCAGGTTCGTGCGCTGGAACGTGATGCGGCCCGCGATCTGGGGGTCGGGGTCGATGGTGAACGCGTCGCCGAGGGTCGCGTTGCCGTTGACCTCGGTGGCGTCGTTGCCGGCGCCGCCGTCATTGACGTCGGTGGCGTCGCCGTTGTTCCACACCAGCGTGTCGTTGCCGGCATCGCCGTTCTGAGCGTCGTCGCCCTTGGCGCCAACGAGGCGGTCGTTGCCGTCGCCACCGTTGAGCGTGTCATTGCTGTCGGCGCCGGTAAGGACGTCGTCGCCCGCCCCGCCGTTGAGCTGCACGGCCGCGACCTCGGTGGTCTTCGCGAGCACCGCGACCGCGTCGTTGCCGCCGCCGCCGTTGACCACGACCACGACGGTGCCGTTGGCCGGCACGGTCTGCGGCCCGGGGGTCGCGCTGTCCCAGTCGGTGCCGGCGGACAGGCCGCCGGTCGTCTGGCCGTGCACCAGCAGCCCGCCGGACACCGACACGGCGACGTTGTTGTCCGTGCTGTCGAGGTTCAGCGTCGCCGTGGTTCCGTCAAACGACGCCGAGGTGGCCGCCGCGTCGGCGGGACCGGCCGTTGCTCCCAAGCCTGCGGCCAGCGCCGCGCCGCTGAGCGCAGCCAAAATCGTCTTCCGTTTCATCTGACGTCCTTTTGGTCGAGTTGCCATGCACACAAGGACCCCGGGAAACGCGCCTTCCTTCCCCAATTGGCGCTGCGCCGCTCCGTCGGGGACGAATGCCTGTGGCGGCCATGGTCGCCGCGATCCCCGCTCCGCACATCGGGCACATCCCCGACATCGACCCCCGAACATTGCGCCGCCCCGGGCGACCGGCCTGCGAATCGATCGGCGCATAGCCACCCCGACGCTGCCCAGCCGGCCGCGCTGCTCGAGCGCGAGTGTCCGTCGGCGACAGCGATCCGTTCGTCGCCGTGCAGCAGACGGTCATCCGCGGAAGCTACGACGAGATCATCATCTCGACGCTTCCGGCGCGCGTTTTGCGGTGGCTGCGCCGCGACCTTCCGCACCGGGTCGCGGCACTCGGCCTGCCGGTCACCGTGGTCACCGCGAAGGGACCGGAGCGAGCCTCCGCCCCGGCCTCCGGCCGCTGATCTCAGCAGGGCGGCTCGGTGGACGGCCGCCGGTTCAGACGATCACGGTCAGCTGGGCGCCGGGCCGCGCCCCGACAACGACAGCAGCGGCGGCGCGAGGTCCGGATGCACCCTGCCGGGGACCCGGCGGCGAGGCGCTGTAACTGCCTCTGGGGCGGGGAGCTCGGTCGTCGGCTTGCCTGCTCGGGGCGGGA
>JBKPMS010000202.1:0-23148 GCA_046732275.1 Actinomycetota bacterium | reverse complement strand
GCGAGAGAGCGGCTGATGGGACTCGAACCCACGACCTTCTGCATGGCAAGCAGTACCCAAACCGCATGAGTAGGAGACGATTCCCTGCAAAAGCGACCCTTTTCGGACGCCAATCACTCGAACTTGATAGGTCGCAATTTGCGGGAGTTTTCGGGCGATTGGGCCAATGGGATCGCCCATTGGCGCAATGAATTGGACGGTGCCATCCAACTGATGACCATCCGGTCCGGTTGACCGCCGCGCTCGCCCTACGGGTCCGCGAGGCCACTCGCCGGACCGGAGGTGATCCGTCGGCCGAACTCCACACGCGTCCGCGGCAGTACTACGGTCATGACCGAGGCGGGATCGATCGCAGGGACGGGCGGTGACATGCAGGAAGAGAGAGTGCTGGCCGCCGCGGCCATCCTCGTTGCCCGGCGACGCAGCGGTGCGACGAGCGGATGTTGCCCTCCTGGTCTGTTTCGGCAGCCTCGCGAGGCTGCCGAAGGGGCCCTGAGGGGCGTGCTGTTCGCCAAGCCGGACGCTGTCCGTGACCTGACGTCCGTCGCTAGATCGCCACGGGAGCCGCAGGTGGGTGCTTTGCCGGCACAAAGGGTCCGAGCAGATCGTCTTTGTCCTCGGCAGCAAGTAGCCACCGGTGCCGACCTACTGGCGACGATGCAAAGGTTCGGAGCGGGCGTTCGAGGCACCGGATCGAAGCGGCTCTCTGATGCGCGCTGCTGACTTGCGCGGACCCGGGTCGCCGCGCGACGTTGGTTGTCTTCGAGGTCGCCAGCGATGCGTAGACGCCCACGCCGCTGATCGTCAGATAGAGTCGTCAAGGGGAGCGTCCGAATGGACTTCCGAATGCTTGGCCCGCTGGAGGTCGCCGACGAACGCGGCCCGGTGGTCATCGGGGCGGCCAAGCGGCGGGCGCTCTTGGCCATCCTGCTCCTGCACCGCAACGAGGTCGTCTCGGCGGATCGGCTTATCGACCAGCTGTGGGGCGACCGCCCGCCGAAGACCGCCCGCAAGACGCTCCAAGTCCACGTGTCGGCGCTGCGCCGCGCGTTGCGGCCCGGGACCCTCCTCACCCGCTCGTCTGGGTACCTCCTCCGTGTTGAGACCGGAGAGGTCGATCTGGACCGCTTCGAGCGGCTGGTGAGGCGGGCACGCGACGCCGAGCCGGCGACGGCGGCCAAGCTGTTACGCGAAGCGCTTGCGCTCTGGCGCGGGCCGCCGTTGGCCGATGTCGAGTACGAGGCCTTCGCGCGCGGAGAGGTCGCCCGGCTCGAGGAGGCGCGGCTGGCGGCGCTCGAGGACCGCATCGACGCCGATCACGCCCTCGGCCGCCATGTCGAGACCGTCGGCGAGCTCGAGTCGCTGACCGCCGAGCACCCCCTGCGCGAGCGCATCCGCGGCCAGCTGATGCTCGCGCTCTACCGCTCGGGGCGCCAGGCCGAGGCGCTCGAGACCTACGCGGACACGCGGCGCGCCCTCGTCGATGAGCTCGGCCTCGAGCCCGGGCGCGAGCTGCGCGAGCTCGAGCACGCCATCCTGTTGCAGGACCCCTCGCTCGACCTGGTCGTGCCGGCGGCTCCCGGTTCCGAGCCCGAGGCAGCCGAGCCCCGTGCCGCGGGCGTCTTCGTCGGCCGCGACCGCGAGCTCGCGGAGCTCCTGGCGAGCCTCGACAGCGCGGTCGCCGGGCGGGGCGGGCTGGTACTGGTCGCCGGGGAGCCGGGAATCGGGAAGAGCCGGCTGGCGAGCGAGTTCGCCAGCCAGGCCAGGGACCATGGAGCGCGCGTGCTCTCGGGCCGCTGCTGGGAGGCGGGTGGGGCGCCCGCCTACTGGCCGTGGGTCCAGTCGCTGCGCTCCTACCTTCGTAGCTCCGACCGCGACGCGGTTCGGGCGCAGCTGGGGCGTGGGGCCCCGGTCATCGCGCAGATGCTTCCCGAGCTGCGCGAGCTCATGCCCGACCTCCCCCCGGCGCCGTCTATGGAGTCCGAAGGGGCCCGCTTCCGGCTGTTCGACGCGACGGCGGCGTTCCTGCGCAACGCGGCGGGCGCCACCCCGCTCGTGCTCGTCCTCGACGACCTGCAGGCCGCCGACACTCCGTCGCTGTTGTTGTTGCAGTTCCTGGCCGGCGAGGTGGCGGACGCAAAGATCCTGATTGTCTGCGCCTACCGCGACGTCGAGCCGCGGCGCGACCACCCGCTGCTGGCGACGCTGCCCGAGCTCTACCGGCACGACACGACCCGCCGCCTGCCGCTGACCGGCCTGACCGAGCTCGATGTCTCCCGCTTTATAGCGCTGACCACTCGGGCCCATCCAGCCGAGGCGCTGGCCGCCGCCATCCACGGTCAGACGGAAGGCAATCCGCTGTTCGTGGACGAGGTCGTCAGGTTGCTCGCGGCCGAGGGGCGCCTGGACGACCTCGGGGATGCGGACACCGGGCGCCGGACCATCCCGCCCACGGTGCGGGAGGTGATCGCGCGGCGACTGGCCCAGCTGCCGGAGAGATGCACCGACCTGCTCATGGTCGCGGCCGTCCTCGGGCGGGAGTTCTCGCTTGCCGGGTTGGGACGAATCGGCGAGCCGGGAGGCGGCGAGCCGCTCGAGTTGCTGGAGCCGGCGATCACCGCCCACGTGATCGTCGAGGCACCGGGCATTCGCGGGCGGTTCCGGTTCTCCCACGGGCTGGTCCGCGACGCGCTCTACGAGGAGCTCTCGCCGGGCCGGCGCGCCCGCACCCACCGGAAGATAGGCGAGGCGCTCGAAGCCCTCTACGGCTCGAATCCCGAGTCCCACCTGGCCGAGCTCTGCCACCACTTCTTCGAGGGTGCTGGTAGCGGCGACGCAGACAAGGCGCTGCGCTACTCGCGCTTGGCCGGCGATCGGGCTGGGGCCTCGCTGGCCCATGAGGAGGCGGTCCGGCTGTATCGGATGGGACTGCAGGTGCTCGAGGCCCATGAACCCGTCGATGAGGGAGCACGCTGCGAGCTGCTGCTGGCCGTGGGCGACGCACAAATGCGCGCCGGCGACGGCGACCGGGCGAAGGAGAGCTTCTGGATCGCGGCCGAGATCGCCCGAGGCGAGCGGCTCCCCGACCGCCTCGCCCGTGCGGCGCTCGGCTACGGAGGACGGTTCGTGTGGTCGCGTGCCGGAAGCGACGGACGCCTGGTGCCCCTCCTCGAGGAGGGCCTGTCCGCTGTGGGCGAGGACGACGACGCGGTGCGGGCCCGCCTGCTGGCTCGCCTTTCGGGCGCCCTGCGCGGTCCGCCCTCCCGCCAGCGGGCTGCTTCGCTGAGCCGGCAGGCGGTCGAGATCGCGCGACGCCTCGCCGACCCGGCGACGCTCGCATACACGCTCGACGCCCGCCACGTCGCCATCTGGGGGCCCGACACGCTCGAGGAGCGAGCGGCGATCGTGGCCGAGCTCGCGGAGCTCGCGGGTGAGGTCGGCGACGACGAGCGCGCGTTCCAGGGGCACTTCTGGCGCCTGGAGGCGGCGCTCGAGCTCGGCGACCTGCCGAGCGTCCGAACCGAGCTCGCCGCGGCCGAGCGGACCGCCGAGGAGCTCAAGCAGCCCGCGCAGCTGTGGTACGTCGGCGTGACGCAGGCGCTCCTGGCCCTGTTCCAAGGCCGGTTCGCCGACGCCGAGGGTCTGATCGAACGCGCCCTGGGACGCGGCCAGAGAGCGCAGAGTTGGGAGGCGCTCGCCTACTACCGGCTGCAGATGTTCACGCTGTGCAGCGCGCAGGGGCGGCTAGATGAGCTCGAGGACCCGATCCGACGCTCGGTGGACGATTACCCCGGCTACCCGGTCCTTCGCTGCGCGCTCGCGGGCCTGTACTGCGAGCTGCACCGGGAGGCGGAGTGCGCCGCGGTGCTCCGGGACCTCGCGGCCGACGACTTTGCCGCACTCCCGCGCGACGAGGAGTGGCTGTTCGGCATGACGATCCTCGCATCCGTGTGCGAGTTCCTCGGCGACGAGCCGCGCGCTGCGCGGGTCTACGAGCTGCTCGCGCCGTTTGGCGATCGCAACGCACTCAGCGTCCCGGATGTCGCCGCCGGCTCGGTGTCGCGGAGCCTTGGCGTGCTGGCGGCCGCGACCCGCCGCTGGGAGCCAGCGATCCGCCACTTCGAGGACGCCCTGGCGATGAACGCCAGGATGGATGCTCGACCCTGGCTGGCGCGCACGCGACACGACTACGGTCGCGCGCTTCTTGCCCGCGCCGCGCCCGGCGATCGCGACCACGCCCGCGAGCTGCTCGCCCAGGCGCGCGACGCTTACCACGAGCTCGGCATGACTACGTGGGCGCGGCGCGCATACGAAGACGGCGCCGGCGGCTAGGGCGCCTATTCCTGCGACGATCGGCTCAGGCGACGTACCTTTCGGGCGCGCGAGCGAACTCGCCGACGCAGGCGAGCGTGCAGAAGAAGTAGGCGGTGCCTTCGTGTAGGAGCCGGCCGGCGGCGCGGTCCGGGTCGACCGCCATGCGGCAGACGGGATCGAGGGGAAGTTGGCCCTGTGTCGACGCGCTTTGGCGGGTCGCCGCGAAGATCTCGACCGGTTCGCGAACGTTGCGCAGCGCTTCGCGACCGCGCGATTCGTAGAAGACGCCTTCGAGGTTAGGTGCGAGCGCGGCGGTGTGCCCGGTTAGCAGTACCTCGCCACCACTCGCCAGTCCGGAGACACGGGCGGCGACGTTGACGGTGGCCCCGAAGTAGTCGCCGTCGCGCTCGACGGCAGGCCCGTGATGAAGGCCGACGCGCACCGCCGGGGCGGCGTGGCCGCGGATCACCCCGTGGGCGATGTGCAGGGCGAGCGTGATGGCCTGGCGCGGATCGGGGATGCGGAGCATGAGGGCGTCGCCGATGGTCTTCACGTGAGCGGCGCCCTCCGGCAGCTCGGCTCTGACCGCGTCGCAGAAGTCGGCCACGAGGGTGGCTGCTTGCTCGTCGCCGTGTGCCTCGGTCAGGGCGGTGAACCCGGCGATGTCGGCGAAGACGAAGGTGGCATCCGATGTGGTCAAAGCGCTTGCGTCGGGGTCGATGTTGTGTTCGCGCTGAGTGGCCTAGCTGTGGAAGTCAACGCCCGCGATTATCTCGATGATGATGATCGTCGCGGCCACCCAGTCGACGACGAGGCAGAAGGGGGGCCACCAGCGCGTGTTCGCCACGAACTGATGGCGGTGCTGCCACAGATCCTTGAGGCCGTGGGCGGCGAGGCCTAGGACGAGCAGCCACGGGGATCCCGTCACGGCGGCGCCCGCGACGACGACGAAGACGCTGGCGACGGTGCCTTCGACGGCGATGACCGCAGGGCGTCCGTCGGCGACCGCGAAGCCGATGTAGATCGACGCGATCAGCGCGAGTCCGAGGGCGTAGACCGCCGAAGCGTCGAGCCACCAGAACGCGAGCGGTGACGCTGCTTGGAGTCCTCCGACGACGAGTCCCCACAGCGCCGGTGTGCGCACCGGCCGCTTATCTGCCGCTGGGAGCTCTGGGGTCGCGGGGGCCAGGAAGTGCCGGTGGATCACGGCCTCGGTTCGACGTTGAAGCTGAACATCATGCCGCTGTCGTGGTGCACCGTCGGCCAGGTCAACCACCTCCGGGGCGCGCGCCTGCGGAAGTCCGGCCACGCGCTACACGCACTCCTCCGCCTGCTCGATGAACAGCCGGGAGTCGAGCGGAAGGTGATGCGCGCGCTCGCCAAACGCTTAGTCGCGGTCTCAGACGAACTGACCCTGTAGCACCAAGTCCTCGGCGCGGGCCAGCGATCTGGTACAGACTGCGTCGGCTGCACTCGACTCCGGAGGCGAGTGCCCGGTTCGGTCGGAATGCCACTCTTTTTCCCTGGTATCGCTCGGAATTAGACGTCCCCGGGGGACGGTGGATGTGGGCGGATCTGCTCGCAGACATCCGAGGCGCGACGCAAGTGCCAACATCGGCGCCTTGCCGCTCCCCCGATGCGACCACGTCCAGGGGCGAGGCGATCCCCTCGGCCGTCGCCTAGGGAGGGCTCGCGCGGGGGGTGGGTCGAGAACCAGTCGCCGCCGCCGGTTTGCGAGGCTGCCATCATCCCGGCAGCATCACAGCCGACGCGGTTTGCGAGGTGCTTTCGCCGTGACCACGATCAGCACAGAGGTCCTCGTAATCGGTGGCGGTGCGACCGGCACCGGTGTCGCGTGGGACGCCGCGCTGCGCGGGTTCGACGTCGTCCTCGTCGACCGCGCGGACCTCGCCGAGGGCACGAGCGGGCGCTTCCACGGGCTGCTGCACTCGGGCGGCCGCTACGTGGTCAAGGATCCCGTGGCGGCCGACGAGTGCGTCGCCGAGAACGCGATCCTGCGCCGCGTGATCCCCGACTGCATTGAGGACACTGGCGGGCTGTTCGTGACCACCCCCGACGACGACCCGGCGTACGGGGACCGGTTCCTGGAAGGCTGCCGCCGCGCCGGGCTTCCGACTGAGGAGATCGCGGTCGGCGAGGCCCTGCGCATGGAGCCGCGGCTGAACCCTCGGATCCGGCGCGCGTTCACGGCGCCCGACGCCTCGATCGACGCCTGGAAGACGGTGTGGTCGCTTGCGCGCGGCGCGGCGCAGCACGGCGCGCGCGTGCTCACCTACCACTCGGTGGTCGGGCTGCACAACGACGGCGACACGATCACGGGCGCGCGCGTGCGCAACGAGCTGTCGGGCGAGGAGCTGGACATCGAGGCGGGCTTCACGCTGAACGCGTCGGGCGCATGGGCGGCCCAGCTCGTGAAGATGGCTGGGATCGAGGGCATCGGCGTGATCCCGGGCAAGGGGATCATGATCGCGATGAACCACCGGCTCGTGAACACGGTGATCAATCGCTGCACGATGCCGGCCGACGGGGACATCCTCGTCCCCATCCGCACGGTCAGCGTGATCGGTACCACCGACATCCGCTCGGCCGATCCCGACGAGCTGCCGGTCACGCAGGAGGAGGTCGACCAGATGCTCGACGACGGCGAGCGGCTCGTGCCGGGGCTCCGCGACGCGCGAGCGCTGCGAGTGTGGGCGGGTGTGCGGCCGCTGTGGCAGGACGAGCACGCGGGTCAGCAGGCGGCCGACACGCGCGATGTGTCCCGCACGCACGCGGTCGTCGACCACTCTGAGCGCGACGGGACGCGCGGGCTGCTCACCATGTCGGGCGGCAAGCTGACAACGCTGCGGCTGATGGCCGAGGACCTCGTCGACGCCATGTGCCGGCAGAAGGGCGACGAGCGCTCGTGCCGGACGGCAGACGTGCGGCCGCCCGGAAATGAGGACGGCGAGCTGTACTCGCTCAGCTCCCGGCTGCGCCGCCGCGAGGCCACCCAGCAGCAGGAGCAGGTGATCTGCGAGTGCGAGCTGATCGGGCGGGCCAAGCTCGAGGACACCATGCGCCGGCGCGGGACCCAGAACCTCGACGACATACGGCGCAGCCGGCGGCTCGGCATGGGCCCCTGCCAGGGCGGCTTCTGCATCTACCGGGCCACGGGGGATCCTGCACGGCGTGGGGCGGCTCGATGGCGCCGAGGCGACCGCGTCGCTGACCTCGTTCCTGCAGGAGCGCTGGAAGGGGATGTGGCCAATCCTCTACGGCGACCAGCTCCGCCAGGCGCGGCTGGACGACTGGATCTTCCAGGGCCTGCTCGGCGTCCAGCACATGCCGCCCGGCGGGGGCGGCGGCGTCGGGGACGTACGGGAGGACAATCACGTCGAGGCGCCCGGCGAGGAGGCGGTGGCGTGAAGCCCGATGTCGTCGTCGTCGGCGCCGGCCTGGCCGGGCTGAGCGCGGCAGTCCGGCTCGCCGAGGCGGGCGCCAGCGTCCGCGTGCTGGCCAAGGGGGTCGGCTCAACCCACCTGAGCGCGGGAACGATCGACGTCCTCGGCTACGACGCCGACGACCGGCGCGTCGAGCGCCCGCTCGAGGCGCTGGCAGGGCTGCCGGCCGAGCACCCCTACGGCCTCGTCGGAGCGGCCGGCGTGTCCACCGCCGTCGAATGGTTCAAGGGCCGGATCGCAGACGGCCCGCGCGCGCCCTACGCCTACGTGGGCGACGCGGACGCCCGCGTCTGTGTCGTCGGCTTCCGCGCCCTGAAGGACTTCTATCCGGCCCTGGTGGCCGACAACCTCAGCCGCGGCGCAGACGGCGTGGAGGCGCGCAGCGTCGAGCTCGACCTGCGTCCGGAGGGGCGTGCCGAACCGAGCGCGCTGGCCTACGCGCGTGGCTTCGACGACGAGGCCTTCCGCGCCGAGGTGGTCGCGCAGGTGGTCGCGCGCCTGGCTCCCGACGAGCGGGTTGCATTTCCCGCCGTGCTCGGCCTCGTTTCACCGCACGAGGTCTGGTCGTACATGACGCACCGGCTCAGCCGGCCGGTCTTCGAGATTCCCACGCTGCCGCCGTCCGTGCCCGGCATGCGCGTGTACGCGACGCTGGGGCACCTGCTGGTCCGCGCCGGCGGGCGGGTGGTGCTCAACACGATCATCACCGGCGCTGAGCGCTCCGGCGACCGCGTACGGTCGCTGCGCGCGCGGGTGGGGCTGCGCGAGGTGACCTGGGAGCCGGAGTGGGTGGTGCTCGCCACGGGCGGCTTCTCGGCGGGCGGGCTGGAGCTCGACTCGAACTGGGTGACGCGCGAGGTGGCACTCGGCCTCCCGGTGGAAGGCGCGCCGCCGCCGGGCGAGGAGCGCTTCCGGGCCGCCTACTTCGGCGGCCAGCCGATGGACAGGGTCGGCGTGCGCACCGACCACGACCAACGCCCGCTGGGCGAGGACGGAGGACGGATGCTGGAGAACGTGCTCGTCGCGGGCGCCACGCTGGCCGGCGCCGCGCCGTGGCGGGAGAAGTCGGGCGACGGAATCGCGCTGGCCACCGGCTTCCGGTCCGCGGGGCTGATCGGCGGAGTCGCCACCCATCGGCCGGATGACGTAGCGACGACGCGGGCGTGAGCGACATGGGGATCACGGACGCCATCCGCCGCAGCCACCACGAGCCCGAAGTGCCGGACGTTCTCGGCGACCTGATGCGCGGGACGCTCGATCACTGCGTCAAGTGCACGATCTGCGAGACGTTCTGCCCGGTCTCGAACGTTACGCCGTTGTTCCCAGGGCCCAAGACCGTCGGCCCGCAGGCCGAGCGCTTCCGGGTACGCGGCGAGGAATCGGTGGACCACTCGCTGGACTACTGTTCGGGCTGCGGCGTGTGCACGCAGGTCTGTCCGCAGGGCGTCCACATCGCCGAGATCAACACGCAGGCGCGGGCCAAGCTCAAGGAGCGCGACGGCTTCTCGCTCCGGGACCGGATCATCGCCCGCCCGCCGCTGCTGGGCCGTGCCGGCACGCCCGCCGCCGCACTCGCCAACAAGACGCTGGCCAACGGGCCGCTGCGCCTGCTCGGCGAGAAGGTGCTCGGCGTCCACCGCAAGGCCGCGGTCCCGAAGTTCGCGGGGCGGACGTTCCAGGGCTGGGCGAAGCGCCACCAGTCGCCCCCGGCGCCGCGCCGGGTGGCCTATTTCCACGGCTGCGGCGCCAACTGGTACGAGCCGGCAGTGGGCGAGAAGACGGTCGGGCTGTTGGAGGCGATCGGGTGCCAGGTCGACGTGCCGCGCGGCCAGGCCTGCTGCGGCCTGCCGCTGCAGTCCAACAGTCAGTTCGAGGCCGCGCGCAAGTACGTGCGCGCGATGGGGAAGACGCTGGCGCCGGCGGCGCGGGCCGGCGTCGACATCGTCGGCACCTCCACCAGCTGCACGCTGATGCTCAAGCGCGAGGCGCGCGAGATCCTCGACCTGATGGAGGACGCCGAGCTCAAGGTCGTATCCGAGCACGTGTACGACATCTGCGAGTACCTGGTAATGCTGCACGACAACGGCGGGCTGGCACTCGAGCTGCAGCCGTTGCCCATGACGGTCACCTACCACGCGCCCTGCCAGCAGCAGGGGCACGGCGTCGGCAAGCCGGCGCTGGAGCTGATGGCGCTCATCCCCGAGCTGAGAGTGATCGAGAACGAGGCCACGTGCTGCGGGGTGGCCGGCACCTACGGCATCAAGCGCGAGAAGTACGACATCGCGATGAAGGTCGGCAGCGGCCTGTTCGGCCAGATCCAGGACGCTCGGCCCGATGTGGCGGTGTGCGACTCGGAGACCTGCCGCTGGCACATCGAAGGGGCCACCGGCGTGCGCTCCGTGCACCCGATCGAGGTCCTGCACCACGCCGCCGGACTGTCGGGCGACCTTCAGCGGGAGGCGTGAGCCAGGCGACCGCCAGCATCGCGGACCTGCCGCACGCGCTGCGGGACGAGGCCCGCTTCGCGCAGCGCCTCGGCGGCCGGAGCCCCGCCGTCTTCACCGACTATGACGGGGTGCTGACGCCGATCGTCGAGCGGCCCGAGGACGCCGTCATCTCCGATTCGATGCGCGAGGTCCTGCGCGATCTCGCCCGGCGGTGTCCCGTCTGCGTGGTCTCCGGACGCGACCGTACGGTCGTGCAGGAGCTGATGGGGATCGACGACCTCGTGGTCGCGGGCAGCCACGGCTTCGACATCTGGAGCCCCGAGGCCGGCTCGCTCGAGCACGAGGCCGGCGCAGGGCAGGAGGGCCTGATCGAGAAGGTGACCGAGCAGCTCCGCGCAGCGGTGGGCGGCGTGCAGGGTGTCGCCATCGAGCCCAAGAAGGTCTCGGTGGCCGCCCACTACCGGCTCGTCGTCGACGAGGGCGACCGGACAAGAGTGCGGCAGGCCGTCGAGCAGCTGCTGGCCGAGCGCCCTGACGAGCTGAAGGTGACGCCGGGCAAGATGGTCTACGAGCTGCGGCCCAAGCTCGACTGGGACAAGGGCCGCGCCGTCCTGTACCTGATCGACGCGCTCGGGCTCGACCGTGACGACGTGACTCCGCTCTACCTCGGCGACGACATCACCGACGAGCACGCCTTCGAGGCGCTGGCCGGCCGGGGGGTCGGGATCTTCGTCGGCAGCCACGACGACCCCGAACGGGTGGGCCGCTCGACGGCCGCGGATTTCGTGCTCGACTCAGTCGCGGAGGTCGAGCGCTTCCTGGACGGACTGGCGCATTGAACGCACCGATGAACGCCACGGGGGATGAAGCCGTGAACGACTGGAGCCTGACCTACGACAGCTTCGATCCCGCCGACGAGGGGTTGCGCGAAGCCCTCACCTCGACCGGCAACGGCTACTTCTGCACCCGTGGGGCGGCCGAGTGGGAGGACACCGACGACGTCCACTACCCCGGCACCTACGCCCACGGCGGTTACAACCGCGAGACGACGATCATGGGCGGCAGCCCGGTGCTCAACGAGGACCTGGTCAACCTGCCGAACTGGCTCGTGCTCAAGCTGCGCATCGAGGGCAACGAGGCGATCACACTCGAGAACGTAGAGGTGCTGACGTACCGCCACGATTTCGACATCCGCACGGCGCTGCTGACGCGCGAGGTGCGGTTCCGCGATCGCGCCGGCCGCGAGACCACGCTGCGCAGCCGACGCTTCGTGTCGATGGCGCACGTCCACCAGGCCGCGATCGAGTGGACGCTGACGGCCGAGAACTGGTCCGGTCGCGTCGAGGTCGTTTCCGCCCTCGACGGCCGCGTCACGAACCGCGGCGTAGCCCGCTACCGCGCGCTCGAGGGCCGCCACCTCGACCCCGTCTCGCCGCGCACGTTCGGCCCGGAGGTCGTCGCGCTCAAGGTGAAGACCCGCCAGTCGGACCTGTACGTCGCCGAGGCGGCGCGCACCACCGTCCACCGCGGCGAGGAGCGGGTCGCGGTCGAGCGCAGCCTCTATCAGACCGAGGACTACATCCAGCAGCTCCTGTCCTTCGACGTCGCACAGGGTGAGGCGGTGCGGCTGGAGAAGGTCGTCGCCTTCTACACCTCAAAGGACCGCGCGATCAGCGAGCCGCTGGGCAACGTCGGCAAGTCCGCCCGCCGCTACCCGGGCTTCGCCGAGGCGCTCGCCCGCCACACGGCGGCCTGGCAGGAGCTGTGGCGCGGTTGCGACATGACGCTGCCCCAGAACGAGCGCGTCCAGCTCGTGCTGCGCTTCCACATCGCACACGTCCTGCAGGTCTGCTCGCGCCACACGGCCAACTACGACGCGGGCGTGCCCGCCCGGGGCCTGAACGGGGAGGCCTACCGAGGCCACATCTTCTGGGACGAGCTGTTCATCTACCCGTTCCTGAACTTCCGCCTGCCGGAGATCACGCGCGAGCTGCTCATGTACCGCTACCGTCGGCTCGGCGAGGCCCGCGCGGCGGCGCGCGAAGCCGGCTACAAGGGCGCCCTGTTCCCCTGGCAGAGCGGGAGCGACGGCACCGAGGAGACCCAGGTCGTCCACCTCAACCCGATCTCGGGCCAGTGGGACCCCGACCTCTCCCACAACCAGCGCCACGTCAACGCGGCGATCTTCTTCAACATCTGGCACTACTACCAGGCCACCGACGACGCCGACTTCGTGCGCGAGTACGGCGCCGAGATGATGCTCGAGATCGCGCGCTTCTGGGCCTCGATCGCCCATTTCAACCCCGAGCGGGACCGCTACGAGATCCACGGCGTCATGGGACCGGACGAGTTCCACGAGAAGTACCCGGGCGCCACCGAGGGCGGGCTGCGGAACAACGCCTACACCAACGTGACGGTGGCGTGGATCGCGGACACCGCGCGGCGGGTGCTGGACCTGCTCCCTGAGAGCCGGCGCGCCGCGTTGATCGACCTGCTCGGCCTCGGCGAGGACGAGATCGCCGCGTGGGAGGGGATGAGCCGCAAGATGTTCGTCCCGTTCCACGGCGACGGCATCATCAGCCAGTTTGAGGGCTACGAGGAGCTCGAGGAGCTCGATTGGGACGCCTACCGGGAGAAGCACGGCAACGTCCAGCGGCTCGATCGCATCCTTCGGGCGGAGGGCAAGGATCCCGACGACTACATGCTGGCCAAGCAGGCCGACACCGTGATGCTGTTCTTCCTGTTCGGCGACGACGAGCTGAAGCGCATGTTCGAGCGGCTCGGCTATCCGTATCCGGACGACGCGCGGGCGCGCAACGTCGAGTACTACGACCAGCGCACGTCGCACGGCTCGACGTTGAGTTTCGTCGCGCATGCGGCGGTGCTCGCCGGGATCGACCCCGAGAGCTCGTGGGAGCGCTTCCTCGTCGCGCTGGAGAGCGACATCGGCGACGTGCAGGGGGGCACGACCAAGGAGGGCATCCACCTCGGCGTCATGTCCGGCACGCTCGACCTCATCCAACGCGGATATCTCGGCAGCCGCATCCGCGACGACATCCTCTACTTCAAGCCGCGCCTCACCGACCGGCTCGACGGCCTCTCGTTCCCCATGCAGTACCGCGGCACGCCGCTCACGGTGACGCTGCGCGCAGGCGAGCTGTCCGTGTCGGTGCACGGCGAGGGCCTGAGCCGGCCGATCCGCGTCGGGGTGGGCGACGAGGTGCGCGACCTGTGTCCGGGCGACTCGCACACGTTCGCGCTCGCTGCACAGCCGGCCGCGGCCCGCAATTGATCGAGAGGGAAGGAGCAACCGTGTCAGGATTCGCCGGCGCAATCTTCGACGTCGACGGGGTGCTCGTCGACTCGCCCCACGAGCGGGCGTGGCGCGACGGGCTTCAGGAGCTGATGGAGGGGCCGTGGCGCGACATCGCCCCGCAGACCACCTACGCGCCCGAGAAGTTCACCCCGCAGGTCTACCAGTCGGTCATGTCGGGCAAGCCGCGCATGAGCGGGGCGCGGGCCGCGCTGAACTACTTCGAGGTCCCCGACGTCGACGCGCGCGTCGACGAGTACGCCGACCGCAAGCAGACGATGGTCATCGAGCTGATCGAGGCCGGCGAGTTCCATGCCTTCCCCGACGCCCTTCGGTTCATCATGGCCGTCAAGGACATGGGCATCAAGGTGGCGGCGGCCTCCTCGTCCAAGAACGCCCGCCTGTTCCTGCGCCAGATCCGGCTCGACACCTTCGCCGACGAGAACGGCCTGTCCTACGACTTCCTCAAGCCGGGGCTGAGCCTGCTCGACTTCTTCGACGCGGACCTCTCCGGACGCGACTTCGCCCAGGGCAAGCCGCACCCGGAGATCTTCCTCACGTCGGCCTCCGAGCTCGGCGAGCCGCCCGAGGCCTGCTTCGTGATCGAGGACGCCGTGTCCGGGGTGCAGGCGGCCAAGGCCGGCAACATGGCGGGGCTCGGGCTCGCCCGCGCGGACGATGAGGACGCGCTCGCCGCCGCGCACGCCGACCTCGTCGTCACCTCGCTGGACGACGTGGACCTGGACGGGCTGCGCGAGGGGATCCTGCGACGGAAGAGCGCTTGAGCGGCTCAGAGGCCGCCTCAAAACCCCCCGCGCACCTCTGGCGGGCGGCACACGCGGGGTTCTGAGACGACCTCTAAGCGCTCGTCGTGGCCGCGGGGGTGAGCGCGAGGAGCGTGGCGGCCAGGCGGTCGGGATCGTGGCGTGCGGTCGACGTCACCGTCTCATCCAGGAGCGGCGCGCTGTGGATGCGGACGCCCATGCGGTCGACCTCGTCACGGTCGAGTGCCACGGGAACCGCCCCATCGTCGCGGTAGCGGGCCGCAACCGGGACGGGCACGGCGACCGAATTGACCAGCACGTCGGTAACCACCGGTCCGACGTGCGCGCGGATCGCCCGGAGGTGGTCGGAGACCGAGAAGCCGAGCGTCTCGCCGGGCTGCGTCATGAGGTTGGCGGCGTAGACGACCGGGCCGTCGAACGCGGCGAGCGAGTCGGCGATGCCGCCGCCCAGCAGCGCTGGGATCGTGCTCGTGTACAGGCTCCCGGGGCTCAGGGCCACGACATCGGCCTGCTCGATGGCGGCGATGACCCCCGGCGGCGCCGGGGCTCCGGCCGGCTCCAGGGCGATGCGCGCGATCCGGCCCGAGTGCTCGGGCAGCGCGGCCTCGCCGCGGGTGACCGATCCATCCGTGTGATGGACGACGAGCGTGAGGCTCTCGGTCGCGGCCGGGAGCACGGCGCCCTTGATCCGCAGGAAGCGGCCCGCGCGCTCGACGCCCTCGGCGAAGCCGCCGGACATGTCGGCGAGCGCGGCGATGATGATGTTGCCGACCGAGTGATCGCGCAGCTCGACTCCGCTCTCGAACCGGTACTCGAAGACGTCAGCCAGGCGGCGCCGCTCGGCCAGCGCCACCAGGCACCGGCGCACGTCGCCGGGAGGAGCGATCCCGAGCTCCTGCCGGAGCCGCCCGCTCGACCCGCCATCGTCCGCCACCGTGACCACCGCGGTGAGCCGGCCGCCGACCAGGTCGCGTAGGCCGCTGAGCAGCACCGGCAAGCCCGTGCCGCCGCCGAACGCCACCACGCGCAGAGCGGCTTGACCCACGACGCGGTGATGGTACCGATCCTGCGCACGGGCTCGCCTGGGCGCTCGGACCGACCGTGGAAGTCGCAGGCCCCCGCGAAAACGGCCCCGCTCTGGTCGATGTCGGTCGCGACGCCCTGCAGTCGTGGTTGGCCGATCCTGCGGCCGAGAGCACCCAGGGGCGCGGTCATCGAACGACCGCGGGCGGACGGCTTGACCAGCTACTGCCTGCGCTTCTCGGCGTACGGGACGCGCCTGTTTGAAACGCTGGGCACAGATGCCCGCCAGCGTCGCGACGGCGGCGACCGCGAAGCGCCCGCGCCGTCGCCCCAGGTCCGGGATCCTCGGCCTCGGGCGATCGCTTCAGTGCTGGTGGGCTCGACCCTTGGTTGCACACAGCGCATCCAACGAGCCATCCGCACGACCGCACACCTATTATGTTGTGCGGATGCCACGCCCCGACGAACATCTCTCGCCCGTCCGTCCGCTCGCCGATGGGGAGGCCGAGCGGGTTGCCGAGCGCATGGCGGCGTTCGCGGCCGCGAGCCGCGTCAAGCTGCTCTTCGCCTTGCTTGCCGGCGAGGCCCAGGTCGACGCGCTGGCCGTGGCCACGCACATGACTCCCAACGCGGTCTCCCAGCAGCTGCGGGTACTCCGCCATCTGCGGGTAGTCACGTCACGGCGGGAGGGCCGGAGCGTGCTCTATCGGCTCCACGACGATCACATCGCCGATCTGCTCAGCGCGGTACGCCATCAGCTTGATCACGCCGACCAGGGATGGACCGACGATGTCGGCCCGCCCCGCGGCGCGGTGCGAGCGCGTGGCTGAATACGCCGGTCGCAACGGCCACGGTCACGGGCACTCGCATCGCCCGGACGGTCATGGGCGCAGCCATGGCCGCGTGGACGCCGGCATCCTGCGCAGCCACGAGGCCATGCGCACCCTCGGCCTTTCCCTGGGCATCCTCGCCCTCACCGCCGCCTTTCAGATCGTCATCGTGGTGCTCTCGGGCTCGGTGGCACTGCTCGCCGACAGTGTTCACAACGTCGGCGATGCGCTGACGGCGATCCCGCTCGCCGCCGCTTTCGTGCTTGGCCGTCGGCCCCCGACGCGGCGCATGACCTACGGCTTCGGGCGCGCCGAGGATCTCGCCGGCATGGCGGTCGTCGCCATCATTCTCTTCTCCGCCGGCTTTGCCGCCTACGAGGCACTCGACCGGTTCGTCAATCCCGAAACACCGACGCATCTCGTTGCCACCGCACTGGCCGGGCTGGTCGGATTCGTCGGTAACGAGTGGGTGGCGGTCTACCGCATCCGCACCGGACGCCGAACCGGCTCGGCGGCGCTCGAGGCCGACGGCCACCACGCCCGCATCGACGGCATCACCAGCCTCGCCGTCGTCGTAGGCGTGGCCGGCGTGGCGGCCGGATTCCGGCTTGCCGATCCGATCGTCGGGCTGCTCATCTCCATCGCGATCCTGCGGATTGTCTGGCAGTCCGCCCGCGAAATCGGGCTACGTGCGCTCGACGGCATCGAGCCCGAAGTCATCGTCCGGGTCCGTCAGGAAGCGGCCGCCGTCCCGGGAGTGCTCGGCGTCCAAGATGTCCGCGCGCGCTGGCTCGGCCACACCATCCGCCCCGAGGTCCGCCTGACCCTGGCCGGCGACGAGACCGTCGCCGAGGCCGACCGCATCGTCCACGCCGTCGGCCATCGGCTCACCGACCACATCGACTTCGTCGCCGACCCGGCCATACGGACGAGCGCTCAGCGCACGTAGCCGTCGGGAAGCCGCTGACCGGCGAGTGGTGGGTCGTCTGCCACCAGCTCGGGCACGGTGACCAGGTTGTAGCCCTTGGCGCGCAGGCCGGCGATCACCCGCGGGAGCGCCGTCACCGTCTGTGACCGATCGCCGCCGCCATCGTGCATGAGCACGATCCCGCCCGGTCGCGCCCGACCGACCGCTCGACGATGGCCCGCACCCCGGGGCGGGCGTCGTCCTCCGTGTCCGCGCTCCACATCACCATCAGCATCCGCCGACGTTTGAGGATGCGCAGGGTCGCATCGTCAAACGCGCCGCCCTCGCGCCCAGATGATGCGCGGCTGCTGGTGGAGGCGGTCCGCGTGTCGACCGAGGGAGGCGAGGGGACGCGCGCTGCCGATCTGCCCTAGCGCGAGGGGCGTCGCATATTGGTGGCGCGATCAGCTCGGCGCAGGGACGGGTCGGGACGTGGCAGGCTGGCCCGCCGGTGCGGGCGGCCCGCCATTGGGCGCTGCGCCGGCGGTCTCGACGATGATCCGGCATGGCCGCTTGGAGAGGAGGTAGGTGGCGGTTGGTCCGAGTGCCTGTTCGGAGGGCGGGGCGTGGACGGCGTCGAGGTAGAGGAGGTCGGCGTGGACACGGTCGGCCTCGTCGACCAGCGCCGATCCGGGGCTGCGTGTCCGGATCAGGCCGGTCTTGACACGCAGGCCGAGCTTGCGGCCGGCTACCCGGGCGCTCTCGAGCAGCGCGCGGCCGGCCGCCTCCTCGGCCTCCATGCCGCCCTCGAGCGGGAGTTGCGCGGGACGCGCAGGACATAGAGGGCGTAGACGACGGCGTCGGACCCAAGCAGCTTGGACGCGCGCTGCAACGCCTTCGCGTTGAGGTCGGTGCCGAACAGCGGGACGATCGCGGTGCTGTAGCCAAGCGCGCTGAAGTCCGCCGGCCGCTGCTCCCGCTCCACCCTGTAGGTCTTGCGCGGGTCCAGGCCCGACCGCCAGCGGTACGCGAAGTAGCCGGCTATCCCGACGACCATCCACGCCACGCCGACCGTGCGCGCCTCGGCGTGTAGCACAAGCACCGACACGAAGGCGGCGAAGGTGCCCAGCGCCCCGAGCACTGCGGTCAGCGGGATCTCGCGTCCGCGCACGCGGACGTTCCAGGGAGCCCAGTAAGGGCGCGGCCGGTCGGGCTGGCGGTAGCGCAGCGCGACGATGGCCACGTGGGCCGTGGTGAACGAGAGCATCGCCCCGAACGAGTAGAGGTTGCCGAGGAAGTCGGTCTGGCCGGGGATAAGGAGCAGTACGGCCAGGACCGAGAAGACGGCCATCGTGAACCACGGCGTGCGATAGCGGGGGTGCAGTCGCGCGAAGATCCCGGGCAGCTGGCGGTGCTCGGACAGCGACCACGACAGCCGCGAGACCCCGATCAGGCCGGCGTTGGTGGCGATGAGCAGGATCGTCGCCGCCAGGATGCCGACGTAGGCGCGCAGGCCGCTCAGCAGCCCGCCGGTCACGCCCAGCTCGTTGACGATCCCGAGCACCGGGTCGTTCTCGTACGTGGTCCCCAGCGCGGTGGCGAACGTGCCGGCGTGCTCGTGCACGGGCAAGGCGGAAAGCGCAACGACGGAAATGCCGGCGTAGACGCCGAGGACGGCGACCAGCACCATGTTGACCGCCTTGGGCACGTCGCGGCCGGGGTCCTTGGCCTCTTCGGCCATGTTCGAGACCGTCTCGATGCCGGTGTAGGCGACCATTGCCACCGACAGCGCGAAGATGAGCTCGGTGAAGGTCGGCGCCGTGCCGAGATGGATCTGGTCGAGCAGGAGGTAGGGGTCGAGGACGAGGACGAACCCGACCGCTATCAGCACGACCTGGGTGACGAGGTCGATGACGGCGAGGAACAGGTTGAGCTTGGCGGACTCGCCCAGGCCGCGGATGTTCAGCAGCGCGAGCACGGCGACCACGACGGCGCCGCCGATGATGTCGCCGGGGTTGTGGTTGAGCGCTGGCCAGAACGCGCCCAGGTAGTGGGGCACGAAAAAGGCCGAGATGGCGATCGTGATGATGTAGTCGAGGGTGAGCGCCCAGCCGGCGAAGAACGAGGCGATCTCGTTGAAGGCGTGCCGCGCAAAGCTCGACGAGCCGCCCGCCTCGGGGTACATCGACGCGCCCTCGGCGTACGTCTTGGCGGTGAGGGCGAACAGGCCGCCGGCGAGCATGAATACCAGCGGCGTGAGCCCGAGCGCGTGGGCGGCGACCAGGCCGAGCGCGTAGTAGATCGACGAGCCGACGTTGCCGTAGGCGGTAGCGAATAGCCCCGGTACGCCGACCGAGCGCCTGAGCCCCCGCTCCACGAGCCTCGCCATGGATCCATCGTGCGCGCGTGGGCGTCAAGGGCGCATGGAGATGCGGCCCGGCCGCATGAAGATTTCGTGAAGGCCCGTTCAGGGCGCCAGCCGGTAGCCGACGCCGGGATCGGTGCGGACATAACGCGGGCGGTCGCCGTGCGGCTCGATCTTGCGGCGGAGGTTGGCGATGTGCGTGCGCAGGGTCTGGGTATCGTCGGCGTACGCCGGGCCCCACACCTCGGTGAGCAGCGCGCGGTGGGTGAGCAGGCGCCCGCGGTTGCGCACGAGCATCCGCAGGAGGTCGAACTCGATCGGCGTGAGGTGCACCTCGGCGCCCTCTCGCCGCACCACGCGGGCGCCCAGGTCGACCTCGAGCCCGTCCAGCCGCACCGCCGGCTCGTCTGCCGCCTCCCCGGCGCGGCGCAGCGCGGCCTGCAGGCGCGCCACGAGCTCACGCGGCGCGAAGGGCTTGACCACATAGTCGTCGGCGCCCGCCTCCAGCGCGCGGACCTTCTCGTCCTCGTCGCCGATGGCGCTGAGCACGATGATCGGCATCGCGCTCCACTCGCGCAGGCGGCGCGCGACCTCGACGCCGTCGCCGTCGGGCAGCACGAGGTCGACGATGGCCGCCTCGGGTGGGCGCACCGCCGCCTTGTCCAGCGCCTCCTCCGCCGTCGCGGCCACCGCGACGTCGTAGCCGGCGTCGCGCAGCACGACCTTGAGCGCGCGGACGATTGCCAGCTCGTCGTCGAGAACGAGGACGCGCTCGCCCGCCATCAGGCGGGTACCGGCTCGCCGGTGCGAGCGGGGAGGGGGAAGGCGATGACGAACGTCGTTCCGCTCGCGGAAGACTCGGCCCACACCTTGCCGCCGTTGGCCTCGATCAGCGCCTTGACGATGGCCAGGCCGAGGCCGGACCCCGACCGCGCGCCGTCGGCCCCCCGCACGCCGCGCTGGAAGGGCTCGAAGATGCGCGACAACTCAGACGCTGGGATGCCCGGGCCGCGATCGACGACCCGGATGAGGATCCGCTTGCCCACCGCCTTGCTGCGCACGATGACCGGGTGACCGCCCGAGTAGCGGCCAGCGTTCTCGAGCAGGTTGGCCAGCGCACGCTCGAGCTGGGCGGCGTCGGCACGCACCAGCGGCAGGTCGGGATCGATCGTCTCCGAGACCTCGACCCCGGCGGCCCGCTGCTCCTCGGCCGCGACGTGGATGACCTCCTCGAGCGAGACCCAATCGCTGCGCGGCTCGGCACCGCCCGCCTGCAGGCGCGAGAAGTCCAGCAGCTTGTCCACCAGGCCCGACAGGCGACGCGCCTGGTCGCTGACCGAGGCGGCCAGCTCGGCCCGCTCGTCGTCCGACAGCGAGGACGACCCAAGCGCCTCGCCCGCGGTCATGATCGCGGTCAGGGGGGAGCGCAAGTCGTGCGAGACCGCGCGCAGCAGCGCGGTCTTGATCTCGTCGCTGCGCCGCAGCGCCTTGTTCTCGACCACCTCGCGCTGCAAGCGGTCGCGCTCGAGCGCCGCGGCCAGCAGGGCGGCGAGCGCAGGCGCAAGCCGCTCCTCCAGGCGGCGGCGGGCCCCGTCGGACAGCGAGTCCGGCAGCAGCAGCGTGCCCACGCGCCGGCCCTCGGTCCTCCAGCGGCACGGCGACACCGTCCTCCCAGGGCTCGACCTCGCCCGGGGCGATCTCGGCCCAGGGCAGGTCGAGCGTGCGCGCGAAGCGTGCCGACGCCGCCGGCAGCGCGCCCTCGAGCGTCTCCGCGCTCAGCAAGCTGCGCGCCATGTCCGCGGCAAGGTCGGCCTCGCGCCGGCGCAGGTCGGCGGCGTCCGCGCGCGAGCGCAGCCGCTGCGAGATTGTGCTGGCAACGATCGCGACCGCGAGCAGCACGCCAAGAGCCACCCAGTCCTCGCCCTTGGCGACCGTGAACTGGCCGGTGGGCGGGATGTGGAACCAGTTGAACGCGGCGGCGCTGGCCAGCGCCGCGACCAGCCCGAGCCCCAGCCCATACCAACTCGGGACGGCAAGGACGGCGAGCAGGTAGACGATGCCGGTGGCGCCCAGCGGCGCGACGTGCTTAAGCGGGTAGATGAGCGCGGTGGTCGCCGCCACCAGGACGACGACGACGGCGGCCCCGACCACCGGCGACCGCCGGGGCCGCTCGAGCAAGGGCGACGACGCCGCCTGACGCATGGGTTCAATCTACTCGGCTCTCGACCTCGGACAGGCCGGCCGGACGACCCAAGCGGATCCAGCGCCAGTACAGGAAACCGGCGATGAGCGCCGTTCCTGCCAGCGACAACAGCGGGTAGCCGCGCCGCAGATTGACCACGAGCGTGAACGCCACCGCGACCGCGCCGACGACATTGGTGACCACCAGCGGCCAGGCGCGCTGGCGATGGGAGAACCGCGCCATCGCCAGCAGGCCGGCGAGGAAGCTCACGAACACCGCGACCGCGTAGACGAGCACGAGCTCCTGCTCGTTATCTGTGCAGGGTCGCCCCGGCGAGCCCGGCGTCCGGGTTGAGGCGGCCGCGGTGCCCTGTCACCCCTTGGGCGGCCTGCAGGGCCGAGCGCGGAACGCTTGACAGGCGCCGTCGCGGCGCTATCGGACAGGGTGTGTGCGCGCGGGCGCCCAGCCTTATCTCGGTCCTCGGCCCGGGGTGGCTCCGAGTCGGCGACAAGATGGTTGATGGGGTGATCCCGCAGGAAGCGTTGCGGCCGCTCGCCGAGCTCGCGCAGGGTGTGGCTGCGCTTGAGCAGGTTGCGCGCAACGGCCAGGCAGGCCCGGTTACCGCCGAGCCGGTCGGCGGCCTGGGTGTAGTAGTCGCGGTCGGGGCCGGTGGGCCGCCTGGCGACCTGGGGGGCCTCGAACAGCGCCCACCGCAACGCCGGCGGCCCCTGACGCGAGCGATGCCCGGGCGCGCGGCGCTGATCGGACTGGTGCACGGTGATGTCCAGCCCGCTGTAGCGGACCGCGTGGCGCGAGGATGAGAACCGCCGGCAGTCGCCCAGCTCGGCGAGGATGGTAACCGCGGTCAGCGTCCCGATCCCGTAGTGGGCCATCAGCGCCCGACAGCCAACCTGGCGACGGGCGTAGGCGCGCAGCTCGCGATCCAACGGAGCGATCTGGACGTCGAGCGCGTCGATCATCGCCATCGCCACCGCCACCGTGACCTGCTCACGCGCGGTCTCGAGCAGCGACTGGGCCCGCAGCCACTGGCGGCCCGCGGCGGTCATCAGATCGCGCCGATGCGGGCAGCCGTGGTGGCAGAGCACCGCGTGAATCCGCTGCTGCCACTCGCCGCGCGCGTCGACCAACGTTTGGCGCAACCGAACACGCGCGCGAAGATCGAGGATGTGATCGGGCGCGATCCACGACTCCGGCAAGCGACCGACCATCACCAGCTCGCGCGACAGCCGCGCCTCAGCGCGATCGGTCTTCGCGCGCTTCTTGCGTCCCCGCCGCTCGGCGGTCTCTGCCGGCTCGGCCAGATGCACGATCGGGCCAACCCGGTGCAGCTCCTCCTGCCACGGTCGCTCCCTCCCTGGATGCGGAGCAGGTAGTTGATCGTCTAGTCGAGTTGCTGCAGCGCGACCTCGGCCGCTTGGCGGTATCGGTCGACCTCGTCCGAGGCATGCTTGTTCGCCTGGTGGTTCTGGTTTCGTGTTATCGGTTCTCCTCTGCGCC
>JBKPMS010000201.1:0-9527 GCA_046732275.1 Actinomycetota bacterium | reverse complement strand
GTCCTATGGGATGCGTGAGGTGCGTAGCGCAGAGCGATCTTCGAGCTCGGCAAGGACGACGCATCGCGCGCGCTCGGACTCGTCGGCACCCCGGACGGATGCGAAGCTGCCGACGAGCTCTGCCAGGTGGCATCTGCCGCGCTCGGAGGCGGTCACGCCGTCGCCTGACCACTCGGCCGGCGACGCGTCGTCACACGGTTCCTCGGCAGGTGGCGCCGCGACGTTCGCCTGGGCGGCGGCGTGCGCCGCCATTCTGGCCGGCGTGCTGGGCGCGTGCCTCGTGCTGCGGCGGGCCCGAGTCAACCGCAGGCAGGCTCGTATCATGTCCCTCCCCGAGCCGGAGTGCATCGTTGGCGGAAGAGAACGTGAAGCAGAAGATCCTGGTCGCGCCGGCCTGGCCGTATGCATCGGGGAAGAGGCACCTGGGGCACGTCGTGGGGTTCGCGGTTCCGGCCGACATCTACGCGCGGTACCACCGCCTGAAGGGCAACGAGGTCCTGATGGTCAGCGGGACGGACGAGCACGGGACGCCGGTCATGGTCACGGCCGATCGCGAGAGCGTCTCGCCGCGTGAGATCGCCGACCGCTACAACCAGCTCATCCGCGAGGACCTCCGCGACCTCGGCATCACGTACGACTGTTTTACGCGGACGACGACGGCCAACCACGCCTGGGTCACGAGGGACATGTTCCGCACGCTCTACGACAACGGCTGGCTCATCGAGCAGACGACGCTCGGCGCGTTCTCCGCCACGACGGGTAACACGCTGCCGGACCGCTACATCGAGGGCACGTGCCCGATCTGCGGCTATCCGGAGGCGCGCGGGGACCAGTGCGACAACTGCGGGAACCAGCTCGATCCCTCGGACCTGATCAATCCCCGCTCGATCATCGACGGGACGACCCCGGAGTTCAGGGAGACGAAGCATCTCTTCCTCGCCCTGCCGAGGTTTGCCGATCGGTTACGCATCTGGATCGAGTCGAAGAGGAGCTGGCGGCAGAACGTCCGCAACTTCTCGCTGTCGCTGGTCGACAGCCTCAAACCGCGCGCGATGACGCGCGACATCGACTGGGGCATCCCGGTGCCGGTCGACGGCTACCCCGTGGAGACGAAGCGGATCTACGTGTGGTTCGACGCCGTGATCGGCTACCTGTCGGCGAGCGTCGAGGCGGCGGCGAACCGTGGCACGCCAGAGGCCTGGCGCGAGTGGTGGCAAGAGCCGTCGTCGCACCACGCGTACTTCATGGGCAAGGACAACATCGTGTTCCACACGATCATCTGGCCCAGCATGTTGATCGGGTACGGCAAGGGCGGCGAGCTCGGCGGCGGCCAGGCGGAGCTGCATCTACCCGACGACGTCGTCGCGAGTGAGTTCCTGACGATGGAGGGGAAGCAGCTGTCGACCAGTCGCTCGGTCGCGATCTACGTGCACGATGTGTTGCAGCGCTATGACGCCGACTCGATCAGGTACTTCCTGACCGCCGCGGGGCCCGAGACGCAGGACAGCGACTTCTCGTGGGCGGAGTTCCTCCGACGGAACAACGACGAGCTGCTCGCGAACTGGGGCAACCTCGTCAACCGCACGCTCACGAGTGCCTACCGGAACTTCGGTGAAGTTCCTGTCCCGGGGGCGTTCACCGAGGAGGACCGCGAAGCCCTGGCCGCGATCGAGGCGGGCTTCCAGGCTGTGGGCAAGCTCATCGAGGAAGCCCGCTTCAGAGCCGCAATCGCAGAGGCGATGCGCCTGTCGAGCATCGGCAACCAGTACGTCGACCATCAGGCGCCGTGGGCCGTGATCAAGGAGGACCGCGACCGCGCCGCGACGATCCTGCATGTGGCGCTTCGCATCGTCGACTCGCTCAAGATCGTCTTCACGCCCTTCTTGCCGTTCTCGAGCCAGAAGCTGCACCAGCTGCTCGGGTACGACGGATGGCTCGCCGGCCCTCTCGTGTTCCGGGACGTCGAGGAAGCCGATGGCGAAAAGCACACGATTCTCACCGGCGACTACGCGACTTGGGTCGGCGGTTGGGGGTCGAGCGACCTGCCTCCGGGCCAGAAGCTCGACGAGCCGGAGCCGCTTTTCCGCAAGCTTGACGCGAGCATCGTCGAGGAGGAGCTTCGCCGGCTCGAAGCGGCGTGATCGACACGCACGCGCATCTCGATGCGCTCGACGAACCCTCTGCAGCCGTCGTGCGTGCGCGCGCGGCCGGCGTCACGCGGATCATCTCGATCGGCACCGATCCGGACTCGTGGGCGAGAGTGCTCGGGCTCGTCGAGGAGCACGAGGGTGTCTACGCGGTGATGGGTCTCCACCCACACGAGGCGGCGCCTGCGTTCGACGTCGGGGCGCTCCCGAAGCTCCTGCGCCATCCGAAGGTCGTCGGCGTCGGCGAGACCGGCCTCGACTACTACCGCGACTACGCACCGCGCGACGCGCAGGTCAAGCTGTTCATCTACCAGCTCGGGCTGGCGAGGCAAGCGGGCCTGCCTGTCGTGATCCACAACAGGGCGGCCGACGACGACACGCTCGCAATTCTGAGGCAGTGGTTCGACGGCACCGTCGTCCTCCACTGCTTCTCGTCGAACGGCATGCTCGCGGAGGCGCTCGAGCGTGGGTGGTACGTGTCGTTTGCCGGCAACGTCACCTACAAGAACGCCGCCGAGCTGCGCGAGGCGGCGAGGGCCGTGCCGGACGAGTTGCTCCTCGCCGAGACGGACGCTCCGTACCTGGCCCCTCAGCCCTTGCGCGGGCAGACGAACGAGCCGGCGTACGTCGTCCACACGTTGGCCGTCCTCGCCGAGACTCGGGGCGTAGAGCCGGACGTGGTCGCAGCTCAGATCGACGCGAACGCGACGGCCGCTTTTCAGCTCCCGTGACGCTGCGCGCGAAGAAGGAGCTCGGTCAGCATTTCCTCGTCGACGAGAACATCCTCGGCGTGATCGGCCGACTCGCGGATCTCGATGACGAAGACGTCGTCCTCGAGGTCGGCCCGGGCCGCGGGATCCTGACGGGCTACTTGTCGGAACATGTCGGGCACGTCTACGCCCTCGAGGTCGACCGCTCACTCGAGTCAGACCTGCGCGAACGGCTGGGCGGCCGCCGGAATGTCGAGCTGCAGTTCGCTGACGCGCTGCGGCTCGATCTTGCGGCAGCTGCACCCGGGGCGACGAAGGTCGTCGCAAACCTTCCCTACAACGTCGCGACGCCGCTCATCGTCGAGAGCCTCGACGGCCTTCCCGCCGTGATGCTCTGGTGCGTGATGGTGCAGCGAGAAGTGGCCGACCGCCTCTTCGCCGCTCCCTCGACCAAGGCATACGGCGCCGTGTCCGTCCTCGTCCAGCTGGTCGCGGAGAGGACTGGCTTCCACCCGGTGTCGGCGTCGGTCTTCCGCCCGCGACCGAACGTCGAGTCCGCGCTCGTCGCTTTTCGCCGGACCGGCCTCCCACCCGACTTTCGGCACCTGAAACGCGTCGTCGAGGCGTCCTTCGCCCATCGGCGCAAACGGCTCCCGAACTCGATCGAGCTGTCCGGCCTCGCAGACCGCAGCCGCGCCGAGGCGGCTCTCGCGGAGATCGGGAAGCCGGCCACCGCGCGGGCGGAGGAGCTTCAACCCGCCGAGTTTCTTCGGCTCGCGCAGGTGCTGAAGTGAAGCGAGCTCCGGCGGCGGCGAAGCTCAATCTCGCGCTCGTCGTAGGGCCGACGCGGCCGGACGGACGGCACGAGCTCCTGACGGTGTATCAGCGGATCGGCCTCGCCGACCGTCTCGTCGTCTCCCGCTCGTCGCAGCTTCGCGTCGACGGCTTCGCCGCCGACACGCTCGTCCGGCGCGCGCTCGAGCGGATCGGAGACGGCAACGGCAGCTCCTTCAGCGCCCGGATCGTGAAGCGGATTCCCGTCGCAGCGGGACTCGGCGGCGGGAGCTCGGACGCGGCGACGGCGCTGCGGCTGGCGAACGAGCTCCGGGACGTTCCGCTGGCGGAGGACGCCCTTACGGACGTTGCGCGCGAGCTCGGCGCCGACGTCCCGTACTTCCTTCGTGACGGGCCGCAGCTCGGGACGGCTGACGGCACCGAGCTCGAGCCGCTCGACCTGCCGCAGGACTACTGGATCGTCCTCGTCGCGCCGCGCGATGCGACGAAGCGTTCGACCGCCTCGGTGTACGAGGCATTCGACACGCGAGGCGGCGAGCAGGGGTTCGAGTCTCGACGCGATGCGCTGCTCGCTGCGCTGGCGCGGGTGCGCCGGCCGCGCGATCTTGCGGCGTTGCCCCCAAACGACCTCGCGACTTCGCCAATCGCTGCCGAGCTCCGCGCACTCGGAGCGTTTCGCGCCGACGTGACGGGAGCCGGGCCGACCGTCTATGGGCTCTTTCTGCACGGGGACAAGGCACGCGCCGCCCAGAAGAAAATGTCGAAAAGCGGCCGCAGCTGGCTGACGGCACCTGCGTGGTACCGTTGATTCGTGGCCTATCCACAGCCGGCAATTGAGGCAGGCAGTACTCGGACAGGTCGCTGGCTGCGGGAACGGCGTAGGCGTATCGCCCTGTGGGTGGCCGTCGCCGAAGGCGTCCTCGTCGCCGTCTCACCCGACCTGACACGGTGGACGGTCCTCGTGATCGCGATCGTCGTGCTCGGCTTCTACGCGCTCGCCGGCCGCAACATCAACTGGGACGTCGGACGGCAGCTCTCGTGGATCGCGGCCGCGTCGCAGGCCATCGCGCTGCTGGTCATCGTCTTCGCGGCGATCGCCAAACCGATCGCGTTGATCCTGCTCGGGATCCTCGCCATCGTCGCGCTCGTGTACCTCTTCTCGGACGCGAAGCGCACCTAGGCTCTTCAGCAGCCTCCGGGCTGCGCTGACACACTTTCAAACCGTTATGGGGCGTAGCCAAGAGGTAAGGCATCGGGTTTTGGTCCCGAGATCCCAGGTTCGAATCCTGGCGCCCCAGTAGATGCCCGGCGAGCTGGCAGCGGTCGTGATGGCGGCGGGTCTCGGCACGCGGATGAAGTCCGCGAAGCCGAAGCACCTTCACCCTCTGCTCGGACGGAGGCTCGTCGACTGGGTCGTTGCGGCCGTCCGCCCACTCGGCCCCGAGCCGCTCGTCGTGGTCCTCTCGCCGCAGGCGACCCACGCCGTATCAGACGTCGACGTCGCGATCCAGGAGCAGCCGCTCGGCACGGGCGACTCGTTGCGCTCGGCGAAAAACAAGGTCGGCGAAACGAAAGACGTGCTCGTCGTCTCCGGCGACCACCCGCGCGTGACGCCGGAGCTACTGCGACAACTCGTCGAACAGCACCGGTCGAGCCACTCGACCGCGACGGTGCTCTCGTTCGTGCCGGACGATCCGCGGGCTTACGGCCGCATCGTTCGCGGCGACGACGGGCGACTGAAGGCGATCGTGGAGAACGCCGACGCGGACGAGGAGCAGCGCGCGATCCACGAGGTCAACTCCTCCATCTACGTGTTCTCGGTAGACAAGCTCTGGCCGACGCTTGACCGCATCGAGCCCGCCAACGCCCAGGGCGAGCTCTACCTGACGGACGTCGTGCGGTTGCTGGTCCAGGACGGCGAGAATGTGGGGGTGTTCAAGGCATCCGATCCGATCGAGGTAGAGGGCGTGAACACCCGCGTGGAGCTCGCCGACGCCGGCGCGTACCTACGCGCGCGCGTGAACCGACAACACATGCTCGCCGGGGTGACGATCATCGATCCCGAGACGACGTGGATCGAGCCCGACGTCGAGCTCGCTCCCGACTCGACCATCCATCCTTTCACCGTCCTCCGCGGCCGCACGTGCGTCGAGGCGGGCGCAGAAGTCGGCCCGCACGCGGTCGTCGTCGACTCGGAGATCGGCGCCGGTGCGCTGGTCGGGCCGTTCTGTTACCTCCGGCCGGGCACGCGGCTCGGTCCCGGCTCGAAGGCCGGCACCTTCGTGGAGATGAAGAACTCGGAGATCGGTGCCGGCGCGAAGGTCCCCCATCTCTCCTATCTCGGTGACGCCGACGTCGGTGAGGGCACGAACGTGGCCGCGGGGAACATCACGGCGAACCTGGATCACACGCCCGGCCAGCCCAAGCAGCGGACGAGAATCGGACGCAACGTCAAGACCGGCATTCACAATGGTTTTCAGGCACCGGTCGAGATCGGCGACGACACTTGGATTGCAGGCGGCTCGTACATAACAGAAGATGTCCCTCCCGAATCGCTCGCCGGATTCCCGCCGAAGCAGATCACCAAAGAGGGCTATCTCCGTGGAAAGCGCAACAACTGAACTAACCCGCCTGCCTGGGCTCGAGGTCGCCGAGACCAAGCCCGAGCTGAGGCCGGAGCACTGGATCGAACGAGGGCCGTCGAAGCGGCTGATGCTCTTCGCCGGACGATCGCACCCGGAGCTGGCGCAGAAGATCGCGGAGAAGCTCGGGATCCAGGTCGGGGACGTCTCGCTCCGGACGTTCGCGAGCGGGGAGACGTACTGCCGATTCGAGGAGTCCATCCGCGGCGCAGACCTCTTCATCGTGCAGACGAGCTCGCCCCCCGTCGACCAGCACCTGATGGAGCTGCTGATCATGATCGACGCGGCCAAGCTCGCCTCGGCGAAGCGGATCACCGCGGTGCTGCCGCTCTATCCGTACTCGCGCCAGGACAAGAAGTCGCGGCCGAGAGAGCCGATCACCGCGAAGCTCGTCGCCGAGATGGTCCAGTCGGCGGGCGCCGACCGCGTGCTCACGATGGACCTCCATGCCGGACAGGTCCAGGGCTTCTTCGAGGTGCCGGTTGACCACATGACCGCGCTGCCGATGCTCGCCCAGTACTTCCGCGATCTCGGTCTGCCCGAGGAGCTCGTCGCCGTCGCTCCGGACACCGGCCGGACGCGGCTCGCGAGCAAGTTCGCCGAGATGATCGGCGGCGATCTTGCCGTTCTGCAGAAGGACCGGCCGGCGCACAATGTTGCGCGCGTGACGAATGTCATCGGGGACATCGAGGGGAAGTGCGCAGTGATGACAGACGACATGGTCGACACTGCGGGCACGCTCGTCGCCGGTGCCGAGTTCCTCAAGAGTCACGGCGCAAAGAAGGTGTTCGCGTGTGCGACGCACGGCATCTTCTCTTCGCCGGCGATCGAGCGGATCGAGGAGAGCGCGCTCGACAGCGTCGTTGTGACGGACACGGTTCCGATCGACCCGCTGACGAAGCCCGAGCGGGTGACGGTTCTCACCGTGGCGGACATCCTGGCCGAGACGATTCACAACGTCTTCGCCGACGACTCGGTGTCAGCGATCTTCGGCGACATGAACGCCCTCTTCTAACCCAGCCTTCACAAGTCGGAGTTACCGTCGGCGAGTGAGGCTCGCAGCCTTACTAGGGGTTCTCGCGGCGGCGTTCTTCTTCAATGGCGCGACTCACGTGCGGGCGTCGGGTTGCCACGCCAACGACGCGTGGCAGGACCGCTTTCCGTCCTGGTCTCCGACCGGAAACACCATCGCGTTCATCCGGCAGCAACCAGGCTGCGATCCGCCGGCCGAGTCACTGGGCTTCGTCACGCCGGGGAGCCCGGAGGTGACGTACGGCGCGGATGTCAGGCGCGAAAGCTGGGCGCCGCCGAGCTGGTGGCCGGGAGGGTCACTCGTCGATTACGGACGCAATCGAGGAACGTTCGGCCAAACCGCACCGTCCGGTCCCGTGGGGGACGGCGGCCCGGGACTGTATCCCTCTCACGACGGTGATCGCGTCGCGATCACCGTGGGCTCATCGCTTCAGGTCATGCACGTCGGCGACGGCGCTCGGCGTGTCCTCGTCCCGGCGTACGTGAAGCCTTCGCAGAGCATCGGTGTGGCTGCCTGGTCGCCCGATCACATGCGCTTGGCCTTCGGAGTCGCGTTCGGCGGCCACGAAGGCGGCATTGCCGTCGTCAACGCCGATGGTTCGGACTTTCGGGTGATCGCGCGCGGGCTGAACCAGTCCGTCAATCCGACCTGGTCTCCGGACGGCCAGACGATCGCGTTCGAGACGAGCCGGAACCGCGATTTCGAGATCTACTCGGTCCGCGCTGACGGGACACAGTTGCGGAACTTGACGAACGCGCCGCAAGCCGAGGACCGCATGCCGGCCTGGAGCGGAAACACCATCGCGTTCATCAGCAACCGCGACCGCATGCCTCGCGACCTCTACGGGTTCGCGCTCTACACGATGTCACCAGACGGGTCGAACGTTCGGGTGCATGCGCAGGATCTCCACCCGTACAGTCCACTCGCCTGGTCGCCGGACGGCTCGCAGATTGCGTTCGCATCGGGTCGTGAATGCTTCCGCTGGGGCATCTACGTACTGGAGTTGCGCAGCGAGGAAGAGCGCCGGCTGACGAATGGGTGCCAGTTCGTCGGGACTCCCCGCGCCGACGTCCTCACCGGCACGCCGTTCAAGGACTTCCTCCACGCCGGCGCGGGCAACGACCGAGTGATCGGTCGCGCCGGCCCCGACGTCGTCGACGGCGGTCCGGGAGCTGATGTCCTGGTCGGTGGCCTCGGCAACGACGTCATGAACGGGGGAGAGGGAAACGATCAGCTCGTCTCCGCGCCGCGCGGACAGGACAGAGCTTTCGGCGGAAGAGGCAACGATCGGATCGACAGCGACAATCGCCGACGTGACGTCATCCACTGCGGCCAAGGGATCGACCGCGTGCACGCCGACAGGCTGGATCGGGTTGCACGCGACTGCGAAGTCGTCCAGCGCGACTGAACGCACGTTTCCGAAAGGCGACCGCAGGTAACGATTCCGCCGATGCGGCGCGGACGCGGGATCAGCCTCCTGTCACTGATCTACGTCGGCGTCGGCGTCGCCATCGCCGCCAGCCACGACTACTTCAAGAACGTCGACGGCTGGCGCGGAGTCCTGTCGGCGATCTTCGCAATCTTCCTCTGGCCGCTCGTCCTGCTGGGCATCGACCTGCACGTGAGGAAGTAGCTACCATTGCCGGCCGCAATGGCCGGCGAACGGATCAAGCTGCAGGTGAGAGAGCGCGACCGGCGCGGCTCCGCCGATGCTCGGAGGCTCCGCAAGAAGGGGCTGATCCCCGGCGTGCTCTACGGCAACGGCAAGGCGTCGCACGCCATCTGCGTGCCCGAGCGCGACCTCCGGCGCGTGCTGACGGGCGACGGCGGCCTCCATGCAATTCTCGACGTCGTCCTCGAGGGCCAGAAGACGACCCACGCCTCGATCCTCAAGGACTACCAGCAAGATCCGATCCGCGGTCACATCTCGCACATCGACCTCCAGGAGGTCCGGCTCGACCAGCCGATCCAGGCGAGCGTCAACGTCGTTCTCGTTGGCGAGCCCGCTGGCGTCAAGGAAGGCGGCGTCCTTTCGCAAGTGCAGCGCGAGATCAACGTCGAGGCGCTGCCGATGGAGATCCCGGAGCACATCGACCTCGACGTCACCGGCATGGCGATTGGCGACACGCTCCGGCTCGCCGACCTCGGCGCGATGGAAGGCGTGACCTATCTGGACGATCCGGAGGAGACTGTCCTCGCC
>JBKPMS010000200.1:0-5753 GCA_046732275.1 Actinomycetota bacterium | reverse complement strand
CCACGTCCGCGGCTACCCGCTCGTCGAGCACATGCGCGCCGCGGTCGAGGCAGGCGAGGTGGGGGAGGTGCGAGTCGTGCACGGACGGTATTTCTGCGACGACGCGCTCCTCGTCTCCGGCGGCTGGCGCGTGAATTCCGCCACCTCCGGCCCCACGTACGTCACGGCGGACCTCGGTGCCCACTGGTTCGACCTCGCAGAGCATGTGTCGGGGAGTCGGCTCGAAGAGGTGCGAGCGGAGTTCCGCACGTTCGTTCCGGGACGCGAGCTCGAGGACCACGCGTCGGTCTCGCTTCGCTTCGAGAACGGCGCCACAGGCAGTGCGACGTTCAGCGCGCTGGCGCCCGGCCGCAAGAACCAGCTGCTCTTCGAGCTGGAAGGCAGCCGCGGAGGTTTCACGTGGGACCAGGAATCGCCGAACGACCTGCTCCATCGCCGCGCCGAGGCGCCGACGGAGATCGTCGTGAAGGACCCGGCGACGAACGCGGGCCGCTATCCCGCCGGGCACGCCGAGGGCTACGGCGACGCGTTCCGCGTCGTGCTCCGTGAGGCGTACCTCGCGATGGCCGGCGAGCCGCACCGCAGCTTTCCCACCTTCGCCGACGGCCACCGTGGCATGCAGATTCTCGAGGCGACCCTGCGTAGCGCGAACGACGGCGGTTGGACGGAGGTCGCCTAGGTCGCGCGGCGCGGGACGAGCCGGACCACACGCCGCACGAGCCCGGGCAGGACGAACGCGAGCGCCATCAACGCCAAGGAGGCTGCCAGCAGCAACGCGGCCAGCGCGTTGACCTCGGGCGTGATTCCGAACTTCACCTGCGTGTAGATGTAGATCGGCAGCGTGTTGTGGCTGCCGATGAGGAAGAGTGTGATGATGAACTCGTCGAGCGAAAGCGTGAACACGAACAGCGCGCCTGCGAGGATCGCGGGCCAGAGCAGCGGCAGGACGACGTACCGCAGCCTCTTCCAGGTGTTCGCGCCGAGGTCGCTGGCAGCGCGCTCGAGGCTCGCGTCGAAGCCCTGCAGCCGCGCCGCCACCAGCAACACGACGAAGGGCGTCGTGAACACCGCCTGGCCGATCACCGCGGTCGTCGGCGAGAGCTGCTGGTGCAGGACGCTCGTGAACAGAACGAGCAGGCTGACCCCGATCAGCAGGCCCGGGATCATGATCGGCAGCACCATCGCGATGCGGATCCCGCTCCGAAACGGAAGGCGCGAGCGGACGAGCGGGAAGGCCGCCGCTGTGCCGACGACCGTGCTGATTACCGTCACCTCGAGCGCGATCTGGATCGTCGTCGTCAGCGCATCGCGGATCTGGTAGTCGTTGAAGACCTGGCCGTACCACTTGCCTGTCCAGCCGGTGATGGGGAACGTGCCGTACTTGTTCGCGTTGAAGCTGAACACCACCAGCAGCACGATCGGCGCGAACAGGAAGACGTAGATCAGGATCGCCCAGAGGCCGAGCGCTCCCCGGGTCAATCGCCCGCGGGGCGAGACGACGTCGAGATCACGTGCCATATGGATCCTCGACTTCGAGCGACCGCCGAAACAGGACGAGCAAGAGGACGATCAGGAGCGCGATCAGCAACGCCGCCGCGGCTCCGCGCGTGTACTGCGCGCCCTGGAAGAAGTTGACGATGAGATTGCCGATCATCACACCCCTTGCGCCGCCGACGAGCTGTGGCGTCAGGTACTCGCCGAGGATCGGGATGAAGACGAAGATGATCGCGGTGATGACGCCGGGCCGCATCTGCGGGAGAAGGATGCGCCTCACCGCCGTCGCCGGCGTGGCGCCGAGGTCCATCGCCGCCCGGAACTGGTTCCAGTCGAAGCGCTCGAGCGACGCATACAACGTCAGTGCCGCGAACGGGAAGTAGAGGTAGACGAGGACGAGGATCACCGCCGGCCGGTCGTAGAGGAAGAACGAGACGGGTTTCGACGTGGCCCCTGTCCACTGCAGGAACCGGTTGATCGCTCCCTGCGGCCCGAGAATGGTGATCCAGGAGTAGACGCGTAGGAGATAGCTCGTCCAGAACGGCAGGATGACGAGGACGAGCAGCAGCTTCTGGTACCGCTTCGGGACGTAGCGGGCAAGCCAGTACGCGAACGGGAACGCGATTGCAAGCGTCAGCACCGTGGCGACGACCGACACCCAGACCGTCGCCCACATCGTCGAGACGTACGTCGGGACGCTGAAGAAGTAGCGGTAGTTGTCGAACGTCCAGTCGTGGACGACGTTGTAGTCGACGGTCTTCCAGAAGCTGTAACAGACGATCAGGGCGAGCGGGACGAGAAAGAAGAAGCCGAAGAGGACGATCGCCGGACCGAAGCCGCCGTACTCGCCGAGCCTCGCCGCCCAGCTTCGCCGTCCCGGGCGACCCGCCGGCAGCGCGACGTCCGCCGGCTGGGTCGCCTCGAGCGGGCTCGATCCCTGTACTGCCACCTACGCTCCGAACACCTCGTTGAAGGCGTCCGTGTAGGCCTGCTCGTTGCCGGACGGACCCTTCAGAGTCATCTTCAGGGCCAGGTCCGGGCGGTTGTAGAGCAGGCGCCGAGCGCGGTCGCCGTTGCCCTGGGCCACCAGGATCTTGTACGACTTCTCGTTGAATAGCGGTCGCCCGTTCGTAATGAAGTTCTGCGCGATGTACGGAGCTTGCTGCATCGCGTTGACGAAGCGGGCGAATGCGTCGTGGTTCTTCGACGCCTTCACGATCTGCTCCGAGTCGATGAAGCCGATCGTGCCCTCCTTCGGATACGCCGGAATGACCTCCGGTCCACCGGCGTCCTTCACTCGATCGTCGGTCCCGAGGTTCGTGATCCCGATCCACGCCGAGCCGTCGGCGAGCGCACGCACCACCTCGTTGTTCTGGGAGGCGAGCTTGAGGACGTTCGGCTTGAACTCCTTCAGCCAGTTCTTCGCATCGGCGATCTGCGCCGTCGTCATGTTGTAGGGGTTCTTTGCGCCGGTCGCCTTGCCCGCAATGGCCATCATGTCCGTCGGGATGTTCTCGAGCGAGATCTTGCCCTTGTACTTCGAGTCCAGGAGCGCGTGCCACGAGTCGGGCTTTGTCTTGACGTAGGTCGGGTTGTAGTAGATCTGGACGGTCGACCACGAGAAGGGATAGCCCATGTAGTTCGAGCCGTCCTTCCAGAACGGGAAGTCCCGCGCGATCGAGTAGAGCTGCTTCGACACGGGCAGCGCCGAGAGGTCGAAGGACTGCGTCAAGCCGTCCTTGTTGTACTTCGGGACCCACAGCGCGTCGCCCGAGACGATGTCGAACTGGCTGCCTGTCTGCTTGATCTTCAAATACGCGTCGGCGTTGTCGCTGAAGAGCTGCGGCCGGCCCTGCTCATTGGTCAGCTTCTTCACCGATGCGAGCTGGTCGTTGGCGTAGTGATCCGACCACGTGAGCCAGTTCAGCGTCACCGGTTGGTCGCTTCTCCCGGTGGGAGAGCCGATCCCGCTCGATCCCGACGAGGAGCCGCCGCACCCGGCTGCGATGGCCCCCAGTGCCCCGATTGCTCCAAGACGCAACACGCGACCTCGGGTCATGCGCTCCTCGAACAAGCGCTCGTCAATTGACGTCACCTAGATCCTCCTTCCTTCCGTTCGCCCTCTCCAGTAGCACTACGTCCGCCGGATCCCAGGTCAGGACGACCTCGGTCTCCGGATCCAGGTCCTTCGCGGCAGCACCCTCGGTCCCGAAGAGTGCGGCGGTGACCGGCTCGGGCACGCCGTCGCAGGTAACCGCCACGCGAGTGTGGCTGCCGAGAAAGGACGACTGGGCAATCCGTCCCCGCAGACCGGTTCCGTTGGCATCCGCAAGGTGCCGAACCTGGATCGACTCCGGCCGCACCATCAGCGTCGCCCTGCCGCCCGCACGCGGCGTCGGAGCGGGGACTTCTGCACCGTTGTCGAGCGCGGCCGTGCCGCCGGGGCCGATCTCGACGTCGATGAAGTTGGACTCGCCGATGAAGTCGGCGACGAAGGCGCTTGTCGGGCGGTGGTAGATCTCGTGCGGCGTCCCCACCTGCTCGATGCGCCCTTGGTTCATCACGGCGATGCGCGTTGCCATCGACATCGCCTCCTCCTGATCGTGGGTGACGTAGACGAACGTCGTGCCCACGTCACGGTGAATCTGCGCCAGTTCGATCTGCAGGCGCTTGCGCAGCTTCAGGTCCAACGCGCCGAGCGGCTCGTCGAGCAGCAGCACCGCCGGGTTGTTCACGAGCGCGCGCGCCACCGCGACCCGCTGCTGCTGTCCGCCCGAGAGCTGGGTCGGGAGGCGTTCCGCGAACTCCTCGAGCCCCACGAGGGCGAGAGCGTCGTCGATGCGGCCCGCAGCGTCCCGCTTCGCGACGCGCGCCATCTTGAGCCCGAAGCCGACGTTGTCGCGAACCGTCATGTGCGGGAAGAGCGCGTAGCTCTGAAAGACCGTGTTCACCGGCCGTCGATAGGGCGGGAGCCGGTTGACGTTCTCACCGCGGATCAGAATCTCGCCGGCGGTCGGTGCGACGAAGCCGCCGACGAGGTTCAACGTGGTCGTCTTCCCGCAGCCGGAGGGGCCGAGCAGGCAGAAGAACTCGCCCTCCTGGATCTCGAGCTCCGTCGGTTGGAGCGCGACGTGCGTCCCGAATCGCTTCGTCACGCCGCGGAAGGTGATCGCAGCAACGTCAGCCATCGCAACCACACGATCGCCGTCGAACCAGCGTGACCGGCACGCGCACCGCACGATGCTCCAGAGGCGATTGCATCGCGTTCACGAGTAGGTCCGCCGCGTGTTCTCCGACGAGGCTGGTGTCGTAGCCGACCGCGGTCAGCGAGGGTTCGAGCAGATCGCCGAAGTAGGGATCGTCGAACACGACGAGCGCGACCTCGTCCGGTATGCGGACGCCTCGTGCGGCTGCAGCGGCCATGAAGCCGAGCGCGAGCTCGGCGCTCGACGCGATCACCCCGGTCGCGCGGCGCGGGTCGTCGAGGAGCTCGAGCCCGCCCCGCCGACCCTCTTCGATGCTCCATTCGCAGAGCTTCACGTACCGCGGGGGTGCGTCCACAGCCGCCCGAAAAGCGCGGAGGCGTTCGATGCCTGCACTTTCACGCTGGGATCCCGCGAGCAAGGCGATCCGCTCGTGACCATGCTCGACGAGGTGGTCGACGAGGAGTCGGATGCCGCGGTCGTTGTCGAGCGTCACTGCGCCCTCACCGGCGCCGTCGATGACGCCGTCGAAGAAGACGGTCGGCGTCTCGTGACTCGACAGCGTGTCCTCGAAGGTCGTCCGTGCCATTCCTGCAGTCGCGATGAGCAGGCCGTCGACCTGGTGGTTCAGCAACGTTTGGAGCGCAGCGAGCTCCCGCTCGACGTCCTGATCCGCGTCCATGAGCATGACGCGGTAGCCGGACTGCTCGAGCCTGCGCTGGGCGCCTCTCAGCGCCGCTGCGTAGAACGGGCTCGAGACGTCGGGCACCACGAAGCCGACCGTGAAGGTCTGCCGCGTGCGGAGCGAGCGGGCCAGAGCCGACGGTTGAAAGTTGAGGCTCGCAGCCGCAACGACGACGGCTTCACGGGTTGCCGGGGCAAGGCCTGCATAGCCGTTCAGCGCTCGAGACGCCGTCGAGGTCGATACACCCGCGCGCTCTGCGACATCGGCCAGCGTCGCCTTGGGAAATCGATTGCGCAAGCGATTGCGACGCTGCCATACTCGCTGTCGCAGTGTCAAGGGCGACGCGCCACATTCGGCTCGCCGTCGCCGGC
>JBKPMS010000199.1:0-11448 GCA_046732275.1 Actinomycetota bacterium | reverse complement strand
CGGAGCTCGAGCTCCTCGTGGCGCTTCTCACGGTCGCGCAGCTCGCGCTCCGCGGCCCGGCGACCACCCTCCTGTTCGAGCGTCCGGTCGTACTCGCTGCTTCCGAACCGATCCTGCAGTGCGCGGCTGCGCCGCGTCCGTCCGACGTAACCCAATACGCCGAGCACGACGAGCACCACGACCACTGCAATCAGGATCCAGACCCACGTGTCCATCTCCACTCCTCTCGGTTGCTAGGAAAAGCCCGATTGAGGCGGTTGAGCGGTACCCGACGCGCGGGCCGAGAAAACGGCTACGTGAGCTTCTGGCGCAGCAGCTCGTTGACGGTCTTCGGATCGGCCTTGCCCTGTGTCTCCTTCATCACCTGGCCGACGAAGAAGCCCAGCAAGCCCTGCTTTCCGCCTTTGTAGGCGGCGACCTGGCCAGGATTTGCGGCGAGGATGCGTTCGACAAGGGGTTCGAGCTCCGAGGTGTCGGTGACGAGCGCCTCGCCGAGATACGTATCCGCCTTGAACTCGGGATCGCCGCTGTCGGCGATGGCCTTCGCGAAGATCGCGCGTGGAATCGTCGCACGCGCCTCGATCACCTTTGCGAGCTCGTCCGCGTTGACGACATCGGGATCGACACCGCTCGCGACGAAGTCGTTCATCAGGACGTTAGACACGGCCTTCGCGTCGACGCCGTCGAGGGCGACGCGTTCGTAGAGCGCAGCGAGCGACGCGGAGCCGTTCAGCACCTCGGCGTCGTAGTAGGGCAGCCCGTAGTCGCGCTCGAAGCGGCGGATCCGGGCACCCGGCAGCTCCGGCAGCTCCGACTCGAGCTGCTCGAGCAGATCCGCGCTCGGCTCGATCGGGACGAGGTCCGGCTCGGGGAAGTAGCGGTAGTCGTCGGCCTCCTCCTTCCGCCGGCGCGGGGTGACGGTGTCCGACTTGACCTCGTAGTCGAGCGTCTGCTGGACGACCTCTCCACCCGACTCCCACGTCGCGATCTGTCGCCGCACCTCGGCGTCGATGCCACGGGCGATGTGGTTGAAGGAGTTCATGTTCTTGAGCTCGGTGCGAGTGCGATAGCCGGTCTCCCCGGCCTCCCGCACCGAGACGTTCGCGTCGGCACGTAGCTGGCCCTTCTCCATCTCGGCGTCGGAGAGCCCGAGCTCGACGATCGTCTGGCGCAGGAGCTGCAGGAAGCGCTTCGCATCGTCTGCCGAGTGGATGTCCGGCTTCGTCACGATCTCGACGAGCGGCGTGCCGCCTCGGTTGAAGTCGATGTTGGAGTGGGCGGCGCCCACGATGCGGCCGGTGGCTCCGCCGACGTGAATCGTCTTGGCCGCATCCTCCTCGAGATGGGCGCGCACGATCCCGACCTCGAAGTCGCCCTGCGGCGCAGGGACGAGGAAGCGGCCGTCGATGCACAGCGGCTCGTCGTACTGCGAGATCTGGTAGCCCTTCGGCAGGTCGGGGTACGGGTAGTGCTTGCGGTGGAAGAGCGCCCGCGGGGCGATCCGGCAGCCGAGCGCGAGCCCGAGCTTCAGCGTCCACTCCACGGCGGTCTCGTTCGGCGTCGGCAACGCGCCCGGAAACGCCAGGCAAACGGGACAGGTCTGCCTGTTCGGGCTCGGACCGAAGCCGTTCTCACAGCGGCAGAACATCTTCGTCCGCGTCTTTAGCTGAACGTGGATCTCGAGGCCGACGACGGGCTCCCACTCAGCCATCGAGAAACTCCCTCGCCTGCAGCAACGGCACCTCGATGTCGCCCTTGACCTCGAACACGGCGAGGTACTCCTCCAGCGCTCCGTGCATGCGAATGACGCAGAGCTCGCGCTCGCCGGCCTCCAGCGAGAGCCGGACGTCGCCGATCTGAACGGCGCGCGATCCGTCGAGGACGCGGGGCCGAGCCCCGAAGACGCGCTCGACGGCGAGCACGAAGTCTGCGGCGCGATCGACGATCGTTTTCATGCGCGCAACCGCTCCGGCACCGGGTCGAAGCCGATCGCCGTCTCTAGCGCGTGGCCCGCGCGGAAGAGCGTGTTCTCGGAGAACTGCGGGCCGATCAGCTGCAAACCGACCGGCAGGCCTTCCGAGAGCCCGCAGGGGATCGAGAGCCCCGGGAGGCCTGCCATGTTCGGCGGGATCGTCAAGAGGTCGGCGAGGTACATCGCGACGGGGTTCTCCGTCTTCTCGCCGAACCTGAACGCCACGGTCGGCGAGGTCGGGCTGACGAGCACGTCGAAGCGCTCGAACGCCGACGCGAACTCCCGCGAGATCACCGTGCGGACCTTCTGCGCCTGACCGTAGTACGCCTCGTAGTAGCCGGCGGAGAGCGCGTAGGTGCCGAGCATGATGCGGCGCTTGGGCTCGTCGCCGAACCCTGCATCGCGTGTCAGCGAAACCATCTCGTAGTAGTCGCCCGCTGCACGCCGGAGGCCGTAACGCACACCGTCGTAGCGTGCGAGGTTCGACGATGCCTCTGCAGGTGCGATCAGGTAGTAGCACGGCATCCCGTACTCGACCGAGCGGGGCAGCTCACAGTCGCCGACATCGGCGCCGAGTTCGGCGCACAGGTCGATCGCTCGGCGCACCGCCGTCGCGACGCCGGGCTCGATTCCCTCGGCCTCGTTGAGCTCCTTCGGTACGCCCACTCGGAGGCCCTTCAGGTCTTCGGCCTTCGGGAGCTCGACCGGCGGTACCTCGACCGTGGTCGAGTCGCAGTCGTCCTGTCCGCTGATGATTCCGTAGAGGAGCGCGTTGTCGCGCACGGTCTTCGTCACCGGCCCGACCTGGTCGAGGCTCGAGGCGAAGGCGACGATGCCGTAGCGCGACACGGTGCCGTACGTCGGTCGCAGTCCGACGTTCCCGCAGAGTGAGGACGGCTGCTTGATGGAGCCGCCGGTGTCGGAGCCGAGCGCCCATGGCGCGAGCCCCGCGGAGACGGCCGCCGCCGAGCCGCCGCCGGACCCGCCCGGCACGCGCTCGGGATCCCAAGGGTTCCGTGTCGGGCCGAAGGCCGAGTTCTCCGTCGACGAGCCCATTGCGAACTCGTCGGTGTTCGTCTTGCCCAGCAGCTGCAGGCCGGCCGACTTGCAGCATGCCGCGACCGTCGAGTCGAAGACCGGCACGTAGTCCTCGAGGAGCTTCGACCCCGCCGTCGTGCGAACGCCTTTCGTCGAGATCACGTCCTTCAACGCGATGGGAACGCCGTCGTTCTCGTCCTCGTCGACGAGCGTCAGGAAGCAGTGGAGCTCGTCGTTCCGCGCGTCGATCGCCTCGCGGTATGCGGCTCGGAGCTCGCGAGCAGACACCTCGCGGCGGTCGAGTAGGCCGCGTGCGTCCTCCGCGGTAAGTCTGAGTGTGTCGATCATGCGCTGCCGTCCGGCGCATGGAGGGAAGGGGCAACGGGGGAAACCGTGAGGTTTCCCCAGTTCTTCTCCTCAGCGTGCGCGGCGATCTCAGCGGCGCGCGGGCTGAGGCGATCCCTGAAGAAGGGAGCTCGTGAGGGAAACATGGTTTCCCTCACGCGAGCGAGCCGGAGGCGAGCGACGGTCACGGCGCCGTCTCCTCTGCTATCCCGGTTGGCGGAACGCGGAACAGGTCGCCGTCGCGTTCGGGCGCGTTCGCGAACACATCGTCGAGGGGTAGTGACGGGCGTGGTTCGTCGGGGCGGAACACGTTGACGACGGCGAGTGGATGCGATGTCGGCGGCACGTCGGAGAGGTCCAGCTCGGACACCTTGCCGACCGCGGCGAGAATGTCGTTCAACTGCAGCTCGAGGCGCGCGATCTCGTCCTCGGTCAGATCGAGGCGGGCAAGCCCGGCAACGTGAAGCACGTCTTCTCTTGTGATTGCCATCGCTCCAGATACTCCCAAAAACAGAAGAGGCCCCCTTTCGGGGGCCTCACTTGATCGGTTCCGAAAGGAAAGCTCTAGACAGGCTGGACGTTCGCGGCCTGGGCGCCCTTGGGGCCCTGCACGACCTCGAACTCAACCCGCTGACCTTCGGTCAGCGACTTGTAACCCTCCTGAGCGATCGCGGAGAAGTGGACGAAGACGTCCTCCCCACCTTCACGCTCGATGAATCCGTAGCCCTTCTCGTTCGAAAACCACTTCACGGTGCCCTGAGCCAACTACTTCCTCCTTCAAAAACACGCGACGGCCCGGGCACCGAGCCGTCACTCCTGATACAGCGGGGCGGAGTCTAGCTCAGATGCGTGGGAACGCAAGCAATCCGTTCCGATAACGCGCTGCACGGACTGCGTTGCCGAGCAGCGCTGCGATCGTCATGGGACCGACACCGCCCGGAACCGGCGTGAGGAACGCCGCAACGTCCGCGACCGCGGGATCGACGTCGCCGAGCAGCCCTTCAGACGTGCGCGTGAGGCCGACGTCGACGACGGCCGCGCCTTGCTTGACCATGTCCGCGCTGACGAGGTGGGGACTTCCTGTCGCAGCGACGAGGATGTCCGCGTCGAGCGTGTGACGCGCGAGGTCCTGCGTTCGCGAGTGACAGATCGTGACCGTCGCGTTCGCCTGCAGGAGCAACATCGAGAGCGGTTTCCCGACGAGCGCGCTGCGGCCGATGACGACGGCGCGCGCTCCGGTCGTCGTGATCTCGTACTCCGCGAGCAGCTGCATGACGCCGAGCGGCGTCGCCGGCACAAGCGTTTGTCGGCCCAGGTACAGCTGACCGGCGCTGAATGGGTTGAGGCCGTCGACGTCCTTGATCGGGTCGATCGTCCGCATCACGGCTGCCTCGTCGATCTGGTCGGGCAACGGCGTCTGGACGAGGATCCCGTCCACCGAGTCGTCCTCGTTGAGCTCCTCGACGAGCTCGAGGACATCGTCCTCGGGCGTGGTCGCCGGCAGCCGCTTGTCGATCGCCTCGATTCCGACCTCGTCGGCCGCCTTGTGCTTGGAACGGATGTAGATGTCCGACGCCGGGTCGTCGCCGACGAGCACCGTCGCAAGCCCGATGTGCCCGAGCTCGGCGATCTCGCCCTTGAGCTCCTGCCGGATCCTGGCCGCGAGCGCGGCGCCGTCCATCAACGTCGCCGCCATGCGCCTAGAAGGGAAGCTCGACGTCGCTCACGTCGAGGCCGAGGGACTCGGCGAGGCGAACCCCGATCTCGAGATCCTCCTTCAGGCGCTCGACGTCACGAGACTCCATGGCGCGACCGATCCACGCGCGTTCCTTCGGTCGCCAGAGCGCATGCGCCGCGAATTCCGGCAGGAGCCTGTTCGCGGCTTCGACGAGGTTCTGGTTCATCTTCTTGTCGGAGTCCTGAAGCAGGACACGCTCGTACGCCATGCCGGCGCCGTGATGGATGCCGTCGTCGGTTGCCAGCCGGTTGCAGAGGTCTTCGAGGACGGTGCCGCGCGACGAGCGCGCGATTAGTCGGAACCGCGAGATGATCAGACGCTCGTAGAAGACTTGCATCAGGAAGACCTTCTCCTCGACGGTGTCCGCCTCGAGCGTCATGTGCGCCAGGTTGTCGAGGTGAGGATCGCGCTCGGCGGTGCCGCCTGCCTCGCCGACGAGCTTCAGCCACGCCTCGGTGTGGCGGGACTCGTCCTGCACCATCGTGGAGTAGTAGAGCTTCGCCTCGTGATCGGGCGCGATGTTCAGCAGTTGCGAGGACATGTCGCAGGCGAGCATGTCCGCCTGGAGCTGCTGGGTGAGAACGGAGCGCCACATGTCGTTCCGGCGAGCGCGTCGTTCCGGCGAGCCCTTCCCCTCGGGGATCGGCGGCAGCTCACCCCACGGAAGATCCCGGACCTGCCATTCCTGCTTCTTCGCCAGCTCGTAGAAGCGAAGGACGCCGCCAAGCTCCTCGCGCCCTTCGTTCGACATCTCGATCAGCTGGCCGGTCGCCATGGGCGGACATTATCCGCGACCGTTCCTCATTAAGCTGCACCGACGATGCAGACGAAGCGCTGGCCGCGTAAGAACGATCCGGCGTCCATCCGCGAGCGCCAGCAGCAGCTCGGGCTAAACGGCGGCGTCACGGGCATCGACCTGTCGCCGTTCGCGAACGCGCAGGAGATGTTGACGGGCGCCGCAGTGATCCCCGTCTCCGTCGTCGGGCCGCTCGAGCTCGAGCTCGGCGAGTACGAGCTCGAGGAGCCGTTCGGCCGCGTGACGGAGACTGGGCGTAGGCGCGACTCGGTATTCGTCCCGCTCGCGCACACGGAAGGCGGCCTGTCGGCGTCGCTCTATCGCGGCGCGCGGGCGGCGGCCGACTCGGGCGGTTTCCGAACTTACGTGCTCGGCGACCGAATCACCAGAGCATCCTGCTTCATCTGCAAGTCCACGGAGGAAGCCGTCCAGCTGGCGCGCTTCCTCGACGCGCACGTCGCCGAGATGCGGCGCTGGCTCACGGAGCGGCCCGAAAAGTGGATCTCGTCGTACGCACGATTGCGCGAGGTCGAGACGCACGTCGTCGGGCCGATGTGCCATGTCTTGTGGGCGTTCACGACCGGAGACGCGTGCGGGCCGAACATGATGACGCGCAACGCGTACGCGCTGAACACGGGCTACGTAATGGAGCACGCGCCGGTGAAGCCGGAGCGCGCCATCCTCGAGGCGAACATGGGCGGCGACAAGAAGCCGTCCCACCGGTTTTTCGAGCGCGGCGGCCACGGCAAGACGGTGCTCGCGGAGGTGACGCTCACGGAGGAGACGGTGCGACGGGTGTTCCGCACGACCGTCGACGATCTCCTCGAGCTGTCGTGGGCCGGAACGCACGGGGCGATCGCGTCCGGCATGCAGTCGGTCGCCTTTACGCCGGCGTCTGCGATCGCGGCCATCTTCGCGGCCACCGGCCAGGACCTGGGTATGGTCGGCACGAGCTCGATGGCGCACGGGAGCGGCCGTCGGGTCGACGGGGGCATCCACTGCGCCCTCAGGCTGCCCGGCCTCGAAGTCGGCACGGTCGGCGGCGGGACGACTTTCCCGTACGCGCGGACGTGGCTGGAGCTCATCGACTGCGCCGGCGCGGGGAAGGTCTATCGCTTCGCCCAGATCGTCGCCGCTGCGACGCTCGCGTTGGAGATCTCGGCGAGCGCAGCGATGGCGACCGCGGGCTCCGAGAACTTCTTCCGGGCCCACCACGAGTTGGGCAGCCGGCGAAGCACGTAGTTTTTCACACTTCCGTCACACTCTTTATGAACCTGGGGTCAGACCCTGGTTCTTAGAGACGTGGCTCCCTAGCGAAGCGCGCGGCCGATTCGTCGCACGGCTTCCTCGACGAGCTCGTACGAGGTGCCGAGGTTCAGGCGGGCAAAGCCGCGCCCGGCGTCGCCGAAGCGCGGGCCCGGGAGCAACGCTACGCGCCTACGGTCGAGGAGCTCCGCGGCCGGATCGTCGCCAAGCCCGGTCGCGCGAAAATCGAGCCACGCGAGATACGTCGCCTGTGCCGGATCCGTCCGCACGGCTGGTGCGTGCGTGCTGAGCAGGTCCGGTAAGCGACGCCGGGTCTCGGCGATGTACCCGCGGAGCTCGTCGAGCCACTCCTCCCCCTCGGCGAATGCGGTCTCGGACGCGATGACGCCGAGAAGCCCGACACGGTCGTGCAGATCTACGGGCAGGCGGTCGAGCACCTCACGAGCACGCGGTGACTGCGCGACCGCGAGGCCGCACTTCAATCCTGCGAGATTCCACGCCTTCGTTGCAGACGTCAGGGTGATCGCGTCCGCGACGACCGATGCCGCCGGGACGTACGAGACGCCGGGCATCGTCAGCGGCGCGTGGATCTCGTCGGAGAGAAGGATCGCGTCGTGCGCGCTGACGATCGCGCCCAGCTCGCGGACCTCGTCCTCGTCGGCGACGTAGCCGGTCGGGTTGTGCGGATTGCAAAGGAGCATGGAGCGCGCACCGTCGCGAAACGCAACGCGGATGGCGTCGAGGGGCAGCCGGCGAGGCTCCTCCGGCGGAAGCAGCGGCACCTCGACGACGTGCCGTCCCGTCTCTGCGATGACGGAGAAGAACGGCGGATACACGGGTGGGTTGATCACGACGCCGCCACCGTCCCGAGTCAGCACGCGCAGCAACTCGGCGACGCCGACCATCACATCCGGGACTGCGCGTACGCCGGCCGGATCCGGCGACCACCCCCAGCGGCGCTCCGCGAAGCCCACGAACGTCTCCGCCAGGCCGGAGGCTCGCGCAGGCGCATAGCCGACGTCGCCTTCTTGCACGGCCTCGACGAGCACTCGCGCGATCGGCGGCGCGAGCGGGAAGTCCATCTCGGCGATGTGCGACGGCAGGACGTCCGGCGGAAAAGCTGTCCACTTCTCGCTGCTCCGGCCACGCAGCGACTCGAGATCGACGGCGTCGAAGTTCATCGCGTGCCGATCTGCATGCCGAGCACGCGCGGTACGGCGGCGCCGACACGCGCCGGGAACGGCGCGCGGCGGCCGTCCTCCTCGGCTGCTTCACACGCCATGATCGACGCGCGGACAACGCCGCCGCCGAATCGCTTCAACGGCTCGGGCGGAAGCGGCGGGACCGGGCGCGTGGCGAGAGGGGACGCCGTCCACTCGTCCCGGAGGCCGAGCGCGAGCGACGCCAGGATCTGGCCGCCGAGCCACGACGGGCCTACCCCGTGCCCCGAGTAGCCGAGGCCGTAGTGAATGCGCCGGCCGGCGACGGTGCCGAAAAACGGCAGATGGTCGGCGGACACGTCGATCGGCCCGCCCCACGCCCGCTCGATGCGCGCCGCGGCGAGCCCGGGAAGGAGCCGGCGAAGCCCGCGCTCCGCGCGCGCGGCCGTCGGCCGGTCGACGCTGAAACGCTCGTCGACCTTCCCGCCGAAGCCGATCGGTCCCGAGCCGCTACCCATGAGCACACGCCCGTCCGCCGTCGTCCGGAAGTAATGAAGGAACATGCGCCCGTCGAGGACGGCCTCCCCTCCGGTCCAACCGATCTCTTCCAGGAGCTCGGGCACAGGCTCCGTCAGGACGACGTAGGAACCGAAGTTCGTGACGTGCCTGGCCACCGGACGCCAGCCGGAGGCGGCGGCGTTGACTGCGACCACGATCTCCGCCGCGCGCACGCACCCGCGTGGCGTCGCTACCTCACCGTCGCGGACCCGCGTCGCGGGCGTCCGCTCGTACAACTCCGCACCACCGTCGATCACTGCCGCTCGCAGCGCACGCACGAGACGTCCGGGCTGAACTGTCGCGCCGTCGGGGAAGAACACCCCACGCCGAAAGACCGGCGAGCGAATGCGCGCAGCGACGCCTGCCGCGTCGAGCGGCACCGCCTGACCCTCCGCATCCACCGCTGCCGCCGCGGCAACCGCATCGTCCACGGCCGCGTCCTGGGCCGGCGTCGTGGAGACCTTCAACATGCCGGACTCGCGCAGCCAGACGTCCGCCCCACGCGATTCGGCGAAGGCCCGAACCACAGGGACGATCCGCTCGCCGAGCCGCGCGACCGCGAGAGCGCGCTCACGCCCGAGCGTGCGCACGAGCTCCGCGAGGGACGCCCAATACCCGTGGATGAACCCGCCGTTGCGGCCGCTGGGGCCCGAGCCGCACGTCTCGGCCTCGAGGACAACCACGCGGGCCGAGGGCTCGCGCTCCTTCAACGCGAGGGCGGTCCAGAGCCCCGTGTAACCGCCGCCGACGACGCACACGTCGGCGTCCACGTCGCCCTCGAGCGCAGGCGCTGCTTCGACTGCCCCCGCCTCGTCCAACCACCACGGCGGCAGCCGCGGCTCGACCGTCGGCTCGTTCAGGCCTGCGCCGATCGCTCTCGCCGCATCTGCACGAGCACGCTCGCGACCATTGCCACCACGGCGACCGCGAAGATCGCCGTCCCGATCACGTTCACCTGCGGCGGCGCACCGACGCGCGCGGCACCCCAGACGAAGAGTGGGAACGTCGTCTCGGAGCCGGCGATGAAGTAGGTGACGATGAAATCGTCGATCGAGATGGCAAAGCACAGAAGGAGGGAGGCCAGGATCGCCGGCGCGATCAACGGCAACGTCACCTTGCGGAAGGTCGTGAGCTCGTTGGCGCCGAGATCCATTGCGGCCTCTTCGAGATGACGGTCGAACCCGATCAGCCGCGCCTTGACCGTCACGACGGCAAAGCTGATGCAGAACATGACGTGGGCGATCAGGATCGTCCAGAACCCGAGCACGCTGTTCAGGTTGAGGAACAGCGTCAGGAGCGACGCGCCGAGCACGATCTCCGGCGTCGACAGGGGCAGAAAGACGAGCAGGTTCGTCGAGCCGCGCCCGCGGAATCCATAGCGGACGAGTGCAAGCGCGATGAGCGTTCCGAGGGCGGTAGCCGCGATGCTCGCGAGCAGAGCGATCTCCAGCGAGAGGACGAGCGCGCTCCGGATGCCCGGGATCGCGTCCCAGTGAATCCAGTTGTCGAACGTGAAAGACGACCAGATGTAGTTGAAGCGTCCCTTCGGCTGGTTGAACGAGAACGCGATCACGACGCCGATCGGCAGCATCAGGTAGGCGAAAGCGAGGATCGCGTATGCCGTCAGGACGTGGTGACGAACGAACGCCCATGTGCGCGACAGGACGCTCGCGCGCGGAACCGGCTGCGTGACGGTTGCCGTGCTCAACCGGTGAGCTTCTCCGTGCCGACGAGGCGCGCGTAGACGCCGACCATCACGAGGATCGCCGCCATGAGGACGAACGACATCGCTGCCGCCGCGGGGTAGTCCGTGAGCTCGAGGAACTTCGACTGGATCACGTTCCCGATCATGTGCGTCTTCGGCGACCCAAGGAGCTGGGCGTTGATGAAATCACCAGCCGCGGGAATGAACGTGAGGAGCGTCCCTGCGACGACACCCGGCAGCGACAGAGGAAGCGTGACACGGACGAACGCCTTCCACTTGCTCGCGTAGAGATCCTGCGCCGCCTCGATCAGCCGCTCGTCGATCTGCTCGAGGGAGACGTAGATCGGCAGGGCCATGAAGGGGAGGAAGTTGTAGGTGATCCCCGCGACCACCGCCGTCGAGGTCGCGAGCAGCCGCCCGTCGCTGCTGAGGATCCCGATGTCTCGGAGGAAGCCGACGACCGGCCCCTGGTCGGCCAGGATCGACTGCCATGCGATCGTCCGGATCAGATACGTGACGAAGAACGGCGCGACGATGAAGAGCAGCAGGAGGTTCTTCCAGCGGCCGCCGCGAAACGCGATCCAGTAGACAAGCGGATAGCTGAACAGGAGCGCGAGGATCGTCGCGATCCCGGCGTACTCGAGCGACCGGATGAAGTGGCCGCGGTAGTTCTCGATCGCGTCCCAGTAGTTCCCCCAGGCCCAGTCGAAGGCATACCCCACCTGGATGTTCCCGGTCTGGAGCGACTGGTAGGCGAGGAACCCGAGCGGGACCAGGAAGAAAAGCCCCAGGTAGAGCAGGCCCGGCCCGAGCAGCAGATACGGAGTTAGGTTCCGGTGGCGGTGAAGAAACCCCACGCCCGGACTAGCC
>JBKPMS010000198.1:0-13862 GCA_046732275.1 Actinomycetota bacterium | reverse complement strand
TCCGGTCGGTTACACGAACTTCCCCGGCGAGGTCTTCCCTGCCCCGCGCAGCTGGGTCGAGGTGGTTTTCCCCGGCCTCGCCTACTTCAACGAGCCCGACAGGGGCGGCCACTTCGCCGCCTGGGAGGAACCGGAGCTCTTCGCCACCGAGGTGCGAGCCGCTTTCAAGTCACTGCGTTAATCGGCGCACGTTGGGCGGCGCGCAACAAAATGCGCGCCGCCCGCAGCCGTGTGAGTGTTGAGGAGCGCAAACGCGTGGAGGATTCGTGTCGCCGGGGACAAGTGCATCCGCGACGCCTCGTGCCGCTCCGTGCGCTCGGTCGTTACTCCGTCGCCTGGAGTTCGAAGCGGACGACCCCTTCCCTGACGACCACTTCGAGCCAGCTCGTCTCGTCGGGGATCGCAGGCGTGTAGAACGAGATACCGCCGCCCGCCGCTACGGGAATCGACCCGCCGAGCATCCCTGCGTAGTAGTAGCGGGTTCCGACGTCATCGCGAACCGGTAAGGACATCAACCCCGAGGGGTTGACTGCGGCCGCCTCAGGCGAGGCGGGCACCGGTCCCGGGCGGCTTGGAAGGGCCCACCTGATCGCGAAGCCGTCGTCGTAGATCTCGAGGGCGAGAATCCTGATCGCCTCGCCAGTTTGCGGCTCGGCGACGACTACGCGCCTGAGATTCAGGAATTCGTCTTCGCCGCGAGCGGCCATGGCCGGCGACCTTAACGAACGCGAGCGCCGGGTTGCTTGGTGGCAGCGCCCGGGCGTTCAGCTCGCCTCCCAGCCGGAATTAATGGGCGGTACCGGGATCGAACCAGTGACCTCCTGCTTGTAAGGCAGGCGCTCTCCCAGCTGAGCTAACCGCCCGGTGTAGATCAGAGTACCGCGGCTACAGCGGCAATCCCACGTAATTCTCGGCCAAAGACGTCGCAGCCGGCTTGGAGCTCGTCACGTAACGGAGCTGGGACAACTGCAGCTTCAGCGCGAACGGGTCGTTGTCGTCGGAGAGGTGCAGCATCGATGTCATCCACCACGAGAAGTGCTCCGCACGCCAGACTCGGCGGAGGCAGCGCTCCGAGTACGAGTCGAGGGCCGACTCGTCGCCGCGGAACCAACTCACCAGCCCCTCCGCCAGCACGGCTACGTCCGCCAGCGCGAGGTTCAACCCCTTCGCCCCCGTCGGTGGGACGATGTGCGCTGCGTCGCCTGCCAGGAGGAGGCGACCGAACTGCATCGGCTCCGCGACGAAGCTTCGCATGCCCGTCACGCCCTTCTCGAGGATCGGCCCCTCCTCGAGCGTCCAACCAGGGAGCTGCGTACGCTCCTGGAGCTCCGCCCAGATCCGCTCGTCTGGCCACTCGTCGACGTTCTCGTCGTGACGGACCTGCAGGTAGTAGCGGGACAGCTCCGGCGAGCGCAGTGAAAGGAGCGCAAAACCGCGGTCCGTGTGCGTGTACACGAGCTCGTCCGTCGACGGCGCGACATCGGCGAGAATCCCGAGCCAACCGAACGCATACTCGCGCTCGAACGTCGTGACGACGCCCGGTGGAATGCTGTCTCGGCTCACGCCGCGGAAGCCGTCGCAGCCGGCGATCACGTCGCACTCGAGCTCCTCAGTCGTACCTTCGCGCCGGAACGTGATTCGCGGCCGCGGGCCGTCGATGTCCGACAGCGTCACATCGTCGACCTCGAACAGGAGCGGTAGCTCGCTCTCGATGCGAGCGGCGATCAAGTCCTTGACCACTTCTGTCTGGCCGTAGATCACGATCGAGCGGCCGGTCAACTCACTGAATGGGATGTGATGGCGCTCGCCGTCGAATTGGAGGTAAATGCCGCCGTGCGCGATGCCTTCGCGATCGAGACGCTCCGAGACTCCCGCGTCGCGGAGCAGATCCGCGGTCGCCTGCTCGAGCACGCCCGCACGGATGCGGTGCTCGCAGTACTCGCGGCTCCGCTGCTCGAGGATCACGGTTTCGATGCCCGCGACCTCGAGCAGCCGTCCGAGCGTCAGCCCCGCCGGACCGGCGCCGACGATGCCGACTTGCGTCCTCACGCCTCGCGGTTGTCGAGCATGCGACGAAACACCCGGAAGGCGGTGTTCGCCGCAGGCACGCCGCAGTACACCGCCGTCTGCAGCAACACTTCGGAGATCTCCGCGTTCGTCAGTCCGTTGCGGCGCGCAGCGCCGATATGGAGCTCGAGCTCGTCGAAACGTCCCTGCGCAACAAGTGCCGTCAGCGTGATGCAACTCCGGACGCGGCGGTCGAGCCCCGGCCGAGCCCAGATCTCGCCCCAGGCATAGCGCGTGATGAAGTCCTGGAAGTCGCGCGTCTCGTCGACGGTCTGCGCAACCGCCCGGTCGACGTGCTCGTCGCCGAGAACCTCGCGGCGGATCCGGAGCCCGCGCTCGTACGAATCGTCGGTCATACGGGCGCCCTTTCCTCGAGATGCGCGAGCAACGCAGCGGTGAAGGCCGCCGGCTGCTCGACGTTGACGAGATGCGAGGCCCCGGGGATGGAGACGAGGCGCGCGTCGGGAATCCCGTGTACCAACGTCTCGACCGTCTCTGGCGTCGCAACGGGATCCTCGTTCCCGACAACCACCAGCGTCGGCGCGGCGACGCGGTGCAGGTCGTCGTGGAAAGCGAACGCGCCGACAGCGCCACAGCACGCCGCGTATCCCTCGGCGGGAACCTCGGCGAGCTCCGCCAGGATGCGATCAGCTTCCGCCGAATCCGCGAAGCCCGGCGTGAACCACCGTTCGCGCGCGCCCGCCACCACGGCAGCCGTGCCCTCGGCGCGTACGAGCGCCGCCCGGTCGGCATACGTCGAGGGCGTTCCGAGTGATGCGCCCGTCGCCGTCAGCACCAGCTGGTCGATCCGCTCCGGCGCGTTCGCGCCGAGCCACATCCCGACCATCCCGCCGAGGGAGATGCCTGCGAACGATGCGTGCGGAATGCCGAGCTCGTCCAGGATCCCGAGCACGCCTTCTCCGATCGTCGTGACCGTTACCTCTTCGCTCGGGGCCGGCGAGATCCCATGTCCAGGATGGTCGTGTCGGATGACTCGAAAGTCGCGAGCGAGAGGGTCGAGCTGCGCCTCCCAGAGAGACAGTGTCGTGCCGAGCGACGGCGAGAGCACGAGCGGAGCCGCGCCGTTCCGCCCATCGACCCGGTAGCCGAGCTTCATCGCGCCTCCCGCCGTGCGGCGAGCACGCGGTCGACGTATGTCTCCGCCGAACCGAGCTTCAGAGCCCCGTTGGGCGACAAGTCCTCCGTGATGTTCGAGCGCATGCGCCCGGCGTCGACCTCCAGGCCGGCGAGACACTCCCGTGCGGCGACGACGGCTGCACCTGTGAGCGCGAGTGCGCCGGAGAGCGCAGCCCACTCCGCCTGCCACGCGCCGGCCGCGCGCTCGTGCTCGTAGTCACCACCGAGCAGCACAGTCACGTACCCCCGAGCGCCGCGTGAGCATGCTCTCGCAAGGACAGCTCGAACTGGATTTCGCTTGTGCGGCATTGCGGACGACCCACCGGGCTCGGCTTCCGCCACCTCGGCGATCTCGGTCTGTGTGAGCAGGACGATGTCCACCCCGATCTTCCCGGCGGCAAGCGCCGCTGCGGCGAGCGCCGCCGCGATCCGTGTGACCGGGGCGCGGTTCGTGTGCCACGGGACGAGCGGTTCGAGGAGTCGCAGCTCCGCGGCGAACGTCGCCGGCACCTCGGCGCCACGCTCCCCATACGAGGCAAGCGTTCCTGCCGCGCCGCCGAGCTGCGCCGGAAACTCGAGCGCTTCGAGCTCTCCGCGAGCATCGCGCACGGCGGCGAGCCACAGCGCCGCCTTGTAGCCGAACGTCGTCGGCACCGCCTGCTGAAGGAGCGTGCGCGCCGCCATCGGCGTCGACCGATGCTCCTCTGCGAGGCGAGCGCATTCGTGCTCGAGGGCCGCGACCTCCTCGAGAATGACCTCGAGGGTGCGCCGAGCGACGAGCATCGCCGCGGTGTCGATGATGTCCTGGCTCGTCGCGCCGAAGTGCACGTACTCCGAATTTGGCTCGCCGACGCGCTGGCGTAGCGCGCGGACCAATGGCTCCGCCGGGTTCGCGACGGCGCGACCCTCCTCGGCGATCTGGTCGATGTCGAAGAGATCCGGATCGCACTTCGCAACGACCGCGGCAGCAACGCCCTCGGGGATGATCGACAGGCGTGCGAGTGCTGTCGCCAGCGCCCGCTCGGCGTCCAGCATCGCCGCGAGCCAGGCGTCGTCGTCGACGGCAGCGCGGAGACGCTCCGGAACGAATAGCGGCGCGAAGGTCGTCAATGCGCGAAGAAGACGGTCGCGCGATCGCCCTGCATGTGGATGTCGAACCGCAACGCGCCGTCATCTTTCACCGCGACGAGCGAGCCGCGCGTCTCGGAAGGCAGTGACGCGAAGACAGGATCGTCCTCATTCGCCTCGTCCGGAAAGTAGACGCGCGTGAGCTGGTGACGAAGAAGGCCGCGCGCAAAGACGAAGGCGTGGAAATGCGGAACCTGAGCCTCAGAGGCGTCCGGCTTGGTCACGACGAACGAGAAACGGCCTTCATCATCGGTCCCACTCCGTCCCCACCGGCGACCGACGGCGTCCCAGAGCTCGATCACGCCGTCGCTGATCGGGTCGCCCGTGCCGTCGTAGAGGGTGCCGCGCAACTCGATCCCGCCCGGCGCGAGCTCGTTCTCCGGACGGCGGCAGAGCCCGATCGAATAGAAAGGCCCGACCGTCTGAGACGGCGTGCGCGGCAAGCTCACGCCGGGTCCTCTAGCGGCGTCGTCCCCGCGCCGCCTCGCCCGAGCACGATGTCCCACTCGTACGCAAGCGCCCACGACGGCTCCGTCGTCGCAAGGTCGAACCGCGCGACGAGCAGCGCACGTGAACGTGGGTCGCGCACGGAATTGAAGATCGGGTCGTACTCGAACAGCGGATCGCCCGGGAAGTACATCTGCGTGACGAGCCTCTGCGTGAACAGGCGCCCGAAGATCGAAAAGTGAATGTGCGCGGGACGCCAGGCGTTGTCATGGTTCGCCCAGGGATACGCACCGGGCTTGACCGAGACGAACCCGTACCGGCCTTTGTCGTCAGTGAGGCAACGCCCTGCGCCCGAGAAGTTCGGGTCGAGCGGGGCCGGATGCTGGTCGACGTCATGGCGGTAGCGGCCGGCCGCGTTTGCCTGCCACACCTCGACCAGCGCCCGCCGAATCGGACGGCCATCCTCGTCGAGCACGCGCCCGTGAACGAGAATCCGCTCGCCGAGCGGATCGCCCTCGTGTTGGCGCGTGAGGTCGCCGTCGCTCTCCTGGATCACGTCCTCGCCGAAGACCGGCCCGCCAAGGGAATGCAATTCTTCTGGCGACGTCACGAGCGGACGGTCGGGCGCGCGCCATCGGGTCGAGCGGTAGCCGGGATAGTCGACCTGGACCTCCGGGCCAAGACTCGGGTCGTCCGGCAGGACGATGGGCGTCTCTTCGCGGGTCGCCGCGGTCATACCTGACCTTTCGTCTTGAGCGCGCGCAGGACGCGGAGCTCCTCGTCGCTCGGTGCCGCGGTCTCCCCAAGATCACTCGCAACCCGCAAGTCCCACGACGTAGCTCCGCGGACGTCGTCGGCCTTGACGCTGGGATGCACGGCGGTGAGGGTCAACTCTCCGTGTTGCGGCTCGAGCACGCCGAGATCGGTCACGACCACGCGTACCTTGTCACCGACGGTCGTGGTGAAGTCAAGCTTCTCGACGAACGCCCGCGGCGAGTGCCTGAGCATGATGAACACGTCGCGTACTCCGGTCGAGATCTCGGGCGCACCGCCACCGCCGGGCAGACGCACCTTCGGGTGGTCGTAGTCACCGATGACGGTGCTGTTCAGATTCCCCTGCCGGTCGATCTGCGCGGCGCCGAGGAAGCCGATGTCGATCCGCCCTCCCTGCAGCCAATAGCTGAACATCTCCGGAACCGACACGACGGAGTCCGCCGTCTCCGCCAGTTCGCCGTCCCCGATCGAGAGGGGCAATGTCTCCGGTTTGGCGCCGATCGTTCCGCTTTCGTAGATCAGCACGGAGTCGGGAGCGTTCGTGCGGCGGGCCAGGTTCGCGGCGAGGCTCGGGAGCCCGATGCCGACGAAGCAGACGCTGCCGTCGTCGATCCGCCGCGCCGCCTCGACAGCCATCATCTCCTCGGGCGCGTATGCGCTCATGCCGGAACGACCGCCCGCTCGAGGCTCTGCCGGTACTCGACGACATCGCCTGTGTCGAGAACGTGCTGCTTCATCCACGCGCTGAACGCGTCGCGGTCGCGGCTGACCTCATCCCACACGACGTAGAACTCGTTGTCGCGGTCGTAGTACCCGTGCGCGTACGAGGGATGCGCGCCGCGGGGCGCCTCGGCGACCGCGTCGATCACCCAGTGCGGCAGCACGATCGCCCCAGGCCGCGGCTCGAGCTCGTCCACGACCTCCTCGACGGTGACGATCGACCGTGTCGATGCGAGCACCGTTTCCTTCTGCACGCCGAGAATGCCCCACAGCTGGACGTTCCCTTTGCGGTCGGCGCGCTGCGCGTGAATCACGCCCACATCGGGCCGATGCGCCGGTACCGCGGCGAGCTCCTCACCGGTGAACGGACAGGTGATCGACGCCACGCGCGTGCGGGCAGGAAGATCACCGCCGCGGTATCCGCGCAGGACGCCGAAGGGCAGGTCGGCCGCGCCGGCCGCGTACGCCGCCGCCATCCCCGCGTGGGAGTGCTCCTCGAGCTCGAGCGAGCGCGGCCAGTCGCGCTCGACCGCATCGCGCAGCCGGTGCAACGAGCCGACGCCGGGATTGCCGCCCCAGGAGAAGACGAGCTTCCGGGCGCAGCCCATGCCGATCAGCTGGTCGTAGACGACATCGGGCGTCATCCGCACGAGCGTGAGGTCGCGCCTGCCCTGGCGAATGACCTCGTGGCCGGCAGCGTGCGGAATGAGATGCGTGAACCCCTCGAGCGCGATGGTGTCGCCGTCGCGAACGAGGTCGCGAATCGCGTCTCGGAGGGAAACGATCTCGGCCATCGCGGCCTACGGCCTCAGAACGGGAAGGGATGGGGCTTGCCGACGGTGATCCAGCGCAGCTCCGTGAACTCTTCAATCGCGGCGGTGCCGCCGAACCGTCCCCAGCCGCTGTCCTTGACGCCGCCGAATGGCATCTGCGGTTCGTCCCCGACCGGCTGATCGTTGATGTGGACGATGCCGGCCGCGATGCGCTGCGCGAGCGCAAGGCCCTTGTCGGCGTCGTTCGTGATGATCCCGGACGCGAGGCCGTACGAGGTCGCGTTCGCGCGCTCGATCGCCTTCTCCTCGTTGTCGACGACCTCGATCGCCGCAACGGGACCGAACGTTTCGTGCCGCGCCAGGTCCGAATCCTCGGGCACGTCGCTGATTAGCGTGGCGCGGTACACAGAGCCGTCGGCTTCACCGCCGGCGAGCACCTTCGCCCCCTTCGAGACAGCGTCGTCGACGCGTCCCTTAACCGTCTCGAGCGCGCTTTCATTGATGAGTGGGCCGATGATCGTGTCGTGCTCTTTCGGGTCGCCCGACTTGAGCCCCCTCGTCTTCTCGGCCAGCCGCTGCGTGAACTCATCGGCGATCGAGCGCTCGACCACGATGCGCCGCGCGGACATGCAGATCTGGCCTTGGTGGAGGTACGCGCCGAATGCGGCAGCGTCGACGGCGTACTCGAGATCTGCATCGCCGAGCACGATGAGCGGGTTGTAGCCGCCGAGCTCGAGGACGACGCGCTTGAGGTTGCGACCCGCCGCTTCGGCGAGCTTGCGGCCGACTGCGGTCGAGCCCGTGAAGTTGATGCGGCGCACGAGCGGGTTCTCGACGAGCTCGTCTCCGATCTCCCCGGCCGCGCCGGGCGCGTGCGTGACGATGTTGAGGACGCCTGCCGGCAGTCCTGCTTCGGTGAAGAGCTCGCCCCAGATCAGGCCGCCGACGTACGGCGACAGCTCCGACGGCTTCAGCACAACGGTGTTGCCGAGCGCGAGCGGCGACGCGATGGAGCGTGCAGACAGAATCAGAGCGGCGTTCCACGGGGCGATGGCGCCGACGACGCCGACGGGTCGCCGGAGGCCCATCGAAAAGGCGCCCACGTCCGACGGAATAACCTGGCCGATGGGCGCGTAGGCGAGAGCCGCAGCTTGGCGGAACAGCCCCGCGACGAACCCGAGCTGGAACATCCCGAACCCGAAGGTCGAGCCGGTCTCGCGCGCCAACCAGGAGACGACGTCGTCACCTCTCGCCTCGAGCAAGTCCGCCGCCTTGAGGAAGATCCGCTGCCGCTCGGCCGGGGGAGACTCCGACCAGCCCGGGAAGGCGTCCGCCGCCGCGTCGACCGCGCACCGCGCGTCGGCCCGCCCGCCGGCGGCCGGGCGCGCCACGACGTCTCCAGTGAAGGGATCGAGGTCGTCGAAGGTCTTGCCGTCCGTGGCATCGAGCCACTCGCCGCCGATGTACTGGCGAAGCTCGCGCACAGCGGTCCCGGCAGCCACAGTCTCCGTGCTCATCGCAACTCCTTTCTCGGTCCGGCGCCGAGACTAAGCGGCACCTGTTCGTGTTTCAAGACGCCGTTCTACTATGTGGGACGATGGCGGGCGAGCGCGAAGCGTCAGGCTATTCGCAGTCGCTCGAACGCGGCCTTGCTGTGCTGTCGGCCTTCCGCTCGGGGCGGCCGCTCCTCGGCGTCAGCGAGCTGGGCCGCGAGGTGGGCCTCAGCCGGAGCACGACGCATCGCTACGTCTCGACGCTTGCCACGCTCGGGTACTTGCAACAGGACGAGGCGACCAAGAAGTACCGGCTCGGGCCGCGCGTTCTCGACCTCGGCTTCTCGGCGATCCATTCGATGGAATTGCGCGAGATCTCCGCCCCGCACTTGCAAAAGCTGAGCGACGACGTCGGCTACACCGTGAACATGGCCGTCCTGGACGGCTCGGACATCGTCTACATCGAGCGCTGCCGCACCGCACGCCGCGGCCAGCGTGCGATCGATCTGAATCTCCACGTCGGTTCGCGGCTACCGGCGTACTGCACGTCGATGGGGAAGATCCTGCTGGCCTACCTGCCTAGCGAAGATCGCGATGCGCTGCTCGGGCACGTCGACCTGCGTCAGCGCGGACCGAACACGTTGACCGCGCGCCGGCGGCTGGACGGCGAGCTCCAGCGTGTCCGCGAGGCCGGGCTCGCGATCAACAACGAGGAGCTCGCCTACGGGTTGCGCTCGATCGCCGCACCGGTGTTCTCACAGTCCGGCGCCGTCGCAGCGGCGATCAACCTGGCGGTGCACAGCTCGATGGTCTCGATGGAAGAGCTCGTGCAACGACTGAGTGGCCCGCTGAAGCGGACCGCAGCGGAGATCTCGGCCCACATCGGGTACAGAGCCTCAGACGGCGTCGTTCACTGAGGCGGCGGGGCGGGGCTTCCCCTTTTACGACGGCGGCACCGGAGCGAAGGGATGGAGCTCGTCCTCTCCTTCCTGGATAACGCCGTAGCTCGACTCGGGCACTTCGTTCCAGGCGCCTGCGAGATCGCCGAGCGGCTCGGACACAACGAGGCGCGTCTCGTCTGAGAGCCGATCGAAGAGCGGGTTGTCCGGGTACTGCGCGCGCAGCGCGTCGACCGCGGTGGAGTAGAAGAGAGACCGAGACTTGCCCTCGCTGGAGTAGCGGAACCCCCAGATCCGGTCGCCGTCGCTCGTCGCGACCGTCATCTGCATCGGATGCTCGATCCCGTTGCGCCGGCCTAGCTGCTCGATAACGCCGACTGCGCGGGCGACCGCGGCCGGCGGGTCGTGCTCGAGCCCTAAGGTGAGCGCGAGGAAGAAGAACGCTTCCGAGTCGGTCGACCCTTCGACGTCGGGATAGAGCGACGGGTCGACTGCGAGCATCAGCTCGCGCTTCACGTCGTGAAAGCCGGCGATGGAGCCGTTGTGCATCCAGAGCCAATTACCGTGTCGGAACGGGTGGCAATTCGTCTGCTGAACGGGCGTTCCGGTCGACGCGCGGATGTGCGCGAAGACGAGGCCGGAGCGAACGTGTCCCGAGAGCTCGCGCAGGTTGCGGTCGTTCCAGGCGGGCTCGACACTCTTGAAGACGGCCGGTGTCTCCGCCTCTCCGTACCAGCCGACGCCGAACCCGTCACCGTTCGTCGTCTCGACGCCTAGCCGCGAGTGGAGGCTCTGGTCGATGAGCGAGTGCGCGGGCTCGTACAGCAGCTCCGTCAGGAGCACCGGCGTTCCTGTGTATGCGAGCCAGCGGCACATGGTCCCTCCTCCGTATCAGTGGCATGCCCCCGGCGGGATTCGAACCCGCGCTACCACCTTGAAAGGGTGGCGACCTAGGCCGCTAGTCGACGGGGGCGGCCGAGCCAGGATAGCCGCGACATAGTTCCGGAAAGCCCAGCCCGCGAACAAGGAGCAGACATGGTCAAGGAAGCGCGCCTCGAGAAGTTGGACGCAGGACTCACGCCGGTGACGGACGGCTGGTTCGTCGTGAGCATCCCCGACGCGGCGTGGGTGACGAACGACGTGCTCGGCGACGCGTGCGTCTTCGAGGGCGACGACGCGCCGTTTTCGGACATCGGCTACACGCTCGCCGTCCTTCAGCCGGGGCAGTCCGGTGGCCGCTACCACCGTGAGGCGAACCAGGAGGACTTCCTCGTGCTCATGGGCGAATGCCTGCTGCTCATCGAAGAGGAGGAGCGGCCGCTCAAGGCCTGGGACTTCGTCCATTGCCCGCCGAACACGGCGCACGGGTTTGTCGGCGCCGGCGACGGCCCGTGCGTGATCTTCATGACCGGCGCACGGAAGGGCTGGCCCGAGAGGGGCACGGTCTACTTGCGGTCGGAGCTCGCGCTGCGGCACGGCGCGGGCGTCGAGGAAGAGACGACGTCCTCGGCAGAGGCGTACGCCCCGTACCCGAAGTGGAAGCTCGGCCCCCCGGAAAGCTGGGTCGGCCTGCCGTGGGCGTGACACCGGTCGGCGCCTACACTGGCTCGCACGGGGGCCGTTAGCTCAGCTGGTAGAGCAGGGGACTTTTAATCCCAAGGTCGCTGGTTCGAATCCAGCACGGCCCATTTACCGGCTGAGCACGGACGCGAGGCCGCTTTCCTCCGCGGGTCACTCGCGCCAAGATCGCCAGAAGCGACAGCTCGTGTCGGACCGGTGCCGGACCGATTTGCCTGGCCGAATTGAACCTGCAAGACGTTCAGGCCAGGGGCCCTCGCCGCGAGACCGTGCATTATCCCGCGCGTGACAACCTGGCTGGCCGCGGCCGCGACGGCGGGCGATGACGTTAAGACGGTACTCGACTGGGGTGGCCGGATCAGTGTGGTGGGTATGTTCGTCTTCGTCGTGACCGCGGTTGTGCTTCGGCGCCTGGGGTACGTCAGGGTCGTTGGCGAGGCAGACCTATATGTCACGCAAATTGACGCGCTGGATTGGGTAGCTGTAGGGGGACTCGCTGGAGCAGGAATGGGGAGTGATCATTGGCCTCTTCTCCGTTTTCTAGCGTCGCTACGTCGGCTCAACTGCGCCGGCGTCTCTGGGGTGCATTTGCGGCCGCCGTTGTGGTCGCCGGCCTGATTGCGGGGTACGTCTCGACTCGCGCCGGATACTGGGGGACGGTCGCAGTGGCAGGAGCGTTACTCATACTCCTTCTCCCAATCGCGCTCGCCGTGCTTGGGCCGTTCAAGTCGCCTCGATCGGAGCCGCCCATCGATCCGAGAACGGCGGCGGGGGCGGCGGGGGCATTAGCGGCGGCGATGTCGCGTCTACTCGTTGAGGAGAGCGCGCGTCGTTTGCAAGAGAGCGAGGAGGCCGACCAACCCGATAGAGAGGGCTAGGCCGGACAGAGACCCGAACACCCTCCGTTGCCGCGATGCGAAACTGTCCGGCGTGAGCGACCTGGATCTCGCCGAGCTCGTCAACGCCAAGGTGCATCACGAGCTCGCGCAGGCAAACGGTCGGATCGACGAGCTTGTCCGTCAGGCGCTCGAGAACGAGATCGGCCGGCGCGTGCACGAGGCCGTCGAGCTCGAGCTCGGCGCGCGGGCGGCGCCTATCCCGGAACCCGAGGGCAAGCGGTGTAGCCGCTGCCGACAGATAAAGCCCGCTGATGCATACGAGAAGCACCGCTCTGTCTGCCGCCAGTGCCGGCGGGACGCGGCGCGCGAATCGAAGCAGCGTCGCCAACAAGAACCCGACGCCGAGGAGGGTCACTCACCCGCCCCGGCCGCGTAGACGGTTCGCGCCGAACTGGACGTACAAGGACGCCGAGACGCTGGCGGACGAGCGCCGCCGGCTGATCGCCTCGAGCCCGACCGAGCACACGGTCGACCGGGATGGGCGCGTCTGGAAGATCGTCAAGGTGCCGAGCTCCTTCGCACCGCCACCGCCGCCCGAGCGGCCGCGTCAGGACATCCGCGAGCTCTCGATGCGGGGACGGCCGCTCGCCTAGGCGCGATAATCCTCGTCTTGATCGGTCACATCGGCAGGTGGTTGCCTCGCGAGCCGGGTAAGCCGCTTCCGCCTGATTCCAGGGTCGAGAAGTGGCGACGGTGGCTGGAGAACCAGATCAGGAACGAGGTTCTCATGGTCCACTGGCACCGCGCCGTCTACCGCCGCGTCGCAGAGATCACCCAGGAGCGGCGGCCGCCCCTTCCGGCATCTCACTTCTTCGATCAGCTATCCAGCTCGTATGGGATCAGCCAGAGCGCGGCCGTTCGCAGGCAGACCGATCGCGACCCCCGCGTCATCTCGCTCGCTCGTCTCCTCGTGGAGATCAAAGACGATCCGTCGCGACTGTCGCGCGAACGGTTCGTCTCGCAGTACGACCTCGACCAGCAAGAGCGGGGCGACCAGGTGTTCACGAGTCAGTTCGCGGGAGAGGTCGGAGACCATGTCGATCCCGCCCTTGTCGAAACGGATCTCCAGCGCCTCGAAGACAACGCGCTGGAGATCACCACATACGTCAATCGACACGTCGCGCACGCGGACGCGCGACCGATGCAGACACTTCCGACCTACGCCGAACTGAACAGCGCAATCGACACGATCGGCGATCTGTTCAAGCGGTACTACACCCTCGTCACTGTCGAGAGCTATCTCGAGCTCGTTCCCACGCCGCAGTACGACTGGGAGGCCGTCTTTCGAGAGCCCTGGATCTTGCCTGCCGACGGCCGACGCGACGCGCACTGAGTGCAAACGGTGACGGCGATCCGGTGCGCTCCGGTGTGCTCTCCGCCCCTGAGCGTCGTCGTGGCGCTTGCCGCGCTTTCGTAGTTCACTGGGATATCCTCGGTACGCCGTCCGGCCCCAAGGAAGGAGCACCGGATGGCATCCACACTTACGTTCGAGCTTCGACGGGTAGACGGCTCGCCGGCCGACCCGCCGTCGTTCAAGACTGTCGCGCCCATGTGGCGCCCCGGCGACACGATCCCCCTCGGTCGAAGGAAGCTGCGTGTGATCGGCGTCCGTCACGCCGAGGACGCCGACAAGACGACGGTGCTGATCGTCGAGGACATGGCCAGATGAGCGTCTAGCGCTCCTCGTCTCGCCGCCCTAAGCTCGGCGAGCGCGTGCTTGGGGCCGGGCTGCATGACGAAGCCGGCGTTCGGATCGCCGCCCGGCCCGAAGAACGTCTGCGGCTACGACTCTGCGGATCTACGCGTCTCGAAACTCGCCGCGGTCTGGAGAGCGACACGAATCGTCTCCAAGCTTGACCAGAACGCCGTTAGGAGCTGGCGCCACGCGAGCCTCCAGTCGGAAGCCGGGAACTCGACGCCCAAGTCCTTCATCGCGCGGATCAACCC
>JBKPMS010000197.1:0-11341 GCA_046732275.1 Actinomycetota bacterium | reverse complement strand
AGCCGCGCGAACTCATCCGTGGCGCCGTCCGGGTAGATCTGAAGCAGATACTTCATGTTGTCCTCCTCTGGAGCGGGTTCTCGCCTCCACGACGAACGTACAGCGCGGAAGGGGACAGCCATTTCAGTTTGCCCGCTCGCTCTCGAGCCATTCTTCGAAGGTCGGGCCGGCCAGGGTGGCATGCGGCCCGGGGAGCAGCGCACCCTGCTCGTAGGCGTCGCGGTCGGGATCGGCTTCGTTCGTGACGCCCTCGATCCGCAGGGCGTCGCCGCGATGGGCGGCGAGCAGTTTCGCCACTTCGACGAGGCCTTCCTCGCGTGGCCCGGCGATCTCCCGGATCGCTGCCGTGTCGGTTCCTGCGGAGTCGGGGGCGGTGGCGAGGTCGGCGAGCGCCTCGGCGACCGTGCGGGCTCCGACCAGCTGCGTGCGCATCTTTGGCACGTAGCTGACTCCGTCCTGTCTGCCCCAATCGACGAGCTCTGGTACGAACTCGTGGAACTGCGCCGCGCGCAAGATCCGGACCGGGATCGGGCCCGCGAGCATCGCGTGCTCATGGACTCGCTTTGCGGCGAGGAAGCCGGCGGTGAACCGGTCGATTCCGATGATGGACACGACGACGATTCGCTGCACGCCCGCCCGCTCAGCGACTTCTTGGACGTTGTGCGTCGCAGTGGCGAAAAATGCCGTCGCCGCTTCTTGCTCTGGCGTGGGCTGACTGGCCGCGTCGATCACTGTCTCTACCCCGGCCAGCGCGCCCGCCAGCCCCTCGCCGCTTATGACGTCGATGCCGAGGGAGCGGGAAATCGGGACGACCTCGTGTCCCCTTTCCTCGAGCACTTCGACGATATGACGACCGACTCTCCCGGTCGCCCCGGTGACCGCGATCTTTCCGCTTGTGTTCATCACTTGCTCCTTCTCGGTGGGTTGCGTTCCGTGTGACCACGAACGAGAAGCGCTGGAGGGGACAACGTGACAAACGAGGTGCTTCGAACGTGACGTGGACGACCGCGCCTTATGCGGACGTAACGCTGAAGATCCGCCACTCCCCGGGGACACCTTTGAGCGCGCGAGCGCCTCGATCCTCGAACTCGATTCCCGAGCCCGCGACCAGGTCTTTCACCGTGGAGGTCACGAGCACTTCTCCGGGCCCGGCGAGGGCAACCGTCCGCGCACCAATATGAACGGCGATCCCGCGCACATGGTCTCCAACTAGCTCGACCTCTCCCGTGTGGAGCCCGCTCCGCACTTCTAGGCCGATCGCCTGAACCCGTTCGGCGATCGCGTGCGCGGATCGGATTGCCCGTGCCGGCCCATCGAATGTCGCCAGGAAGCTGTCACCCGCCGTGTCGACTTCTCGGCCGCGGCCGCGCTCCAACTCTCTGCGGACGACGGCGTTGTGACGCTCCAGCAGGTCGCGCCACGCTCGGTCCCCGAGCTCGGCGGCGCGCTTTGTAGCGCCGACGATGTCCGTAAACAGAACGGTGGCCAAGACCCTGTCGGGCTCTGCGCTGTGCCGCACCCCGGTCAGGAATTCCTGGACCTCGTCGAGAACCGCGTCCTGGTCACCTACATACGGAAGGTTGTCGCGACCAGGAAGCTCGGCGTACGTTGCGTTCGGGATCTTGTCGGCGAGATAGCGCCCATTTTCCAGTCGTCGATACGCGTCGTCCCGCCGCTGGATGATCAGCGTCGGCGCCTGGATCGCCGGCAGCACATGCCTGGCGTCGGCTATCCGCTGCGCGCGAAGGAAGGCGAGAATCGTTCCGGGACTTCCCGAAAGCCGTTCTTGTTTCGCCCACCAGACCTTGAATGACTCGTCGTTCGCGGCAGACGGCGCCACGAGAGGAAGGAAGACTCCGGTGCCCCATCCTTCGCCGGCGACGCGCATGAGCTCGTCGTATTCCTGAGGCGTGCGCCCCCACGGGAAGTCAGCGGTCTGCGTGCTGCGCGCGTAGGCTCCGAAGAGGACGAGTGCCGACGTCCGAGCCGGATGGGCGGCGGCGAACAACATGGCCAGGCCGCCGCCCTGTGACAGTCCAAACAGCGCCGCCCGCTCCGAACCAACTGCGTTGAGCACTGCCAGCACGTCGTCGATCTGTTCTTCGAGCGTCGGAAGGTCAGCCGCTCGGTCTGAGAGGCCGGTACCTCGCACATCCAAGACGATCAGTCGCGCGAACGATGCGAGTCGGTGGAGGAACCGGGCGAATGACGGCTCTTCCCACTGGTGCTCGACGTGGCTGAACGCACCGGGCAGCAGAACGAGATCGAGGTCTGCGTCACCGACGGTCTGATAGGCGATGTGGGCATCGCCGCTTCGCGCGTACCTGGTCTCGACGGCGCTCCTCATCGCGGTGTCCCCACCGATCCCAACATGGGCCGAGTGTAAGGCGGCGGCGACGGGGCTCGAGCCGAGTCGACTTGGTCTTGAGTTCCTTGGGCATCCCCTCGACAATCGGTTTGTGGAGTGGGTTCGAGGGCGAGTCGTGGCGATCGTGTTCTCGCTCGCGTTGGTCGTGCCGGCCTTGTCGGGCGGGAGTGGCGCCGCGGCAACCGAGCGAGCCGCGGAGGTCGTCGTGGTCACGAGTGGGGTTGTGCCGGAAGGAGAGGGGCGCGGCAGCGGGGACTACCGTTACGCGGAGTACGGGCTGGTGCTGCGGAACCGGTCGTTGAGGGACGCACTCGACGTGACTGTCGAGGTGGAGGCGGTCGACGGTGGTGGCCGGTCGCTGACGGACGGTTATACGGCAATCACGCTGATACCCGCTGGAGCGAACTTCGTGATCGGCGGCGCGCTGATCTGGAGCGGCGCGCTCGAGCTCGCAGGCATCGAGACCGAGATCCACGTCGGACAAACCGCGCCCCGACGTCGACGACTACCACTGGTCAAGCGCGCATCGGTGACGAGTTCCGGAGGCGTCATCGGGTCGCTTACAAACCCGTACAAGAGGCCGCTACCCGAAAGCGCAACGATCTACGGTATTGGTTTCGACAGCCGGGGTCGAATCGTGGCGGCCGGCTACGACCTCACTGACACGGTCACTCGTCCCGGCGCGACAACGGCGTTCGACATCCTCGGGAACTCGACGAGGGCGCACGGCGCCGCCGTCACCTCCGCGAAGGTCTCGGTCGACCCGTGCGGATACCTCGCCTTTACGCGCGCGTGTCCAGTCCCGGGCGCCCAGAGGTGACGAATAGCCCGCCCCTCGAGAACGGAGGTTCCAATAAGGAGCACCGTCGAGACTGCCATCGAGATCCGCCCTTCCAGGTCGGCGCGCTATCGGGCGACCGAGTACGACTGGCGCAAGTGCGAGGCGGCACTGAACGCTCTGCCGCAATTCGGTGAATCACGGGTGGCCCGGCTCGATCATCGAGCAGTTGTAGATCATCGATCGACTGACCGATCCCACCGCACACGGCGGAACCGCAGACGATGCCTTCCATGTGGTGATTCCGTCGATGCCCGGCTACGGGTTCTCAGGTAAGCCGACGAGCACCGGCTGGGCCCCGAGCGCGTGGGGCCGAGCCTGGGCTGAACTGGGGCGGTCGCCGTCCAGTTGGCCGAAGACATCGCTGCGGCTTCGTCGCCGGATCGCGCGCTGGACGTCGGGAGTCCGCACTCGTCAGTCGCCGCCGCCAGGCGTCCCGCATCTGGCCGGCGCTGTGAGCTTCGAATCGGCTTGGGGCCTAAAGCGCTGCAGCGGACGTTCCGATTCCAGCGCTTCCTCGTCCTTGCCCATGCCGAACACGACGTGACTCTCAGCCTCGCGCGATTGGCCGATGACGCGGGCTTCGCCGATCAATCGCACCTTTCACGAGAGACGGCCGCGGCTCGCCGATCGCACTCCACGAGCGGTGCTACACGAGTGTCGTGCTGCACACGATCACAGCGCCTCACATCGTCTGTTCCTCACGAGCGCGCTCGCGTACGCACCGTCTCGGCACGCAGCCGCGTAGGCCGATTCGCATGCGACAGCGACTCGCGCGTGCGTGTCCGGACCGGAGGGACGCCTACCGTGCCGAGGCCGCCGCTACATCCTCGACCTCGAAAACCTGGTCAGGGTGCAGATAGCGGGCGAACCACTCGAGGATCGTCTCGAATCTCATCACGCGGTGCGCGGGCGAGCCGGAGCGGCTCAGCTCGTGCGACTCCGCTGGAAAGCGCACGAGCTCGACGTCCCGCTTGAGCAGCCGTAGGATCGCGAACAGATCCTCGGCGTGTTCGACGGGACACCGCAGGTCGTCCTCCGAGTGGAGGATCAGGAGCGGCGTCGTGATGTTCTCGGCATACGTCGTGGGCGAGATCTTGAGATACGCATCAGGCGCCTCGAACCAGTGCGCGCCGACATAGCCCTTGAACACCCAGCCGATATCCGCGGCGCCGCCCTCGAGGATGAAGTTGTTGCACGAGCGTTCCGAGCACGCCGCCGCGAATCGGTCGGTATGGCTGACGATCCACGACGTCATGTACCCGCCGTACGAGCCGCCGAGGACGCCGACCCGGTCGGCGTCGCAGAAGTCGTAGCGCCGTAGCGCCTCGTCGACGACCGCCATCACGTCCTCGTAGTCGACCGTCCCCCATCCCGGGCCGCCGTCGACCGGTCCGCGGATCGCCCTTCCCCATTCTTCGCTGTAGCCCGACGACCCGCGCGGATTCGAGTAGAGGACCACGTAGCCGGCATCCGCGTAGACCTGGAACTCGTCGAAGAACTTGTTCCCGTACTGGCTGAACGGGCCACCGTGAATGTTCAAGAGCACGGGATATCGACGCCCGGGCTCGAAGCCGAGCGGGCGCATGACCCACGCTTCGACCTCCGAGCCGTCGGCCGAGACGGCGGTAAACCGTTCGGGCTGCGCAAGCTCGCGCCCGGCGGTGAATGGCGCCGTCACATTCGTCAGCCGACGCTCGCCGGAGTAGAGCTCGTCGGGCGACGTCGGCGACGTCGCCGCGTGCACGATCGTCCCCGCCGCGGCGTCCAAGCCCGTGACCCAGACCTCGCCGCCGACGACGAGCTCCGGAACGCCGGCGCCGTCGGCGCGCACGCGGTACAGGTGATTGTTCCCTTCGTCCTCGAGCACGAAGAGCAGCGTGTCGTCGTCCCACAGCGGCTCGCGGATCTCAGGGTAGGGCGAGCAGTTGCGATCCAGCGTCGCGGTGAGAACCTGCCGTTCGCCCGTCGCCGCGTCGAGGACGGCGATCTGACCGTGGCGTGGAAAGTCGAACCCGCCGACGCTGAAGCGGCATGCAATCCGCGAACCGTCCGGCGACCAGGAAGGCGCTTCGTACGCACTATCGCCCGCGGTCAAGCGCACGGGATCGCCGCCGTCCGCATCGACGAGGTAGACGTCGCGGAAGAGCTCGATGTCCCAGTCTTCGTGCCGCGCCGAGACGAACGCGAGGCGCTTCCCGTCAGGCGACCACACCGGATACTGGTCCTCGAAGTCGCCGTGGGTCAGCTGCGCGGGTGGCGCCGAGCCGTCCGCGAGCACGGTGAAGAGGTGCCGGCGCCGATCCCCTGTCCAACCCTCCGAGTCGAGCTTGTACTGGAGACGGACGAACTGCCGAGGCCGGCGCCGCTTGTCGTCCTTCTCGGCGTACGCCTCGTTACGGACTCGTGCTGAGAATGCGAGTCGCGTTCCATCGGGCGACCAGACCGGCTCCGTGACGTCCTCGTCGAGATCCGTGAGGCGCCGCGCCTCACCGCCGGCAGCCGGAATGACGTAGAGCTGCTTCGCCTCGCGCTCACGGTTGGACACGAACGCGAGCGCGCTCCCGTCGGGCGACCAGCGCGGAGCTCCATCCTGCTTCTCACCCGAGGTGAACTGCCGGGCGGGCGCGGAGCCGTCGGTCGGGATGAGCCAGATCGCGCTTCGCTGCTCGTTCGCGTCACGGTCGATCCGCCATGAGGCGAAAGCGACGCTGCGGCCGTCCGGGGAGAGCCTCGGGTCGGAGACCCAACGGAGGTCATCAAGGTCCTGAGGACGCACGGCGGAGAAAGTACATCAGGCCACTACGGCACGGCGGCGTCCCCGCCAGGGAGGACGCAGGTAGAGTCGCTCGCTCGTCGGTTCGTCAAAGCGGGGGAACGGAGGGTGCGTGAGCGAGTATGCGATCCGGCCGCTTGATGCCTCGACGTGGGATGCGTTCGCGCGCCTCGCTGAGAAGCACAACGGTGTGTGGGGTGGTTGTTGGTGCACGTGGTTTCATTCGCGGGTCGGCAGGCCCGAGGGCGAAAAGGGCCGCCCCTGGAAGGAGCGTCTCGTACGCGAGGGCAAGGCTCACGCGGCCCTGGTTTTCGACGGCGATGCTGCGGTGGCGTGGTGCCAATTCGGTTCTCCGGACGAGCTTCCGCGCATCTATCACCGGAAGGAGTACGAAGCGGGCCGCACGGGGGCGCCGCCCGACTATCGCGTCACGTGCTTCTTCGTCGACAGGGACTATCGACGGAACGGCGTCGCGGCTGTCGCGCTTGGTGGTGCCCTCGATCTGATCGCCCAGGCGGGCGGTGGCGTGGTGGAGGGGTATCCGCACGACACCCAAGGCAACAAGGTTTCGTCCTCGTTCCTGTATAGCGCCACGCGCAGCCTCTTCGAAGAGGCGGGCTTCAGCTACGAGCGGCCCAAGGGCAAGAAGAATTGCGTGATGCGCAAAACGGTTCACCCGTCGAAGCGCTAGACGAGGAAGGTTGATGAAGACCAGCGGAGACGTCGGCACCGAGATCGCTCCGGAGGTCGCCGACGACCCCCAGCTCGCCACTCGCCTGGACGACCTCCTCCATCGCGCGTGCAGCCTGGCGCGGGCCCTGACCGACGCTGAGCAAGCTGCTCTGAGTGTCGACCTCGACGGCGACGGACATGCGACGCGAAAGTTCTTCAACCTGAGCGCGCAGTACGCGCGCTGGCGCGACTTTCGCGTCGACCCGCGTGGTCGCGGGCTGCACGGCATCCGGCTCGAGCCAGGTGAGGTAGTACGTCTGACGCAGGACGCGGTCGAGGCCCATCCCGACTGGACCGGCTTCGGTGACGTGGCCGACAGCCATCCGCCGATGCGGGGCTGGCTCGCCACCGCCGTCTGCGGCGAGGATGGCCGCAGCTACGGGCTTCTCCAACTCTCCGATAAGGCCGGAGGAGCCGACTTCACCGCCCAGGACGAAGACCGCGTTCGCGAGCTCGCCGCGTTCGCGGGTGCCACCCTCGACGCTCTCCGAGCTGCCCGACGCTCGGGCTAGCCACGAGGACGATGCCTAGACCGCCCGCGGTACCGTGGTGAGGTGAATCAGCTCGGCGCGATCATCCTTGTTGTTCTCCTTGCCGTCCCGCTCGTCATCGTCGGCGTGATGTTCGTCTGGGCTGCGATTCGCGACGGCGAGGAAGACCGCGCTCTCCAAAGGCGCCTCGGGATGCGCCGCCGCACGCGGCTCGGACGTTGACGTTCGTCCCGCCGGACTTCGACGTTCCGACGAGTCTCGAGACGCCGCTCTTCACGCTCGAGCCGCTCGGCCCGGAGCACAACGATGCTGACTTCGCCGCCTGGTCGTCCTCCCGTGAGCACATCCACGCGACGCCGGGCTGGGAGGACAGCTCGTGGCCCGACGGCCGCACGCTCGAGGCGAACCGCCGCGACCTCGAGCGCCACGCGGAAGACTTCCGCAAGCGCGAGGGATTCACGTACACCGTGCTCGAGCCCTCGAACGCCGACGTGATCGGCTGCGTCTACATCTATCCGGCGCCCGGGGGCAACGTCGACGCACGCGTGCTTTCGTGGGTGCGGGCGGATCGCCGCGACCTCGACGCCGAGCTCTGGCGCGAAGTCGGCGAGTGGTTGCGCGCCGAGTGGCCCTTCGAGAAGGTCGACTACGCTCCGCGCTGATGGCCGCGCGGATGCTGCGGGCGGCGTCGCTCGCGGCGCTCGCCGAGCTCCAGCGGGGTAGTCGCCCGCGGGCTCGAGCCCGAGCGGGGGTCAGCGGCTCTAATCCTTCGACTACGAAGCGCCCAGCGGCACCGTATTGTCGATAACGACGACCAAGTTGAAGTGGCCGTTGCTGTTATCGAGACCCGACCTGTTCAGACAGACCCAGCCGTCGCCGTTCACGTGGCCCTGGTTTGCGGTCGCGATAACCGCTTCGAGGGACGGGTTATAGATCAGGCTTAATCCGTTCCCGCAGCCAGCAACGGGTGGCGGATCCTCGGCGCGTGCCATACCGGCGCTTAATGCAAGGGAAGCGGTCGCGACAGCGGCGACGACGCACAACATCTTCCTCGCGTTCATTCGGATCGGCTGCCTTTCCCCCGCGCGCGTTTAGCGGGAGTCTGGCAAGCGTGGCGAGGCGTTTCAATACTTCCGTCGTCTCCGACTTGCCCATGTCCCATGAGCCCTGGAGACGCGAAACCCGCGTTAGCAGGGGCATCGAAAGGCGAGAGCGACGGCGCGTACCGGCCGGACTCTCACGAGGGCCGAGAACAGTCCACGGAGGATTGAAAGCTTCGCCTTCAGCGGTCTACGGCGGGGTGGGTGGATTCGAACGCGCCGCGGTCGTCGTATCGGCTCTTCGTCGATGATCCCAAAAGGGATGCGGAGGGGACGCCGGGTGGCGCCCCCTCCGCGACCTTGCTCTACGGCGCGGTGAAGGTTCCGCCGAAGATGTCGGAGTTACCGAACGTCGCCGGGCAGTCGCTGTTCGGCGCCGGCCTCGGCAGCGGCGTTGCCGTCGTGAGCGCTTGACGGTACGCGTCGATTGCGGGGCAGTCGGCCGCGTTCCGCGTGTCGTTCCAGACGGCCGTCGCGGCCGTCGCGGTCTTGGATTCGATCGCGTTGTAGTCGCCTAGGAACTCCGCGACTAGGCTGTTCGTGCTCGAGCCTCTGGCGTCGCCCACGGGCGCGCGATGGAGGTCGGCGAACGGCCCCGCCAGCCCGCTCGGCAGCACGTCCGCGTGCCGCACGACGCCCTGCATCCGCCGTGGGGTCGCCGTCGTGTGCTGCCACGGCTGCAGGAAGTTGTCGTACACCACCCACAGATCGCGGCCGGTTGGTGAGACCGCGATCGCCGGATAAAGCGGCCGGTCGGCCGCCGGCGCGGCATTCACGGGGGGCGACCAGCTAGCACCCCCGTCGGGGGAGACGCGGACGAACGCCTCCTCGTTTGCCGCCGGGCTCGTGTCCGACGGCGTCGGCCCGTCGGGGTACACCAGGTAGATAGCGTCGGTCGCGCCGAACCCGGTCGGCGCGCCGTTCGCGATGTCGACGAGCGGCGCGGAGCCGTCCCGCGCACCGCCCAGGCCGTCCCACGTCAGAGTCCCCTGGTTCGGGTCGAAGATCCCGGTCTGGTTGACGGTCGTTACGACCTGCGCCGGCCGCGCGAAGTGTTTGCCGCCGTCGCTCGACTTCGCCATGAAGATCGAGAACAGCTTTGTCTTGTTGTCGATCCCGTCCCAGAAGACGTAGACGTTCCCCTCACTATCGGTGTCCACCTGGCAGTCCTGGCGTCCCCCGATGACGCTGTTGTTGACCGCCGCCGACAGCGACGTCTGCTTCCACGTAAGACCGCCGTCCGTCGAGCGGTTGACGACGATCGGCTCGGGCAGCGCATTGGGGGAATTCTCTTGGCTGCGGAAGGCCGCGTCGCAGATGTATACGTTGCCGAAGAAAGGGCTGGACGCGGCGTCGTCGACGGTGATCGCCTCATGGTCGGAGAACAGCGCCGCGTTCTGTTTCGAGACGATGATTGGGTTCGACCAGGCGGCCTTCGACCCGGCAGCGGCCGCCGCCACGTTGTCGGTGAAGGAGACCGCGATCGCTTCGAAGCCTTTGATCGCGAACTCGGCGCGATCGGAGCTGAAGTTCGAGCTCAGGCTCGCGTAATAGAGACGACTCCCGTTCGCCCACGAAAACCGACCGTCGGCGCCGCGACGCGGGCCGAAGGCGAGCGCGGGGTCTCCGTCGACGACGAGACCGTTCTCGAAGTAGTTGGGAACCGTCCCAATCGGGCCGACGGCGGGCACGCACGGCGCCGGCCCCAGGCAATGGCGGGCCGTCCAGCCCGTGTAGGTGGGCTGCGTCCAGGACGACCCACCGTTGAACGAGAAGTAGATACCGGACACGCCGACGCCGGCCGTGAACGGACACGACGTAGGATCGCCCGCGGCACACGCCTCGAGGTCGATCTCGTCGTTCGAGCCAGCCGCGACGATCATCGGGTTTGCGGGGTTGACGGCAACCTCCGGCTCGTTCTGCTTGTTCTGCGCGAAGCGCGACGCCGGGCTCCCGACCGTCACGAGCACGTCCTGCCCAAGAGCCGCCGGCGCGGCGACAAGGATGGTCGCCGCCAGCGCGCAGATGACGAAAAGGATTCGCATGCGATCCAGCCCCCTTTCGACGATCCCTTGCAAACAAGACGTCTTTACGCCGACGGCCAGAAGAAGTCAAGGCCACGGTGCGCGCGTCGGGACATCGACCGTGATTGATCACGAGCGACATCGCCGAGGCCCGGTCCGAGCTCGAGCAGGTAGCGATCACGGGCTGTCCCGAGCACGCGCTTCTACCTGCCGACTTCACTTCCCGCGTGCTTGAGCACGTGTCGCGCGATCGAGCGCTTGGGCTTCAGCTCCTCCTAGGTGGTAGTCCCGGTCGGGGCGACGGCGGGGAGCTCGTCGAGCTCGAGCCTCTGCTCATATCGTAGCGAGCTGTGGGCCGGCGTCGACCTCGAGTTGTGATACGCGAAGCTGGAGTCGCACCGTTCGAAAGATGGTCAACGCGGAAGAGCCGGGCATCGATCGCCCGGCTCTTCAGATGTTTCACGCCTCTCGCTAGCCGAGGGTTCCGGTCAGCACGCCGCCGGCCGGGCTCGACGTCGTCACTTGGACGGTGAGGGCAGAGCTCTGCTGCACCTGCTTGACGAGGCTGCGATCCACGTTGGCGCACCCGCTGAGCCGAAGCGGCGACGTTGCGCTCGTCAATGGCGACAGCGTCGACAGATTGAGCGTCACCAGCGTCGTCGTCCCCTGCATCAGCTTGATGCCGCTGACCGTGATCGGCGTCGTCGCGCTGCTGACCGTGAGCCTCAGGCACAGCTGCCCCTGCCCCAGCCGCGTCCGCAGATTCATTGAGCCGGTCAGACCGGCGGTGGTCGATGCGAGGGTGGAGGAGACGAGCTTGCCGCCACGCGTCGCGGTCATGACCGGCAACGTCGCGCAAAAGGCGCGAGCCGCTGCCCTCCTCGCCTTCGTCGTGCCTTGCGGCACTGGCGCGCCGATCACATCCTGGTGATGCTGGATGTGAGTCTGTAGCGCGCTCTTGCTCACCGTGATCGGCACGTACTTCTTGCCGGTCAAGTGGCAGATGTTCATC
>JBKPMS010000196.1:0-9644 GCA_046732275.1 Actinomycetota bacterium | reverse complement strand
GCGACTGTCCTCGTCCATGACCTCGCTCCTACGCGTGGGCCTCCTGCGGGAACCGAAGCGGCTCGGCGTCGAGCCGCACCATGTTCCGCGGCAGCTGGTAGCGAGCGAAGGGAAGGACGATCACCTTGGCATCGGGCCCGTGCTGCGACAGCGCTTCGCCGAAGGCATCGTCGAGGGATGTCGTCGCGTCGATACCGATGTCGGCGGCCATGTCGAGGTTCTCCTCGAGGGTGACGAGCTTCAAATGCTTCCTGGTCATCACCTCGTAGATCGGGACCCAGATGCAGCCGGCCCACATCTGAATCATCCGCGCGTGGATGTCGCGCAGGACGCGCTGGTAGTTCTCCGCCGTCGGCGGCATGTACGGCTTCATCAGGTCTATGAGCGCGAGACCCGGGAAGTCTCCGACCTCGGTGTGCACGCCCGGAGAGGGGCTGCAGTAGATGAGCGTGCCTCCGTCCTTTAGCACGAAGTCCGCGGACATGCAGCCCCAGCCGGTGTGGAAGAAGAGGTGGTCCGTGGGCGCGAAGACGCCGCACACCGCGATATCCGCCTGACCGGACTCCGGCACTGGGCTCTCGTACGCGTAGATCTCGTTGAACCGCTCGATCGCGAGGCGATGCGAGCTCGGATGCGGGCCGAAGTTGATCTCGATCACGCGCCCGCGCGTATCGAGCAGGACGTTCATCGTCGCGTCGAGCCCGGTCATCGTTGCGACCTCGTCGATGTCGGATCGCATCGGCCCAGCGAGCGCGCCGTAATGCGTTTGCGGGGACGGAACGAAGTTGCAGTGGTTCGACTCGATCGTCTCGTCGGCGGAGACGCCCGGCATGATCAGCTTGCCGCCGCCGCCGTAGCCCCAGTGGTTCGCCTGCGCCTGTCCGATTGCGATCTTGACATCGCGACGCGCGACCTCGCGGTGGATCCACACCGGCGTGCCGCGTGAGGTGACGCCGACGTAGTCGTAGGAGTCTGCGTTCCGCGGCTCGTTCTGGAAGAGCGGGATGCCGAGCTTCTCCATCCGGTCGAGGTTCTCGCGCCCGACCTTCTGCTCGATGTCGGACTCGGACAGCGGGAAGACCTTGCCGTTGGCAGTGATCACGCATGCGTCGACGCCCGCCGCCTCGATCGCGTCGAGCACGGGCGGCAGCAGCTTCGAAGCGGGAGTCGGGCGGAACTGGTTGTCGATGATCACGGCGACGCTCCCGGCGCCGCTCAGCAGCTCGGCGAAGGACGGGCCGCTCGTCGGCGAGGCGAGCGCCTCGCGGGCGGCGTCGGTCGCGTTCGGCACCGGCTCGGGCTCCTCGGGGTAGATCGCCGCCAGAAGGTTCTCCTGCGGGATCTCGAGCTCGAGCTCGTTGCGGTAGATCTTGCTCTCGTCGTCCGAAGCCCCGATCGTCAGCGGATCGAGGGACTCGAACGGAATGCGCGCGCGGTATGGATCAGCCATGGGCCTTCCCCTCTAGTCGCCAATGCGGTTACGGTAACGCCGGGAGCCGAACGGTGCGAGCGACGCGTTTCAACCACGTCAGCATCCATGCCACCGACATGGAGGAGTCGCTGCGCTTCTATACGGAGGTCTTCGGGATGGAGCGCATCCCGAGCCCGAACTTCTCGGGCAACGTCGAGTGGCTTCGCCTGGGGGACCAGCAGCTTCATCTCTTCGCCAGTGAGGGCCCGGCGCCGAGGGGTCACCACCTCGCGCTCGACGTCGACGACTTCGAGACGGTCTATCTCAAGGCAAAGGAGCTCGGCTTCCTGGACGCCGGCACGTTCGGCGCATCCGTCCGGGAGCTGCCCGATGGAGCCGTTCAGATGTACATCCGCGATCCGGCGGGGAACCTCGTCGAGATCGACTGGCCCGACGTCTCCTCCCTCGACCGGTCGGTGGTGGCGGCCATCAGCCGCCTCGAGGACGAGCGCCCTCAGACGGGCGATGCCGAGCGGGCGACGCTCTACCACGCCGGCCACGCGGCTTCGTAGTCCGGCGCCCGCCCGCTTTGTGATCTCCGTCGCATGCGGATGCGGGCTTTGAGACTTAACAACCCCGTTTTAGACTCCAGCTCTTGGCGTCTCGTGTCAGGGGGCAGGTCGAACCGTCGCGTTTGATTCGTCGGCTTCCGACGATCCTCGTTGTCGCGGCAATTGTCTTCGCGATCCTGTACGTCCTCGTGATCGCACAGCAGCCACCGGCCACCGGCGGCGGCGACTGGCGCACGACGACGTTCGGAAACGCCATCGACAACCCGGGGGCGTTCCTGCGAATCCTGCTCGACTCGATCACGTTCGCCGGGCTGCTCTTCATCGTCGCGAGCGGCTTCGCCCTCATCTTCGGGCTCATGCGCGTCGTCAACATGGCGCACGGCTCGTTCTATCTCCTCGGCGGCTACATCGCCTACGAGATCCAGCAGACGATGACGGGCGAGGGCTTTGCGATCCCCAGCACGGATGTCAACAGCTGGGAATGGGTCGCGCCACTGCTCGTCGCTGCAGGCTGCATCGCGATCGTCGGGCTCTTCGTGCAGCAGACGTTGCTGCGGTGGAACCAGGGACAGGACCTGCGTCAGGCGCTGATCACGATCGCCATCTCCGTGATCGTTGCCGACCAGATCATCGCGCACTTCCCGAGGCAGGCACAGCTCGCAGGCGGCGGCAACGCAGTCAGCCTGACGTGGCCCGGCTGGCTCGACCGGCTCGTCGACCTGCACATCTGGGACGTGCAGTACTCGCTCGCGCGGATAGCAGTGCTCACGCTGGGGGTGGCCGTAGGCGTCGCCCTCTGGCTCTGGCTCTACCGAACGCGGACCGGGATGGTGATCCGCGCCGGCGTCGACGACAAGCAGATGGCGTCGGCGCTCGGGATCAACATCCAGAAGACGTTCGCGATCGCGTTCGTCGTTGGTGCTGCACTCGCCGCTTTCGGTGCTGTCGTCGGAGCGTCGCAGGGAAACATCGCCTCGGGGCAGGACGGCCAGTGGCTCCTCAATGCGCTCGTCGTCGTGATCGTCGGCGGCATGGGGTCGATCTTCGGCGCCGCCGCCGGCTCACTCCTCTACGCGCTGGTCTTCTCGTTCTCCGCGACGTACCTGCCGACGACGGGCACGAACTGCTGCACGCAGTACTCGATCGTCTTCACTTTTGTGCTCATCGCCATCGTGCTGGCCTTCCGGCCGCAAGGCCTGTTCGGGAGGCCGGCGTGAGGCGGCGCATGGCGTCGCGCACCATCCTGGAACGCGGCCTGGGCCTCGGCGCGGTCGCGCTCGCCGCGGTCGGACCGCTTGTGTTCAGCGACTACTGGGCGCACGAGCTCCTCACGCAGACGTTCCTGATGGGGATCGCGGCCGCCAGCCTCATCTTCCTGTCGGCGTACGGCGGCATGGTGTCGCTGGCGCAGACCGCGCTCTACGGGATCGCCGGCTTCATCGTGGGCAACCTGGCCACGAAGGGCGGGGCGGGGGGCGAGACGAAGGGCCTTCACCTCGGCTGGGATCCCATGGTCGCCGTCGTCGTCGCAATCGTGCTCACCACCCTCATCGGGCTGATCTTCGGGCTCGTAGCGTCGCGAAGCCTTGGCATCTACTTCCTGATGATCACGCTGACATACGCGGTCATCGCCAACTACTTCTTCGGCCAGGTCACGAATGTCTCGGGCTTCTCCGGCATCGGCGGCATCAACCGGTACACGCCGGGGTGGCTCGGCGACATCCTGGCGCACCCGAACCGCCTCTACTACACCGCGCTGATCACCGCCGTCTTCGTCTACCTGCTGATGCGCTACTTCGTGCGGACGCCGTTCGGCATCGGGCTGCAGGGCGTTCGCGACGAGCCTCTGCGCATGGGCTCGCTCGGGTACAACGTCGCGCTTCACCGCGCGCTCGCGTTCACGTTCGGCGCGTTCATCGCGTCGCTCGCAGGCGTCCTCTTCGTCTGGTGGAACGGCCAAATCGACCCGCAGACGATCGGGCTCCAGGCGACGATCGACCTGCTGGTGATCGCCGTGATCGGCGGGCTGACGCGGATCGAAGGCGCCTGGGTCGGCGCGTTCGCGTTCATCGTGATCAACAACGAGGTGCGAGACGTCTCGCTGCCGGGCATCGGCGGCAGCTTCAACACGATCATCGGGCTCATCTTCCTCGCCGTCGTCGTCGTATCGCCCAACGGGCTGATGGGGATCTGGGAGAGGATCACCCGTCAGACCTTCGGCGGTCCGAGCCGCACGGTGCCGCAGGCTCGGGTCGACACCATCGAGACACAGAAAGTTGCTCCGTAAACCATTGGATCGGGTCGTGAGGAAAGGAGGACCGCTCTGCTCGGACACTCAGTTCTTGGCTTCCGGTTTGTTTCGCTTGCCAAGGGGTCCCTCGTCTGGAAGGAGAAGGGGTAGATGAAATTCAGATTGCGCAGCTGGAGGTTCGCGCTTCCGCTGGCTGCGCTCGTTGTTGGAATCTCGATCACAGCGTCGATTGCGTTCGGCTCGACGAGCAAGACGTCGGCGAACGAAATTCGCGTTGCGATCATGACCGACTGTAAGGGCGCCTTCGGGTTCGGCTATGAGCCGGACATCGGCGGCGCGCAGGCTGCGTTCGCGAAGTACGCGGGGGGCAAAGCGAAGAACAAGAAGAAGCCGTCGGCCGGGATGACGGGGATCAAGGTCGCCGGCAAGTCGATCAAGATCGTCGGCTACGGCTGCGGCAACGACACCGCCGACCTGGCGATCAAGGAGACCAAGCGTCTGATGGAGCAGCTCAAGGCCGACATCATGATCGGTCCGCTCTCCGGCGACGAGGCGGTCGCGATCGCCAACTATGCGAAGTCCCATCCAAAGAAGCTGTTCGTGATCGGGACGGCCGGCTCGCAGGATCCAACGCTCCAGATCGCGCCGAAGAACGTGTACCGCTACCACGGCGACGGCGCGCAATGGAACGCCGGTATCGGCGAGATCGCCTACAAGAAGCTGAAGTGGCGGAAGGCCGCGATCATCATGGACGACTACAGCTTCGGCTGGACGTCGGCCGCAGGGATGATCGCCGACTTCTGCGCCATCGGCGGGCAGATCACGAAGCGTGTGTTCCCGCCGCTGAACACGACCGACTACGCCCCGTACATCCGGCAGCTGCCCGCGCCGAACCAGGTCGACGGGTACTTCTGGGTGGTCGGCGGCACCGGCACCGGCGCTTCTCTGAAGGCGTACGAGCAGGCGTACGGCAAGCTGCAGGCGAAGAAGTTCATCGGGAACCTCTTCTTCGCGTTCCTCGGGAACTTCAAGGAAGTCGCTCCGCGGCTTGTCGGCGCGTATGTCGGCGGCTTCGGGACGGCGCCGGGTCTCAAGACGGCTGCAGCAAAGGGATACGAAAGCTCGGTAGCAAAGGTGTATCCGGGCCTGAACGGCGGCAACTACGCCGACGGGTTCGTCTACAACTACTTCAACGCGGCGTGGGCGCTCGTTCGCGGCCTCCAGAAGGCCGGGGGCAACCTGAACAAGCTCACCGCGAGCATGCCGAAGACGAACAAGTCGGGGTACGAGATCTCGGACAACGGCACGGTCGTCCTCGACAAGAACAGGCAGGCGATCCAGGATCAGTACCCGCTGCAGATCACGAAAGGGCCGAAGGGCCTTACGACCTCCGTCGTCGGCTTCGTGCCGGACGTCGGCCAGTCGTTCGGCGGTCTCTTCAAGAAGACGAGCCCGCCCCCCGGCCGCAGCCAGCCTCCGTGCAAGAAGCAGAAGCTGCCGTGGCAGGGGAAGATCAAGGTCGTCAAGAACGGCAAGGTCACGAACCAGGTCATCAAGTAACTCGTTGACCACGGCAACACAGCCGAGCGCCGAGCCGATCCTCCGCTTGCGGGGGGTCGGCCGGCGCTTCGGCGGCCTGCACGCCGTCCGGGACGTCGACCTCGACGTTGCGGAGGGCGAACGGCGGGCGATCCTCGGCCCGAACGGGGCAGGGAAGACGACGCTGTTCAACGTCGTCGCCGGCGACATGCCGCCGACGTCGGGAAGCGTCGAGCTGTTCGGGCGGGACGTCAGCGACGAGCCGGCGCGCCGCCGGGCGTGGCTCGGTCTGGCGCGTACGTACCAGCAGGCGCGCCTGTTCAACGGGCTGAGCGTCGAAGACAACATCTACCTCGCGGTCGTCGGCGTCGGGAAAGGCCATCGGCGGCCGGTCGTGCTGCCGCGCAAGGACGCGCAGTTCCGCGAGACGGCGCGCGAGGCCGCCCGCCGCGTCGCGATCGACTCGAAGCTCGGGGAGCTCGTCGGCTCCCTTTCCCACGGCGAGCACAGGCAGGTGGCGATCGCAATGGCCTTGGCCGCGAAGCCGCGGCTGATGATGCTGGACGAGCCCGCCTCGGGGCTCTCGCGCGGCGAGCGGCAGCTCCTCACCGACCTTCTCCTCGGGCTCGACCGCAGCATCACGTTGATCCTCATCGAGCACGACATGGACATCGCGCTCCGTGTTGCCGAACGAGTGACGATGATGTACGAGGGAAGCGTGATCGTGGAGGGAACGCCGGCCGAGATACGCGCGAACGAGACCGTGCACGATCTGTATCTCGGCAGCCGGTTCACGGAGGAGGAGGAGGACGGAAAGGACGGGCATGGCTGAGCCGCTCCTCCAAGTCGAGGGGCTGAACGCGTACTACGCCGGCGCCCACGTGCTCGAGGACGTGTCCTTCGAGATGCAGGACGAGCGGCCGGTCGCCGTGATCGGCCGGAACGGCATGGGGAAGACGACGCTCTGCGCGGCGATCATGAACCTGACGCCGCCGCGTGCCACCGGCTCCGTGAAGTTCCGCGGTGAGGAGGTTCTCGGACGGCCGTCGTACAAGATCGCAAGGCACGGCATCGGCTACGTGCCGCAAGGGCGTCGTCTGTTCCCGTCACTCAGCGTGGACGAGCACCTGCGCATCGTCAGCGGGAGAAACGGGCGTGGCGGCTGGACGACGGATCGTGTCTACGAGCTCTTCCCGCGCCTCGCCGAACGGAGACGAAACGGCGGGGCGCAACTTTCCGGGGGCGAACAGCAGATGCTCGCGATTGCACGCGCGCTGCTCCTCAACCCGAAGCTCCTGATCATGGACGAGCCTTCCGAGGGCCTCGCGCCGACGGTCGTCGAGCAGTTGATCGAGACGTGCAAGAAGCTCGAGGAAGAGGGGGTTGCGATCCTGCTGATCGAGCAGAACCTCGGCGTCGCGACCTCGCTCGCCGAGCGCCAGCTCGTGATGGTCGCAGGCTCGATCGCGCTCGAGACGACCGCGGAGAAGCTCCTCGCCGATCCAGAGGCGCAGCGGCGTTTCCTCGGCGTCGAGCCGGTCGCGGACACCTAATGCCCCTCCAACAGCATCACTGGGAGGGGCACTAGTGGAAGAGACGCGCTCGTTCCTGCAGTCGATCGGCCTTCCGGCAGGCGATCTCTACGAGCTGCCGGACTCGCCGCTGCGCTTCCCGGACGGAGCCCAGTACCGCGTCGAGATCCCGAGCGTCGAAGGGCCGTCGTGTCTCGAGGCCGTGCTCGAAGAAGCGGCGCGGCACGACGTCAGCGTCCATCGCATCTCGCAGGGCAGCGGCGTGTTCCTCCAGACGGACGCCGAGCTCGACGCGATCGCCCGCACCGCTGCCGAGGCGCGCGTCGAAGTCAGCCTGTTCGCGCGCCCGAACGCGGCCTGGGACACGTCGGCGATGGCGCGCGCTGCCGCCGGCGCGGTCGTCGCGCCCACCTCACGGGGACAGGAACAGCTCGTGCAGGGCCTCGAGGACGTGAAGCGTGCCGCGGCGCACGGGATTCGCAGCGTACTGATCGCGGATCTCGGCCTACTGTCGGTTTTCGGCGCGATGCGCGCAGCAGGCGAGCTTCCCGACGAGATGCAGGCGAAGGTCTCCGTGATGCTGCCGGCCGCAAATCCCGCCGCGGCCCGCGTGCTCGCAAACCTCGGGGCGAACACGCTGAACCTGCCGACGGATCTGACGCTCCCGCAGGTCGCCGCGATCCGCGCCGCCGTCGACGTGCCGCTGGATCTCTACGTCGAGGCGCCGGACAACGTCGGCGGGTTCGTCCGCCTCCACGAGATTCCGGAGATCATTCGCGTCGCGGCGCCCGTCTACGTGAAGTTCGGGCTGCGCAACGCACCCGACGTCTACCCGGCCGGGAGCCACCTCGAAGCGACGACGATCGCGCTGTCGCGCGAGCGCGTGCGGCGCGCGCGGCTCGGTCTCGAGCTGCTCGCCCGCTCCGGTTACGAGCCGACGACCTCGGAGCTCGGCGCGCCCGGCCTTGCCGTCCCGGTACTGGCGGCGGTCTGACGATGGCGCGCCCGGTCACCCTCTTCACCGGCCAGTGGGCCGATCTTCCGCTCGCCGAGCTTGCTGCAAAGACGGGGGACTGGGGCTTCGACGGCCTCGAGCTCGCTTGCTGGGGCGACCATTTCGAGGTGGACAAGGCACTGGCGGAGCCCGGATACGTCGATGCCAAGAAGCAGCTCCTCGCGCAACACGGACTGGAGGTGTTCGCGCTCGGTGCGCACCTCGTCGGGCAATGCGTCTGCGATCCGATCGACGAGCGGCACCGGGCGATTGTGCCGCCGGACGTCTGGGGAGACGGCGAGCCGGAGGGCGTCCGGCGGCGCGCGGCCGAGCGCATGAAGGACACGGCGCGCGCCGCGGCGCGGCTCGGCGTCCAAGTGGTCAACGGCTTCACCGGCTCGAGCGTGTGGCACCTGCTCTATTCGTTTCCGCCGAACGACTTCGTCGCCGTCGAGCGCGGCTACGAGGACTTCGCCGAGCGCTGGGGCCCGATCATGGACGTGTTCGAGCAGGAGGGCGTCCGCTTCGGCCTCGAGGTGCATCCGACGGAGATCGCTTACGACTTCGTCACGACACGCAAGACACTCGGTGCCATCGGACGTCGGCCGGAGTTCGGCATCAACTTCGACCCGAGCCACTTCGCACACCAGTTCCTCGACTCCGCGGCGTTCGTGGAGGAATTCGCCGACAGGATCTACCACGTGCACGTCAAGGACTCGCGCAAAATCCTCGACGGGCGGAAGAGCATCCTCGGAGGACACCTGAACTTCGGCGAGGCCGACCGGGGGTGGGACTTCGTCTCGCCCGGCCACGGCGATGTCGAGTTCGAGTCGCTGTTCCGTGCGCTAAATCGAATCGGCTACGACGGGCCGCTCTCGATCGAGTGGGAAGATTCGGGCATGGACCGCGACTGGGGTGCGCCGGACGCGCTTGCGTTCGTCCGCCGCACCGACTTCGCCCCGTCCGCGATCGCCTTCGACGCTGCGATGCAGCGACCCGGCAAATGAGCTCGTTGCCGAAGGAAATCGGCGTGGGGATGCTGGGGTATGCGTTCATGGGGAAGGCGCACTCGAACGCGTTCCGCAAGCTCGCGTCCATGACGTGGCCGCCGCCGCTCGTGCCGCGACTCGTTGCGACCTCCGGCCGCAACGAGGAGGCGGTGTCGGAGGCTGCGCGCCGCTACGGCTACGAGCGCTGGACGACCGACTGGCGCGACATCGTCGCCGACGAGTCGATCGGGCTCTTCGACAACGGAGGCCCGAACTCGCTGCACGCGGAGCCAACGATCGCGGCGGCGGAAGCGGGCAAGCACGTCTTGTGCGAGAAGCCGCTCGGCCGCAACGCC
>JBKPMS010000195.1:0-8420 GCA_046732275.1 Actinomycetota bacterium | reverse complement strand
TCCGAGCCCCGTCTGGAGCTCGCCGTTGATGATCACCGGCGCTTCCCGGAAGCCCTTGTCAGCAGTGCGTGCGCCGGTTGCGCCGTTGAATGAGAACGTCTCTCCCGGCGCGATCATGTGCTTGTCCACGAGATGGGAGACGAGCTGGACGTTGTGGATGCGATTCGGCTCGCCACCGTAGAACGTCTGGTAGCTCGCGACCAGGCCGCGGATCTGCATCGCGCGCGCATCGGCGGTCGAGCGCTCGGCCTGCTGCTTCTCGACGACGAGCTTCGCCGAACGCAGCGAAGCCTCGGTCACGAGGGCCGCGCGGAGAACGGCGTGCGCGCTGTCCGGGACGTCGAGCAGATAGCCAGGCTGGTCGGGGACGACGCGGATCCCCTTCGAGCTGATCGCCCAATCCGCATCGACGGGCTCCTGGTCGACACGGGCGCCGAGCGCCTTGAACCACCTGTTGGCGCCGGGGCCGCCGATCGCGAGGCTGCGCCGGCCGTCCGCCGGGAGCAACAGGAGCTTGGCGATTCGCCCGGGCCGAAGGTTCCAGCGCGTCGGCCCCAGCGTCAGCTTGAGCGGAGCGGACAGGGCAGTGCGCACCTGTGCGCGCGCGACGGTCAGGTCGTCCGAGGTGATCCTCGGTTCCTCGACGCGCACGGGAAGCCCGACGGGCTCGCGCCGGAGGCTCGAAAGAGCCCTCACGATTGTCGCCGCTGCAGCCTGCCGGTCGAGTCGCCGCCCTGCGCGCCCCGGGACAACCCGCGGCGTGAGCCCGTGCAAGGAGATCGCGGCTTCCCGACGTGGAAAGTCGACGGCCTTGCTGATCCGGTTCAGCTCGTATTGAAGGGCCCCGTCGTAGTACTCGGTCGGCGGCGCGACATCTGCACCGAAGAAGCGGAGGTCGAGCCGGCGAAAGCCGCGAATGGGAGCAAAACCCTCGCCACGCCTTCGGACGGTGTCGACTGCCGCGCCCCAGTCCACGCGGATCCCGAGGCGCCGTGGCTCGAAACGCCAAGAGCGCGAGCCGATCCGGAATGTGACGGGCACGGCCGCGAGGGCCGCAGCCTTCTCCGAGAGGACTCGGCGAGCCTCGCTTGGCGTCTGGCCGCCGACGTCGATGCCTGCGATCGAGACGCCCTTCGCGAGCCGATTCGACGAGCCTGCGAAGACGAGGCCGAGGACGAGCGCCACGAGGGCTGCGAGCCCGACCAGAACCGCCGCCCGCTGGACGAGCACACGTCGCTGGGCGCGCGTACGACGGCGCCGCCCAGGTCCTCCTGCGACGAGTCTGCGGCCCCTTGGCAAGCGAGCCATTCTAGCCTTCGAGGTCGTCGTCCCCGATGTCCCCACGGAGGAAGGGACCTGCGGCCTTCAGAAGGTGAAGAGCTCGATGCCGCCGCTGACGTTCAGGGCGACCCCGGTGACGTACGACGCGAGATCCGAGCAGAGGAACGCGATGGCGTTCGCCACGTCCTGCGGATCGCCCGCCCGGCGCATCGCCGTACGCCGGACCATCCGCTCGTTCATCTCCGGGCTGCCGAAGCCGAAGGCCTCGGTCCCGATGACGCCGGGCACGATCGCATTGCAGGTGATCCCGTGGCGCGCGCCCTCCAGGGCCAGCGTCCGCGTCAGGCCGAGGAGGCCGGCCTTCGTCGTCGAGTAGCTCGCCTGCCCGAAGCCGCCGAGCGTCCCGGCGACGGAAGCCATGTTCACGATGCGGCCCCAGCCGTGTCCCTTCATGTGCGGCCAGACAGCCTGCGCGCAGTTGAACGAGCCGGTGAGATTCACGCGCAGATCACGCTCCCAAAGATCCGGAAGCTGATCGGGAAGCTGGCCCAGATGGTCCAGCGTTCCGGCGTTGTTCACGAGGATGTCGACCGAACCGAACTCGTCGACGACGTGCTCCACCGTCTCGTCGACCTGCGCGCGATCCGTGACGTCGCACTTCACGGCCGCTGAGCGGCGCCCGAGATCCGCGATCTCGCGCGCTGTCGCCTCGGAATAGACAAGCCCTCGGGCACGCGCGGCCTGCGCCATCGGACCGTAGCGATCTGCGTCCTCCCCGGAATCGGACTCGAGCTGGATGTCGGCGATGACGACGTCGGCTCCTGCACGTGCGAGGGTCAACGCATCGGCCCTTCCGAGTCCGCGGGATCCTCCCGTTACGAGCGCGACGCGGCCGCTGAGATCGATCTCGAGAGCCACGCTCAGTCGCGCGGCATCAACAATTCGCGAGCGATGACAAGGCGCTGGATCTGCGACGTCCCCTCGTAGATCTGGAAGAGCTTCGCGTCGCGCATCAGCTTTTCGACGGGGTACTCCTTCATGTACCCGTAGCCGCCGAAGATCTGCACGGCGTCGGTCGTCACCTCCATGCAGATGTCGGCGGCGAAGCGCTTAGCATACGAGGACTGCAACGTCGCGCGCGTCCCGTTGTCGATCAGCCACGCCGCCTGCCAGCAGAGGAGACGCGCGGCCTCGATCTTCGTGGCCATATCGGCGATGAGGAAGTTCACTCCCTGGTTCATCGCGATCGGCATGCCGAACTGGACGCGTTCCTTCGAGTACTGCGCCGCGTACTCGAAAGCGGCTCGCGCGACGCCGACAGCGCCGATCGCAGTCCCGGGTCGTGTGAAGTCGAGCGTCATCATCGCGATCTTGAAGCCGTCCCCCTCGTCGCCGAGCCGGTTGGCGGCGGGAACGCGAACGTCCTGAAAGGACAACGCGGAAGTGTGCGTCGCGCGCTGGCCCATCTTGTCGAGGTGCTTGTCGACGACGACGCCGTCGAGGTCCGAGGGGACGATGAAGGCCGTGAGGCCGCGATGGCCCTTCGACTTGTCCGTCGACGCGAACACCGTGAACCAGGCGGCGTGGCCCGCGTTCGTGATGAACATCTTCGAGCCGTTGAGGATGTAGTCGTCGCCGTCGCGCAGCGCGGTCGTCTGGATGCCGGAGACGTCGGAGCCGGCGTTCGGCTCGGTAAGCGCGAACGACGTGAGCAGAACCTCGTCGACGAGCGGCGGCAGCCATTCGCGCTTCTGCTCCTCGGTCCCCGCGATGACGACCGGCCCGTGGCCGAGTCCGTTCGCGGCGATCGCCGTGCCGATGCCGGAGCAACCCCAGCAGAGCTCCTCGCCGATGATCATCCCTTCGAACGCGCCGAGCCCAAGACCGCCGTAGGACTCTGGGATGTGCACGTTCATGAGCCCCAGGTCGTGAGCCTTCGCGATCAGATCGGCCGGGTGCGTCGAGTGCTCGTCGTACTCGCGCTCCTTCGGCCGGATCTCGCGTTCGGCGAACTCGTGCGCGAGGTCGCGCAGCGCCTTCTGTTCGTCCGTCAGGCCGAACGAGACGCCGCTGACGGTCCTTTCCTCGAGGGTTGCCATCGGCAGAAGACTAGCCCGGTCATTTGCGTGCCCGAAGTGGGTGCGGTTGGATGCGCCGGTGAGCGAGACGGCAGTCTCCGCCGCTCCGTCGCCGCCGACGATCCAGCGCCGTTCTTATCGGTGGGTCGCACTGCCGCTGCTGATGTTCGCGCTGTTCTCGCTGACGGCCGGCTTGCTCGCTGCGCACGATCCGCGTTCGAAGGGGTACTTCCGGCTCTTCTTCGAGGACCCGCTCCATCTCAAGGCCGCATTCGCCAGCGCCGCAGCGGTGCTTGCGTGCTTTCAGATCTTCTCGGCGGCGTGGATCTTCGGGAAGCTGCCGTGGCGCAAGCCCGCGTGGGTGAATTCGGCCCACCGCTGGTCCGGCCGACTCGCCTTCCTCTGCACCCTGCCCGTCGCCTACCACTGCATCTTCAAGCTCGGCTTCCGCAGCCCCGATACGCGTGTGCTCCTGCACTCCGTCTTCGGTTGCGCGGTCTACGGCGGATACGCCGCCAAGGTGACGATCGTCCGGTTGCGCCGCTTTCCAGTGCCCGTGCTCCCCGTGGCGGGCGGGCTGCTGTTCGCGTTCCTGATCGGCGCCTGGTACACGAGCGCGGCGTGGCTCTATACCCGCGAGAGCCCGTCGGCGGCTCCGGGCGGGCCCGTCGTCGTTCCCGCGAACGCGAACGCCGCCGCGGGCGCCCGGGTATTCGCGGACAGCGGCTGTGGGGGTTGTCACTCGCTCGCCGTCGCACATGCAGGCGGCCAGGTCGGCCCGAATCTCGACGCGTTGCGGCCGAGTTACAACCGGGTACGCGCGAAGGTCGAGCAGGGAGGCGGCGTCATGCCGTCGTTCCGGGACAGGCTCAGTCCGCAGCAGATCCGCGACGTCGCCGCCTTCGTCGCGACGCGCGCCGGCTCACCGTAGGCCGGCGCGGAACGCCAGAACACGCCTGACGTGCTCGTCCAGGTCGCCGGCGCGCCCGAGCGGGATGAGCGCGCGAATCGCGCGCAGTGCGTCCGCGCTGCTCGTGAAGAGCAAGAGATCGGCGCCTGCTCGGATCGCCCGGACCGCCCAGTCGGCCGCGTGCCCACGGACGATACTCAGCGAGTCGGTGATCGCGACTCCGTGGAAGCCCAGGCTGCGTAACAACGAATAGGTCGCAGGCTCGAGCACGGCGCGATGTGGGCCGAGGCTCGGATAGACGCCGTGGCCGACCATCACACAGTCGATGCCTGCTTCGATTGCGGCACGGTACGGCGCGAGGTCTCGGTCCCGCAGCGTGCCCCGAACGTAGGGTCGATCGTCGGTCGAGACGGGAAGCGAGCCGAGGCCGGGAAAGTGCTTCGCACATGCACCGGCGCCCGCCGCCGTTAGGCCGCGCCCGAACGCGACCCCGAAGAACGGCGACCGGAACTGGCGTGATCCGAGTGGCCCGTCCGGAAGATCGACGACCGGCGCGAGATCGACGTCGACGCCGGCACGTTGCAGGGCAGCGCCTGTGGCGGAGCCGGCGACGAACGCCTCCTGCTTGCCTCGCATCGCTCGCGCTGCCTTCCGCGGCGGGAGATCGGGGTACGCTCGCACGTCTCCGCCCTCCTGGTCGACGAAGACGAGAGTGCTCGCGGGGCGAGGTTCGGTCCTGTCCCACGAGCGGACCAGCACGCCGGCCACACCGCGCGGGGCGGGTAGGCCGGAGACCACGACCAGCGCGGCCTTCTGCTGCGGCGTCAGGCCCATCAGCGTCGCAGCCGTGATGAGCGCGGCGATGCTCAACGCGTCCGTAGACTAAGCCGCCGTGGACCTCGAGCTCAGCGACGAGCAGCGCCTCCTTCAGGACACCGTCCGCAGCTTCGTCGACGACCGCATCCTGCCGAACGCGGTCGAGAACGACATTGCCCACCGTCTGGACCTGGAGGCGATCGAGGGCATGGCCGAGCTCGGCCTGCTCGGGATCGTCATCCCGGAGGAGTACGGCGGCGCAGGGCTCGACTTCGTCTGCGAGGCGCTCGCCTGCGAAGAGATCGAGCGCGGCGAGGCCGCGTTCCGAACGCTGATCTCGGTTCACGTCGGCCTCAACTCACTCGCGCTCCTGAAGTACGCCTCAGAGGAGCAGAAGCAGCAGTGGCTCGTCCCGCAGGCACGCGGAGAGAAGATCGCGTGCTTCGGACTGACCGAGCCCGCCGCCGGCTCCGACGTCGCCGCGATGAAGTCCACTGCGCGCCGCGAGGGGGACGTCTACATCCTCAACGGCTCGAAGAACTGGATCTCGTATGCGAACGTCGCCGACCACGCGCTCGTGTTCGCGAAGACGGACCCCGGCGCGAAGCACAAGGGCATCTCGGCGTTCGTGCTCGAGCGAGGCATGCCCGGGTTCGCCTCGGCGGACACGGAGAACAAGCTCGGGATCTGGGCGGGGTCGACGGGGGAGCTGTTCTTCCAGAACGTCGAGGTTCCCGCGGAGAACCTCATCGGCGAAGAAGGCCAGGGATTCGAGATCGCGATGTACGGGCTCGACCAGGGACGATTTACGGTCGCCGCAGGCGCTTGCGGTGTCGTTCGCGCCTGTCTCGAGCGGTCGGTCGAGTACGCGCGCGAGCGCGAGACGTTCGGGCAGGCGATCGGCAAGTACCAGTTCGTCCAGGACATGATCGCGGACATGGTGCTCGGCTACGAGACGTCGAAGCTCCTGGTCATGCAGGCGGCGTGGATGAAGGACCAGGGGCTCCGCAACACACGTGAGACGTCACTGGCGAAGTGGCATGCGACGGAGTCGGCGTTCCGCGCGGCGCATCTCGCCATCCAGGTGCACGGTGCTTACGGCTACTCGGCGGAGTACGGCATCGAGCGCTACTTCCGCAACGCGCGCGCCCCGATCATCTACGAGGGGACGACGCAGATCCACAAGATGATGCAGGCCGAGCATGCGCTCGGCCTCAGGCGCCTCAACGGCCGCGACGGCGAGGTGTCGCCGCTGTGCTCGTGGGCGCCGGCGCTCGCGCCGGTGCAGCGCGGCGCAGTTCCAACCGGCGCCTAGCCGTACGTCCCTAACTCGGTGAGGAGGCCGCCGCTACACGGCCAGTCCTCGATGCGCTTGCATAGGCCGGCGCGGACCGGATTCGAGAGGACATAGAGGCAAACCGCAGCGAGGTCATCGTCGTCCTCGACGACGCGCGCCTTGAACCGATTCTGGAAGAGGTGCCCGACCCGCTCGTACCGGCGGTTGAAGCGCTGCGCGTGCAAGAAGTTGAGTCGGTGCATACCACCCGAGAGCCACAGACGTTCCGTTTCGACGACGAGGTGGAAGTGGTTGTCCATCAGGCAGAAGACGTAACAAAGCCAGCCAAAACGGCGCGCGACCTCGGTTAGCTGTCGGACGAAGAAGCGCCGGTCGATGTCGTCGCGCACGATCGCGATTTGTCCGGTCCCGCGTTGCGTCACGTGGTAGATCCCGTCCGGCAATAGTTCGCGAGGAATGCGAGCCATGGCGCGAGCGTAGAGCCGCGGCCGCGTGACGAACGCCACGCGCTCAAAGCCGACGCAGATGCGACACGCCTACGGCACAAGAGCCATGTCCCAGGGACAGTCCCTCGGACGTGGCTCGGGGACAGTCCCTCGGCCCTGTCTCTAGAAGCCGGGTCCTGCCGGTGGCGGGAGCGGGCTCTGCGGCAGCCCCGGCCGCGGGCCGCCGGCGTTGTACTCGCTCGGCGCTACGTCGTTCGGGGTCTCGGGGTAGAAGAGCGACGCGAGCGCTTGAATTTGCCCGCGGCCGACGCCGAGCTCGAACTGACCGCCGCCGTACATCTTGATCCCGTTGGCGTCGCAGTACTCGATGCACGCCAGCAGCCGCCCCACGGTCCCGAAGCGAGACGGCTTGATGTTGAGCCAGCCCGGTGCGACCGGCAGCGCGCGCACGTCGTCGACGGAATGGATCGGCGCGTCGAAGCTCAGCCTTCCCTCCTCTCCGCGCAGCACCTCGCCGCACTCGCCCTCGAGAGACGCATCCTCGATCACGACGTCCGGGAACAGCTCGACGACCGCGCGGTAGAGCTCCGGATCCGGGACCAGATCGACAACCGTGCCGCGGTAGTACGACTTCAGGTCGAGGACACGCACGCGAGCGGTCGCGGCAAGCCGCTCCATCAACGGCCGGTCCCAGTCGTTTTCCGGATCGAGCTTGAGCTCGAGATCGGGAGCGTGGCGCAACCAGTCGAACGCGTCTGCGCGAGTCGACACGACGAAGCGGACAGGCCGGTACTCGCGATCGAGCGCCGCTCCGAGCGAGAGCCCCGCCTGTCGCAGCGCGAGGTCGAGGGCCGCGCTCTCGAACGCCCAGCGGCGGTACTGGAGTGACGCGTCCATCCGCGGCTCGCCTGCGAACAGCTTCACGCCGTCTACGTGCGCGGAGAGCTCCCCGAGAGTCGTTGCCCCGACCGGCGCCAGCTCCGGGAACCACTCGTGATCCTCCTGGTTGTACGTGACGTCCTCACCGCGGCCTTCGACGCCGGCTCCCGCCAACACGACCGTCGTCGTCACCCGCGTGAATTGCGTCGAGACGTCGACGGACTGCTGCTCCGTCCTCACCTCGTCGACGACGAGCTCGAGCGGGCTCAGGAGATGCCAGAGAGACATGCGTTCAGCCGAGCGTCGGTTCGGGCCGGCCGGTCGGCTCGATGCGCATCAGCCGATAGACGAGCGGAATAGCGGAGAGGATCCCGATTCCGCAGACCGGCCAGAGGATCTGATAGCCCTCGGTAGCCCCGAGGTACGGCCGCGCGAGGTCGATGGCAGCCCCGGCGATCGGCGCGCCGACCAGGAGCCCGAGGCCCTTCGTCGTGGTGGCGAGACCCGAGATCGCGCCGCGATGCTCCTGCGGCATGAGCTTGAAGAGCAGGCCCCACGCGAGTGTCATCACCGTGCCGCCGGCGATGGCGACCGGGACGATCATGGCGAAGTACCAGTTGTGCCACGTCGTCGCGAGCCCTGCGACGAGGTAGCCGCCGCCGTAGACGAACGACGCGAAGAAGATGACGCGCGCAATTCCGAACTTGTCGCCG
>JBKPMS010000194.1:0-15020 GCA_046732275.1 Actinomycetota bacterium | reverse complement strand
TCCGGCCGCGCGATCTCGCAGAGGTCGGCGATCTGACCGAACCCGCGCATGGCGAGCTCGAGGATGCACACCTCGGTGTCGCGCTCGAGCCTGCACAGCGTTAGCGGCACGCCGATCTCGTTGTTGAAGCTGGCCTCCGCCGCAATCGTTCGCGCGGACGGAGAGCAGAGCGCCGCGAGGATGTCCTTCGTCGACGTCTTCCCCATCGAGCCCGTGATGCCGACGACGCGTGCGTCGCTTCGGTCGCGCACGGCGCGGCCGACACGCCCGAGCGCCGCGAACGGCTCGTGCGGGACGAGGGTCGCCGCGGCGCCGCGCGCCAGGGCGTCTTCGACGTAGTCGCCGCCGCGGCCGACGACGACGAACAGATCGCCCGGTAGCACGCGGCGGGAATCGACCTGCACGCCGGTCACGTGTAGCGCTCTCGCATCGAGCGTTCCGAGCCCCTCCAGGAACTTCGTCTCGAGCGGGATCACGCCGGCGCCCTCGAGCGGCGCAGTGTCTCCCGGGCGACCTCGCGATCGTCGAACGGGAGCTTGCGGCCGGCGATCTCCTGGCCCTGTTCGTGTCCTTTTCCTGCGATCAGGACGACGTCGCCGGGTTGCGCCGAATCGATTGCACGCTCGATCGCGCGGCGGCGGTCGAGCTCGACCTCGAGGTCGAGGCCGTCGACGACCTCCGCGGCGATCGCGGCCGGGTCTTCGCTGCGCGGGTTGTCGGACGTGACGAGGCCGACGTCGGCGAGCTCCGTCACGACCTGGCCCATGATCGGGCGCTTCGTCCGGTCGCGGTCGCCTCCTGCGCCGAAGACGCACATCACGCGTCCCCGAGCGAGGTCGCGGGCTGACTCGAGGGCGCTCTCGAGCGCGCCCGGCGTGTGGGCGTAGTCGACCAGGACGACGAACGGCTGGCCTTCGTCGACCACCTCGAAGCGTCCCGGAACGCCGTCGACGCTCTCGAGGCCGCGCTTGATGGCGTCCCTCTCCACCCCGAGCGCGTGCGCCGCGGCGGCCGCGGCGAGCGCGTTCTCGACGTTGAAGCGGCCGCGCAGCTTCAGGTCGACGTCGCCGAGGTCCGTCGCTGCCTCGAACGTGGTCGCATCCGGGATCTCCGCAGCGAGACGGGCACCGTACTCGTCGCCGACGTTGATCACGGCGCGGGACGCCTGGGCGAACAGCCGGCGCTTCGACTCGAAGTAGTCGTGCATCGTGCCGTGGAAGTCGAGGTGGTCCTGCGTCAGGTTCGTGAAGACGAGCACGGCGAACCTCGTCCCCTCGAGCCGTCCCTGCACCGACGCCATCGAGGTCGCTTCCATCACGCAGACGCGGTTGCCCTTGTCGATCATCTCGCGAAAGAGCCGCTGGAGGTCGATCGCCTCGGGAGTGTTGAGGCCGACCTCGCGCACCTCGTCTCCGACCCGTCGCTCGACGTTCGTCAGCAGCCCCGGCCGCTCACCGGCCGCCGCAAGGATCGACCAGAGGAGGTAGGCCGTCGTCGTCTTGCCGTTCGTGCCGGTGATCGCCGCCACGGGGAGCTGCGCCGTGGGGTCACCGAAGAATGCGACGGCCGCGCGCGGCATCGCGGCGCGCACGCTCGGCACGATCACCTGGGGCACGTCGAGCTCGAGTGGGCGCTCGACGACGAGCGCCGCCGCACCGCCGGCGACGGCATCCGGCGCAAAGTCGTGCCCGTCCGCCGTCGCCCCGGGAACGCAGAAGAAGACCGAGTCGGCCGGCACGTCCCGCGCGTCGTACGCCAGCTCGCGGATCTCTGCGGCTGCGCTTCCAATCACGTCGGTGGGGGCCAGCGCAGCGATGAGCCGCTCCAGCTGCATACGCCGGTCAAGTCTAGTGTCAGGGTCTTACGACACTCGGCGGTTGTGGTTAGTACGTATGCGGTGCGTCCGGAGGCACCTCGAGGTACTGGAGGTCGAAACGCGCGATCTCCTGGAATGCCGGCGCCGCCACGACGCCGCCCCAGATCGCCCCGCGCGGCTCGTCGACGGTGACGAGGACGACGAGGCGAGGACGGGACGCGGGCACCGCTCCCACGAAGGAGGCGACGTAGCGCCCGGTCGCGTAGCCGCCGTGCGAATCCGGCTTCTGGGCAGTGCCGGTCTTGCCGGCGACCTGGTATCCGGGAATGGCCGCATACTGCCCGGTTCCTTCGGCGACGACGTCTTTGAGCATCATCATCAGCTGGCTCGCGATGCGGGGCGAGACCAGCCGGTGTCGATGAAGTGACGGCCGCCCGCCCCCGGCAACGTGGTCGACGATGTGAGGACGAGACCAGACGCCGCGGTTGGCGATCGCCGCATAGGCGGCGGCCATCTGCACCGGTGTGACCGCGATGCCCTGTCCGATCGGGACGTTCCCGATCGTCGACCCCGACCATTTGTCCGGCGGTAGGACGATGCCCGGGCTTTCGCCGGGAAAGTCGACGCCGGTGGTTCGGCCGAATCCGAACCGCGTGATCCAGGACGACAGCTTCGTCTTGCCGAGCATCTGCGCGAGCGTGATCGCGCCGATGTTCGACGAGTGCGCGAGGATCTGGGCGACGGAGTAGTTCACGGTCCCGCGCTCCTCCGCGTCGTGGATCACGCGGTCGGCCACGTGCAGCTGATACGGCAGGGTGAACCGGGTGAACGGCGTGACGATGCGCTCCGACAACGCACCCGCGACGGTGATCAGCTTGAACGTCGAACCGGGCTCGTACGTGTCGGTGACGCTACGGTTCCGCTGCAGGTCGGCCGGCGCCGACGGATAGCGATTGGCGTCGTAGCCCGGTTGCACCGCCATCGCCAGGATTGCGCCGGTGCGCGGATCGAGCACGATCGCCGTGGCGCTCTTCGCGTCCCACTTGCTCACCGTCTGGCGCAACACCTCTTCGGCGTTTGCTTGGATCGTGTGGTCGAGCGTCAGGTAGACGTTGCGCCCCGGCGCCTCGACACGCCGGCGCTGCACGTCGATCACCTGGCCGGCCGGGTCCTTGACGATCGTCTCCTGGCCTGCCCTGCCGCGGAGCACGCGGTCCAGGTCGAGCTCGAGGCCGGAGAGCCCCTTCCCGTCTACCCCGACGTACCCCAGCACCTGCGCGGCTACCGACCGCTGTGGATAGCGCCGCCGCTCCTCGGGATAGGTGCCGAACCCGGGAAGCTTCAGTCGCGCGAGCGCCGCCGCCTGCTCCGGATCGGCCTGACGATCGACGTAGACGAAGCCCCGCGAGCGATCGGCGAGCGCCGGGTAGATGCGATCGGCGTCGAGGCCGAGCGTTCGGCCCACGGCTCGTGCTGCGCGGCGCGGATCACTGATCTGCATGGGGTTCGCATAGACGGTCGTCGCCCGCTCTCCGAGCGCGAGCTCGACGCCGCTGCGGTCGAAGATCGTGCCGCGCTCCGCAGGCAGGGTCACCAGCTGGCGATGCTGCGTCTGCGCGAGACGCGACAGCGACTCCGCGCGGACGCCCTGCAGCCACATCGCCCTCAGAAGGAGCCCCGCGAAACCGATGGTCAGTACCGCGAGGAAGAGACGGATCCGCCGGTTGACGAGGCGGTTCACAGGGCTCAGCGCGGCAGATTGAAGTAGGTCGTCTGATCTCCGGTTGCCGGCTCCCAGCCGAGCCGGCTCGTCGCCAGCGCCTGGATCCGCGCCGCCGAGGCCGCACTCGAGAGCCGAGACTGGAGCTCGGCGTTCTGCGCGCGCAGGTCGGCGCGTTGCCGTCCGAGGTGGTCGAGGCCCATATTCAGGCGTAGGACGGCCACGTTGGTCGCGACGACTCCGGCAAGCAGCACGGCGACGATGGCGATCCAAAGGACGCCGCCCGTGAGCCGCCGCTCGCGTCGGCGGACGTGCCGCAGTGGCCGCGGTGCCGGTGCTTTCGCATCCTCGAGCGCGGGAGCCCAGCTGGCCACGCTACGTCTTGATCCCCACCCGTAGCCGTGCGGACGCGGCACGTGGGTTGACGTCCACTTCGTGTGCGCCCGGCCGGATTGCCTTCCGCGCTGCCGACCGGAGCTGCGGTTCCCTGCCGCACACGCACACCGGAAAGTCGGGCGGGCACTCGCAGCCGCGCTCGAGGTCCCGCATGAACCGCTTGACGAGCCGGTCCTCGAGTGAGTGGAAGCTGATCACTGCGAGACGGCCCTCGGGCCGCAGCATCGAGAACGCGGCCGGCAGCGCCGCCTCGAGCGAGCCGAGCTCGTCGTTGACTGCGATTCGGAGCGCCTGGAAGACCCGCTTGGCGGGATGCCCATCACCGAATCGCGCCGGCGCGGGAATCGCCGCCTTGATCGTCTCGACGAGGTCGCCCGTGCGCTCGAACCGTCGTTCCTTTCGGCGCCGGACAACGGCTCTGGCGATCTGCCGCGCATACCGCTCCTCGCCGTAGCGCTTGAAGATCGTCGCGAGGTCGCGCTCGGCGGCCTCGTTCACGATGCCCGCGGCGGTGACGTCCGCAGCGGGATCCATTCGCATGTCGAGCGGGGCATCCGCCGTGTACGAGAAGCCGCGCTCCGGCCGATCGATTTGCATGGACGAGACGCCGAGGTCGAGCAGGATCGCATCCGCCTCGACTCCGTTCTGCGCGAGCTGGTCGAGGACGACCGCGAAGTCGCCGCGCAGGAACCTCGTCTGGGCGCCCGCGCGCTTTGCGAGGCGGTCGTAGTACGGACGCGCGCCGGGATCCCGGTCGATCGCGATCAGCTTGCCGCGCCCCTGGAGGTCGGCGGCGAGGAGCGTTGCGTGTCCTCCCGCGCCGAAGGTCGCATCGATCACCGTCTCCCCGGGCTTGACGGAGAGGAGCTCCCGCACCTCGCCGGCGAGGACCGGGACGTGATCAGTCGGGCTGGGCTGCAAGACGTTCGGCAACATCTTCCGCACTCCCTTCGACCTCTGCCAGCTCCTTGCGCCAGGCGGCGCGGTCCCAGATCTCGAGCCGGTCGTTGACGCCTGCGACGACGACTTCCCGGCCCAGCTTCGCGTGCTCGATCAGCTGGGCGGGGAGCATCACGCGGCCCTGTTTGTCGAGCTCGGCCTCGGTGGCCCCGGCGAAGAAATGCCGCTGGAGCCGGCGCCCTTCCGGGCGGAGCGAATCCAGCGCGGCCAGTCGAGACTCGACGAGTCGATCCCAATCCGCACGACGGAAGGCGTAGAGGCAGCCGTCGAGCCCTCGCGTGATGACGACACCCTCCGCAAAGGATTGCCGGAACTTGGCGGGAAGGGTGAGACGGTTCTTGTCATCGAGGGTGTGGTCGTATGCGCCGAGGAGCATCGTGGGGCCGGATCGAGATTACCACTCCGCCCCACTTTAAACCACATTCCCCCACCTGTCCACTACTTGAGGCGCACTAGATTTCCCGCGGTGAGAGAGCCGCCGGACCGCCCGCTGACCCGGACCCGCCGGGACGCGGCGGACCTACGTGCCTCGTGGGAGCAGCACGCCGGGGCGTTCGTGGCCTGGGCACGGAAACCGGGTCATGACAGCTACTGGCGTTTCCACCGCGACCTCTTCCTCGAACTCGTGCCGGCGCCAGGACGCCGCACACTCGATCTCGGCTGCGGCGAGGGGCGTCTATCTCGGGACCTGAAGACGCTCGGGCATGACGTTGTCGGCGTGGATGCCTCCGCCACGATGCTGACGGCGGCACGTAACGCCGATCCGCAGATCGAGACCTATCTCGCTGACGCGGCAGTTCTACCCTTCGCCGATGCCTCGTTTGACTGCGTCGTGGCATTCATGTCGCTCCAGGACGTCGACGACGTCGCGCGGGCAGTTCGCGAGACCGCGCGTGTCCTCGAGCTTGGCGGGCGCTTCTGCGTAGCGATCGTGCATCCGCTCAACTCCGCAGGCGAGTTCGTGGGAGATGCACAAGACAGCCCGTTTGTGATCAGTGGTTCCTACCTCGACGATTCCTTTTATGAGGACAACGTCGTCCGCGATGGACTCGAGATCACGTTCGTCAGCGCTCACCGCCCTTTGCAGACCTACACCGAGGCGATCAACGACGCCGGCATGGTGATCGAGCGCCTACGCGAACCCGCAGTACCCGAAGGCGTAATTACCCGCCCGGCTGGGCGTCGCTGGCAACGCCTGCCAATGTTCCTACACGTGCGCGCCCTCAAGCCGCACGGGTCTCAGGCCGAGGCCTAGGGACCAGCAGTCTCGCCCTCGAGCTGCGCCTCGTACGGGCCGCGGCCGGTCATGACTGCCGCGCCGCAGCGAGCAGCGAGCGCGACGGCGTCCTCGACGGAATCTCCGCGCCCGAGCGCGAACGCCAGCCCGGCCGCGAAGCAGTCGCCGGCGCCGTAGGTATCGACCACCGGTGCCGGGAGCGGGGCCGGCCGGAACGGTCCGCCCGGCTGGACCCAGCCGCCGAGGGCGCCGGACGTCGTGACGACGATCCGCGGCGCCGGGTCGAGATCGCCCGGCCGGTAGATCTCGCCCTCGTCCTCGGCACTGCCGACAAGCGCGTCGAGTTGCACTTCCGCCTCGCGCAGCGTCGCCAGCTCGCGCGAGGTCGCGACGAGGACGCGTGCCAGGCGCGCGTGTCGGAGCGCCTCGGCGTCGCCGCTCACGAAGTAGACCGCGTCCAGCCCGGCGAGCTCCCGCCATGGAAGCCTGCTGTCGCCCCCGCGCGGCCGGAGCTTCTCGCCGAGGACGGTGATCGTCCGTTCGCCTGCGTCGTCGACGAACGTGAAGGCTCGCCTCGTCGACTCGACCTCTGGGATGGAGCGGACCTCGACACCTAGGTGGCCGAGCGCTGCGCGGGCGCGCCGGCCGAGCCCGTCTGCGCCGAGCGCCGTGAAGAAGACACACGACCCCGCGAGCCGGCGCAGCTGCACGGCCGCCACGGCGCCGCCGCCTGCCGGCTCCTCCCAGGTCTCGAACGCATGCGCGATCTCGCCCGGCCTGGGCACGGCTTCGACACGGGCGAACTCGACCCACTCGACATGACCGACCACACCGACGCGCATCTGGCAGATCCTCACACCTACGGTGCTCCGTACGTTTCAAGATGTGTCGATGACCCTGCCGCCTTTCGAGCGCTTCTATGAAGAGCACCGTGAGCAGATCTACGCTTTCCTCATTCGCCGGCTCGGCCCTCAGCGCGCCGAGGACGCCTTCCAGGAGACCTTCTTGAAGGCGCTCAGGGCGTATCCGAGCCTTCGCCACGGCGAGCACCTCCGCGCGTGGGCGTACACGATCGCGAGTCGCGTGGCGATCGACGAGCACCGCCGCCCGGCCGCCGACGCCGAGCTGCCTGAGATCGCCGCCCACGACGGCCGGCCGGCGTTTGCCGAGCTCGAGCATCTCGCGGACTCTCTGCCGCCGACGGAGCGCGCCGCTGTCGTCCTTCGCTACGGATACGACCTCGACTACGCGGACATCGGCGCCGCCCTGGGCTCGAACGCAACCGCCGCGCGGCAAGCCGCCTCTGCCGGAATCCGCAGACTTCGCAGGAAGGAGATTCAGTGAACGCCGTCTCACCCGAGCTCGATCGCAAGTTCCGCGACGCCGCGGCGCGGGATCATTTGCTGGACGTCGCGTACGACCTCGTCGACACGCCGGTGGGCGAGCTGCTCGTCGCCGCAACCGACCGCGGGCTGTGCCGCATCGTGTACGACGCTTCCGCGGAGGAGGAGGTCGAACGTCTCGCAAGGGCATTCGGCGTGCGGGTGCTCCGCTCGGCCAAGCCGATCGACGTCGCACGGCGCGAGCTCGACGAGTACTTCGAGGGGAAGCGCCGCCGCTTCGACCTCCCTGTCGACGTCGCGATGCTCGCCGATTTCAATCGGCGCGTTCTGGGGGAGCTCGCCCGCGTTCCCTACGGTCACGTCGTCACATACGGTGAGCTCGCCGCGCGGGCCGCGCGCCCACGGGCGGCCCGCGCCGTGGGAACGATCATGAACCGGAACCCGTTGCCGATCGTCCTGCCGTGTCACCGTGTGATCGGAGCGAACGGCAAGCTCGTCGGCTACGGCGGCGGGCTCGAGCGCAAGGAGACTCTGCTCCGGCTGGAGGGCGCCCTCCTGTAACAGCGGCGCTGTCTCCCGGAGTCGGCTGAGCAGCTACCCTCGGTGCATGCATCGCTGGCGCGCGATTCGTTTTGCGAAACACGGCTAGTCCGCCGCTTCCGACAACAGCGTCCGTGGAAGCGGCGGGACAGGACGCGAACTGAGCCGCGTCTCGGTCTCGCGCACCTTCCCGCAGATCTGAAAGGAAGGTGAGGAGCGATGCCGATGCCGCATCGCACGCAGATGCAGGTGATCAAGCGCCGACTCGTCGGCAAAGAGGGAACCGAGCGAATCCGGGAGCTGCGAGCGATCCTCGGCGATCTGCCCGGCTACAAGAGCGGCCCTTACGCCGACATCCGCAAGTGGGTCGAGGGACAGCTCGATCAAACGCGTACGCGGAAGCGCGTCGTCCACCGCGACTCGATTGCCGTGCGTCGCGAGGGCGCGGCGCAGATAGCGCTCGTAGGCGCCCCGAACGCCGGCAAGTCGTCGCTCCTGCAGGCGCTATCCGACATCCAGATCAAGACGGGCGACTACGCCTTCACGACGACGCGGCCGGTGCCGGCACTGACGCGCATCGGCGGCGTGCTCGTGCAGCTGGTGGAGATCCCGGGGCTGATCGAAGGCGCGTCTGAAGGACGCGGGGGCGCGCGTCCGTTGCTCGGCGTCCTCCGGAATGCCGACGCGATCCTCTTCTGCCACGACCCGACCTTGCCGGTCGACGACCTGCGGTCCCTCAGGCACGAGCTGAATGAAGCGGGGATCGAGCTGCCCGCCGCGATCGTCGCGACGAAGGCGGACGAGGTCGGCGGAACGGCCGCGCTGCAGGCGGCTTTTCCGGAGCTCGAGGTCGTCGGCGTAAGCGTCCTCGACGAGCCGAGCTTGGATCGACTCCGCGAGCTCGTCTGGCGGCTGACGGGGCTGGTGCGCGTGCACCTCCGCGACGGCGGCCATCCAATAGCGCTGCATCCACCCGTGACGGTGGTCGACGTGGCGAACAAGATCCATCACGACCTGGCGGCCCGCTGCACCGGCGCCCGCGTGTGGGGCCCGTCGGCGCGATTCCCGGGGCAGCGCGTCGGCCGCGATCACTCGCTCGGCGACGGCGACACGGTCGAGGTCCTCGACTAGGGCCAGCGCGGCGTTCGCGCATCGACGCGCTCGGCATCACGCCAGTCGTCGCGCGTCGGCGCGAAGACGTCGATCACCACCGCGCCGTCCGGACCGACATGCACCTCGTGCGGGACGTTGCTCGCGATGCACCAGGTCTCGCCCGGCCCCAACTCGCGGGTCTCGTCGCCGACGCGAAACATGACCGAACCGGACAGACACATGCCGAGCTGCTCGTGATCATGGCTGTGCTCCGGAACGATGCTGTTGGGGTCGAGCTCGATCACGCCCAACGTGAGGCGGTCACCGTGAACAACGCGGCCGTGGACGCCGTCCCAGATGCGCTGCACGTCGAGTGACGAGACATTGCCGAATGCGCTCATGGACGCGAGCTTAGAGAAACGTTGACGGCCAGGCCGCGCCTCTACAGCCCGGTGACGTCGAGCAGCCGATAGCCCACCCCCCAAACGTTGACGACAAAGGCATGTCCATCCATGCCGGCCGACAGCTTTCGCCGCAAGCGTGATGCGTGCGAGTCCAGCGTCCGCGTCCGTCCCAACGAGCGGAAGCCCCATACCTCTCGGAGCAGCTGCTCCTTCGTAAAGACCCGGGTCGGGTCGGTCATCAGCTTCAGCAGGAGCTCGTACTCCTTTCCCGCGAGCGCCACGACGATGCCGTCTACAGAGACCGTACGCGTCGCGAGGTCGGCGACGATCCGGCCGGCGTGACGCGTCTCGTGACCGGCGGGTGACGTGCGCCGAAGAACGGCGTGGATGCGTGCGAGCAGCTCTTCGTAGTGGAACGGGCGGACGAGGAAGTCGTCACAGCCGCGCTCGAGCGCACGGACGCGGTCGACGGCATCCGCTTCCGCCTCACCGAGCACGATGACGGGGACGTTCCCGTGTCTGGCGCGGTACTCGTCGAGAGCGGTGGTATCGCCGAGCAGCACGAGGTCCGGGTGCACTTCGTCATCGACGAGCCGAAAGCCGTCGCTCGTCAGATGACGCTCGAGAAACGTGCGCGTATCCGGTTGCGGCTCGGCGAGCAGCAGTGCGGTCGACATGCAGCGAACGTAGCGAAGCGTTCGTGCGTGGACTAGATGTCCTTTCGCGTGAAAGCGTGACGAACGATCTACATGCGGCTGTTTGGGACGAGAACGCTAGAGCAGGCCCGGGCTAAAGCCGGCCGCTACGGAGCACGCTCCACAGCAACCAGATTCCGAGCACGCCGGAGAACGCGAAGCCGATCACGGAGATGATGTTGACGCCGAGTAGCTCCGGACCGCCTTTGGAGAAGATCCCGATCAGGCTCGAGCCGATGAGCCCGCCCGCGACGATCATGGCGACGACGAGCCGGTTGAAGACGACGTCGATGCGGTTGAGCAAGTCGTCGAGACCCTTGTGAACGAAGCCGACCTCGATCTGTCCGTCGCGGACCTGCTCGAGCGTGTCGTGCAGCTGATAGGGCAGGTCGATCGCCATCTGGCCGAGCCGGAGAGTCTCCTTCCGGGCACGGGCGGCGACACGGCGCGGATGCAACCGATCGAGCAGCAGCCGACGCGCATACGGCCGCGCCACCTCGAAGACGTTGAAGTCCGGATAGAGGTCGACGCCCACTGACGCGAGCGTCGCGATCGCCCTGTCGAGGAGAAGGAACCGCGTCGGCAGCTGCAGGTTGAGCGAGTAGATGAGCTGGAACACCTCGCGGATCACCTGGAGCGGGTCGATCTCCGCGAGGCTCGCGCCGTAGTAGCGGTAATAGAAGTCGCGGAGCTGCGCGTGAAACTCCTCCTCGCGTTCCTTGGGGTAGCGGACGCCGAGGTCCGCCAGCCGCTTCGGCAGCAGGTCCACGTTTTCGGACGCGGCGTCGATGAACATCCGCGTCAGCTTCGACATGTCGTCCTCGGTGAGCTTCCCGACCGCGCCGAAGTCGACGAGACCAATCTGGTCGGGACTGCCGAGCACGAGGATGTTCGCCGGGTGCGGATCGCCGTGGAAGAACCCGTGCCGGAAGATCATCGTCATCCACGCCTCTGCCATGACGTGCGCGAGCTCGCGACGGTCCTCGACCGACCAGGACTCGGGGAGAATGTCCGCGACCTGGATCCCGTCGAGCCACTCGAGCGTCAGTACTCGGCTGCGCGTGTAGCTCCAGTAGACGCGCGGCACGCGCACGTGGGGATGTCCGGCGAAATTGCGATGGAAGGTGTCCGCGTTCCGGGCCTCGAGCCGGTAGTCGAGCTCCTGCCGGATCGAGCGGGCGAATTCGTCGACGAGCTGATGCGCATCGATGAAATCCAGCGCGCGAACGCGTTCCTTTGCGATTCGCGCGGCCTGGTAGAGCAGCGCGAGGTCGGCCTCGATCTGCCGCGGGGCGCCGGGACGCTGCACCTTGACCGCGACGCGCTTGCCGTTCGGAAGCGTCGCCAGGTGCACCTGCCCGATCGACGCGGCCGCGATCGGACGAACCTCGAACTCGGTGAAGAGCTTGTCGAGCGAGAGCCCGAGCTCCTCCTGGACGACGCGCTCGACATCTGCGAACGGAAACGGACGCACGTCGTCCTGCAGTCCGCGGAGCTCGGCGATGATGTCCGGCGGGAGGACGTCGGGCCGCGTCGAGAGCACCTGGCCGAACTTGACGAATGTCGGGCCGAGCTCGTCGAGCATCTCGCGGAGGTGCTTGCCGCGCTCGGACGGCTGGCCGTCGAGCTCCTCACGCGGGCTCCGCCGCGGGAAGAGGTCGGCGAGCCGATGCGTGTCGAACCAGTAGCCGAAGCCGTGGCGGACGGCCACCTGGGCGATTTCGGAGAGGCGACCGAGGTTCCGGGTGGCCGGCTGAGCCATCGCCTCAGTCTGACAGGCGGCCTTGCGGGACCCGTTCCGCGTCGGAACGTCGGGTCCAGGGCCCCGGCGGCGTCAACAGGGATTCCACGCGCAGATAGGCGAGCCCCACCGGCGGCAGATCCGCCAGTCGCTCGAAGCACAGGTACCGCGGGCGCCATTCCGGCCCGAACTTCCGGCTGAAGACGAGCAGACGCTCGAGCTGGAACATGCGGTTTCCGACGCGAAGCATGCGACCCAGGACGGCCGCCGCCGAGCCCTCCGCGTTGTCTCCGAGGAAGTCGGAGAAGACGCAGAAGTTCAGGGAGACCTCCCCGGCTTCGCGCTCCCGCGCCCAGAGCAAGAGCGAAGCGATCAGAAACTCCATCAGGCCGTTCGGCGTCGTGCGCCGGCGTCGCATCGCGCCGAGCGAGAAGCCGTTGAGACTCGGCACGAGGTGAAGGAAACCGCCCACTTCGCCGCCGCGTTCCGCGACGGCAAACAGCGTGTCGCGCTCTCCGAAGAGATCGTCCATCGCCATCGAGAAGCCCCGCTCGGCGCTCGCGCCGCGCCAGACGGCGGAGACGTCGATGAGTTGTTCGCGCAGCGGCCCGTCGACATCCGCGGTGCGTACAACCCGGAAGCGATATCCCGCGCGCTCTAGGCGCACGACCGATTGCCGCACCTTGCGGATCGCTCGGCCCTCGAGCCGGAACGTCGTCGGACGGACAACCGCTTCGTCCCCGACCTTGATGCTGTGCAGGCCCAGCGACCGCACGAGCGGCAGGAGCTCCCTGCGCACACTGAGCAGGGCGAGACGCCAGCCTCGCGCGTGACAGACCCGACGGAACTCCTCGAGGAGCGGTCCGAGCTCGTCCTGCGCACCGACGGGATCACCGCTGACGAGAGCGCAGCCCGCGACGACGCGATAGGCGAGGAAGCTCCGCCGTGACGGCGAGAAGAAGTAGCTCTTGTCCCTTCGAAGGGTGAAGAAGGCAAGGCTGTCCTCTCCGTACTCGCAGACGAGGCTCCTGACAGTCCGCCGTTCGTCCGCCGACTGGCGTACCCGGTGCGACAGCGGTCGAAGCCAGAGGTAGAACGCGCGGACGGCGAGAATCGCCGTGACCGCCCCGAGCAGGTCTTCGAGCCTGTCGTGTTGAACGCCGCGGACCTCGAGCACGAGCACCGAAGCTCCGAGCGCGGCGAGCGCCAGCGCCGTGATGAGAAGCGGACGCGTCTCGGAATCACCCGGAACGTCGAAGCGCCGCCGGTACCGGATCAGCGCGAGGAGCAGCACGACGGCCATCACTGCCTCCTCCACGTCGAGCCCCTTCGCCAGATGCGCCACGGAGATCCCGAACACGAGGGCCACCGAGAGCTGCCACGCGCGACGCCGGCGGCGCGCCAGCGAACGTGCGAGCCAGACGAGGGCGAGCCCGAAGGCGAGCGTTGCCACGCGAGCCGCGCTCGGCACTCCGGGCGGGAGCACGCCGCGGACGAGATCGGAGCGGTTTGCAAGCCCCGGTGTGAGCGCCGAGGCGATCCCGATTCCCCCGACCGCGCCCGCAGCCCAGGCGAGGATCAGCTCACCACTCGGAGTGGGTCGCCGCACGAATCTGAGAGTACCGTCAGGGCAACCGGCTTTTCGGCCAAGTCCGGTGCCTGGCACCGGCCATGACCGAAAGGACTACGTGCGCTGCGTCTCGGTGGTGTGCGGATCGTTTTCCACGAGCCGGAGGCGGTGTTCGAGCTGGGCGACGCGGAGCTCCAGCTCGTCCCAGTCGGCACGCGTGACGAGGCCGAGCTCTCGCAGCACCGAGTGCAGCGTCGCGCCGGCGCGCTCGCCGACCCGTGCGGCCTCGCCGCGCCAGCGGCTCGTCGCATCGTCGATCCAGGCCCGAACCTCCTCCTTCTGCAGGTCGCCGCGCTCGGCGAGCGACTCCGCCAGCTCGTCCGCCCGCTCGGCTGTCAGCGCGACAGCGCCGAGCGCCGCGGAGGCGATGCGACGCAGTGGATCTTCCGGGCCGCGGTCGTCCGAATCCGTCACCTAACGGGCGCGCCCATGAGGTCGCGCACGGCGACGCTGGCGCCGGCGCTCCCGCTTCGCCTGCGCGGCGGCAGCCGCTGCACCGTCGGACCCATCGACTATCGCGACCGGTGCCGGTGCCGGAGCGACGAGTCCGGGCTCGGGCTCGGCGGCAGCAGCCTCCTCGGCACGCTCCATCGCGACCGCGATTCCGGCCTTCCCGATGACCTCGTCCTTCCGCCTCGCGTACTCCGGCTCGCGCTCCTTCCACATCGTCAGGAGCGGCGCCGCGATGAAGATCGACGAATAAGCGCCGGCGATAATGCCGACGATCAGCGCGAAGGCGAAGTCCTTCAGCGTCGCGCCGCCGAAGAGGAAGAGTGCGACGACCGGCAGCAGCGTGATGAACGACGTCGCCAGCGAGCGGCGGATCGTCTCCCACAACGACACGTTCGCGATCGTCGCGAACGACGACCGGCGCATGATGGGGATGTTCTCCCTGATGCGGTCGAAGATGATGATCGTGTCGTAGATGGAGTAACCGAGGACGGTCAGGATCGCGGCGACGGTCGAGCTCGTGACCTCGCGCCCGACGAGCGCGTAGATGCCGATACAGATCAAGACGTCGTGGAGCATCGCGACGATCACGGGGCCTGCGAACTTGAGGTCGAACCGGATCGAGATGTAGAGGACGACGAGTAAGAGCGAGACGATGATCGCGACGATCGCGCTGCGCGCGATCTGCCGGCCGAAGCTCGAGGAGACGGTCGTCGCACCAGGCGCCTGCGTCTGGAGGCTCTCCTCGAGTGCGCGCGTGACCTGCGTCAGCTTGGGCCCGCTGAGCGCCTTCGTCCGGATCTGGAAGCTCGTGTACTCGTCGCCGTTTCTCGCGTTGCCTCGCCCCTGGATGACGGCGTCGCCGTAGCCCTGCTTGTCCATCACCTCCCGCACATCGCCGGTGGTATGGGCAACCGGAGTCTTGAAGCTGAGCTGGGTGCCGCCCTTGAAGTCGATGCCGAGGTTGAGCCCCTTGGCGCCGAGCGCGATCGCGCC
>JBKPMS010000193.1:0-5895 GCA_046732275.1 Actinomycetota bacterium | reverse complement strand
GTAACGACCTGGTACCCAGCCGGAACCGGCTTGATGGATCCGGGCTTCGGGCACGTCCATCGCGCGATCTCACGCGACGATGGCTTCGACGTCTATGTGACCTTCGTGACTCCGAGCGGAACGCCGAACCAGACTATTCCGGTAGATCCGCCGGAGGCCTGTTCGTAGCTCTCTTTACGGACGGAGGGGTCACAACGACCCCTCCGTCCCACGACGCGGAGCTCGTGACGGAGGTGACGCTCACGAGCTTCCAGTGGTCTCGGTGGATACTTCGGCACGCCCATTCTCGGGTTCAAGCCGTGTAGTGGGGCGCAGGACCCTCGCCTGCGCGAGCGTCCTCTCCCTAGCTCCCGGTAGTCGGGTAGTAGCGCTACTCCGTAGTTAGGGAGAGAACGCTCGCCTGCGAGCGTGCGGAGATCAGCGGGAGCAGGCTCGCCGGCGAGCGTTCGGGAATGTGCCCCGAACGTCGCGCTTGCGCGCCTGCGGCCTAGGCGGTCACGACGTCATTTACCGTGTTTGGGCTCACGCGTTCGCTACGACCTCGCGAATCTCGGAGCTTTCAAGGGTGACCGCATCAGGCATATTCGCTCGCACCCGCTCCTCGGCGTCTGTCGCTGCCTCCTCGGATTCGAAGACGAGCATCGAGAGACCGGTGTTGTCCTTACGCGTCCAATAGCCGGCCACGAACCCCGGAGCCTGCGAGACGCGCGGCACGACATCCTCACGCAGGCGAGCCTCAGCCGCTTCTGAATCGTCGATGTTCACCCTAACTACCAGTGCGTGCATGCGTGCCTCCCTTGGGGGTGAGTATCGGGCCGCAGGAGACTAAGCGATTGGTGACGTCTGCGCCGCAGTGCGCGCTAGGCACAGCCAAGACTGTCCCTGACTCCTCGGGGCCGCTAAGCGACGGTCGGTCAGCTGGACTCGTCGGGGCACGGCTCACGTAAGTGACGGCGTACCGAAGAGCCGCTTCTCGGTGCCGAGCTCGGGCGGCCACTCGATGCGGTCCGCCTTGGCGAAGCGGAGGTACGCGCGGAGCGCCTCGCGCATCGCGTCGACGAACCCCTCGGCCTGCCGCGGCTCGAAGCCCTCCTCCCACCAGACGGCGAGCACTTGCGCAGTGCCTTCGTCGCGCTCGATGCGCGGCTCGATCCTGCCGACAAGACGGTCCCGAAAGACGATCGGCAGGACGTACCACCCCCAACGGCGCTTGTCCGGCGGCACATACAGCTCCCACACATAGTCGAAGTCGAAGAGGCTCGCGAGGAGCCTGCGGTCCCACACCAGCGCGTCGTACGGGGAGAGGAACGCCACGGACGGCGGCGGCTCCGGGGGCGCGTGGAGCAATTCGACGTCGTCACGAACGACGAAGCGCTTTCCGCTCACGCCTTCGACCTCGACCGGCACGAGCTCTCCCAGCTCGACGAGCTCCTCCCGCAGCGCGTCCCGGCCCGGATACGTCCCGTCCGGCTTCGCCGGGCCGAGCTGGTCGAAGATTCCCTCGCCGCGCCCGCTTGCACCGATCAGCCCGTGTGCGCGATAACGCGCCAGCATCTTGTGCCGCAGCTGTTCGCGCAGGGTGAGGTCGTGCGCGAGGAATTCGGCGGGCAGGAGCCGCTCAGGCAGGTCGTAATACCGGTGGTTGCCTTCGCGCTGCGCAGTGGCCAGCTCGCCGGTTTTCGCGTACGCCTCGAGCACGGCCCGGATGGCGTTCATGGGTACCCCGAACCAGTCCTTCGTCGAGCTGGTCTCGCGCTCGAAGTCGAGTGTCGACATCTGACCTTCCGCGTGGATCCGGTCGAGCACGCGCTTCGCGACGTCCGAGTTGTCGGCGAGCACCTTCTGGGCGCGGCTGCTGCGGCGGACGCGGAACCAAGCGAATTCGCTCGCCGGCACGAGCGAGAGCCCTTTGCTGTAGGCCTCGAAGATCTCGCCGCGTTCGTAGAGCTGGTCGAACCAGGCGGGCTCGTAGGCCGCGACCCGCGCGTGCAGCACGAGGTCGTGGCTGCGGCCTGCCACCTCGATCTGGTCGAGCTGAATGGAGCCAAGCCTGTGGACGACCTCAAGCACAGCGTCCGGCCCGCCCTCGAGCGACCGCGCCGGGGCGAGGAGTTGCCGGGCGACCAGGAAGCGGCGCGCGTCCTCTTTCGTGACCTTCACCTCGCGGACCCTAAGCGGACGACGCCTCGCAAGCGTCCTCCCTCGATCAGCCAGTCAGGTATCACCGCTACTCAGTAGTCAGCGGCAGGACGCCGGGGTGGGCCGCCGTCGAGCTCGGCCTCGGAAGGCCTTCGGCGCTTGCGGCGCGCTGCTCCTACGCCTGCTCGAGCCGCAGCACGAGTTCCTCGATTTCGCCGGAACGTGCCTCAGCGAAGCCTCGTTCAGTCGCGATGACGCGAAAGCCGCACTTCTCGAGGACGCGTTGCGACGCGATGTTGTCGTAGGCGATACGCGCATGGAGCGGGCGCGACGGATCAACAGCCAAGAACGCGTCGAGGGCGCACGTCGCGATCCCCTTCCCCCAGTAGGAGCGGCCGACCCAGTACGTAACCTCGCGCTCGCCGGGGTCGCCCCACGACCCAATCGTTCCGGCGACTTCGCCGTCGATGACGATGACCCTGTTAATCACGCTCTCGTCGGCTCTTAGCCGAGACCAGCGGCGCTCGAATGCGTCCCGGTCCATGTGATTGGGCGCAGTGAAGGCAGCCATGTCCGCGGCAACCGGATCCGCCCACTGCTCGAACATGACCGCCAGATCCTCGTCCCGCACCTCTCGCAACGCGCACTCCATGGGACGAATCCTCGCCGATTGAGGCGGATGGTGACGGCGGTCGCCGCGGGCGGCTCCTCCAAGACCCGCGCGGGCGAGGTTCGTCCCTTTGTGGCGAGTCGGGTATTGCCGCTACTCAGTAGTTGGACGCAGGACCCTCGCCTGGGCCAGTGTTCAGGATTGTCGCCTGAGCGGTCCTCCTCGATCTCTCGCGGACCGCCACAGCGGGAGTGAGAAGGAATTTGGAGCTCGTAGGGTGCGTAGGGCCGTTCGGCGCAAGGCGGTTGTGCGAGGCTGAGCCCATGCGCTACGACGCAGCTGCCCGGGCTGGCAGTTGATGCTGATCTCGCCGGAGTCGCACGAGCCAATCACAGGTACGGCGTGGGACGCCGACCGCGTCCGGTTGGCGATCGCCCGGGTTGTCGCCGACGTCGAGGCGGCGTTCGAGGACGGGTGGCCGGTGCATCCGGCTGACGACCACGAGTCCCTGACGACGAAGCGCCTTCGCTCCGTCTATATGGGTGGCGCAGGCGTCGTCGACGCGCTGCACCGCCTGGCGCGGCGCGACTTCGTCGACCTGAGCCGCGACTACGTGCCCTATCTCGAGGAGTCCGCCGTCGCCCCGATGGACTGGAGCGACACCGACGATACGTGCAGCCTCTCGTTCGGCGAAACGGGCATCCGGCTCGTGCTGCAGCGGCTCGCGCCCTCGAGGACGAACCTCGACCGGCTCGGGGAGCTGATCGACGCCAACGCCAACGACGAGCATTGCGAGCTGATGTCGGGGAGCGCCGGCACGATCCTTGCAGGGCGGGAAGTCGGCGCCGACGTGACCACGAGCATCGAGTGGCTACGGTCGCAGCGCGACGAGGACGGACTCTGGACACAGCGCGGATTGGAAGAAAGGCCGGTGCGCTATCTCGGGTCTGCGCACGGGTTTGCCGGCTGCGTCCTCGCCCTCGGTGACGTCGGGGGCGTCTCGGACACGCTGCGCCGCTACGCCGTTGAGGAGGACGGCCTCGTCAACTGGCCGGGTCTCGCTGGGTCGGGCCTTGTCGCCAAGCGCGACAACCGGATTCGCGTGCAGTGGTGTCACGGAGCGCCCGGGATCGTTGCCACGCTAGGGCCGCTCCTAGAGGAGGATCTCGCGCTCGGTGGCGGCGAGCTGACGTGGCGCGCCGGTCCGCTCGAGAAAGGCGCCGGCCTGTGTCACGGCACCTCCGGAAACGGATACGCATTTCTCGTGCTGTTCGAGCGGACCGGCGACGAGCTGTGGCTCATGCGAGCGCGCGCATTCGCGATGCACGCGCTGGAGCAGCTGGAATACCAGCGTTACTCACTTTGGACGGGCTGTCTCGGCACCGCGCTCTACCTCGCCGACTGCGTCGACGGCGGCGGCACGCTTCCGATCCCGTGATACGCGTGTATCGCGACCCGGCGTCAGCTCGGATGAACTCTATTCGCGGCTATCCGCGACCAGCCGAGGGCTCCCACAGCCGAGGATTGGAGGCTTACGCGGACGAGTGGTTGCCTCGCCTACGCGAGCGTGCTCTCACCAGACGGCAGTCGGGGGTAATCGCCACTCCGTAGTCAGAGGACAGATGCCGCGGGCTGACGCGCTTAAAAGCGATCCGTGCGGCTGTCACGAACGCTGGCGGAGCAGGAAGTCGAGCGTTGCTCGGTTGAACGTCTCGGGATCTTCGTGCAGCCCAGCGTGCGAGAGATGCTCGAACACTACGACCTCGCTGCCGGCGATTCCGCTCTTGAGCGGCTCGGCAAAGCGTGTGGAGCAGACGACGTCGCGCGCCCCGAACGTGATCAGCGTCGGAACGTGGATCTCGCCCAGTGCCGCGCTGGCGTCGTGGGCAATGACCGCATCGGTCTGGGCCATGAATGCGTCCACCGACTGGGCGGGGCGGCTGCGCACGAACTCCACCAGCGTGTCGACGAAGTCCGGCCGCTCGACGTACATCTCGGGCGTGAAGCACCACGGAAAGATGCCGTCGACTGCTACGTCGGCGATGGTCGGCAGCGTGGACGCAAGCGTGCGCCACTGCTCGATGACGATCTTCAGATAGTCGTCAGTGACGTGCCAGCCGCTGTGCAGGAGAGCGAGCGCACGCGACGTGGGTGGCGCGCGGCCAAATGGATGCCCACAGCGGCGCCGAACGACATGCCCGCGACGTGGGCGCGCTCGATCCCAATGGCACCGAGGAAGGCGGCGACCTGGTCAGCCTGGCCGTCGGTCGAGTACGGCCCGGGCGGCTTGTCACTCTCGCCCGCGCCGGGAAGATCGAGCGCGATGCACTTGAAGTGCTCGGTGTAGACCGGCAGCTGGAACGCCCAGCTGGCGTGATCGGCAGACGTGTAATGGATCAGCAGGAGCGGCTCGCCCTCCCCCTGAACCTCGTAGTTGATCGCCGAGCCCGTCCACTCCAACCTGCGGCATCTCGGTCCCTCCTGGCTCTCTCGTGGCCTTGCCGAGCTACGAAACCATCATTGCAGCCAATCAATGCCCTGGAAACCTCGCGCCGCGCTCGGCGTTAGGGGAGATATGCCTGGTAGCGCACGCTCCGTCCCGCACATCGTGAAGGCGCAGCGGAGCTAGATCTCGAGCGCAACCGTTCCACCTCCTGCAACGGCACGAGCGAGTGCCGCATCGGCCTCCGCCAGGGGGCAAGACGCGCCGAGCTCGAAGTCGAGCCGTCCTTCGGCCAAATCTTGACCGGCGCCCGCGAGCTGCTCCCCGTCGGAGCGCACGTACAGCGAGACGACTTCGATTCCTCGCTCGCTCTCAGGCGGGTCGGACGTGATCGTGACCAGACGACCGCCGTCTCGAACCGCCGCGAGCGCGAGCACGGCACCGTCGGGCGCCGCGTTGGCAGCGGCGTCGACACCACGGCCGGCCGTCGCCGCCACGACCTGGGCCGTCCAGTCCGGGTCGTGGTAGTCGATCACCGTCGCGGCTCCGGAACCGATTACCCGCTCGCGACTCCTCGGTCCCGCCGTCGCGATCACCTCGACACCGCGGAGAGCTGCCATCGAGACGATCAATCTTCCGGTGGCTCCGCCCGCTCCGTTCACGAGCAGCCGCTCGCCGCGGTTCACGCGCAGGCCTTCGTCCA